>NZ_JBNQFT010000034.1:0-34253 GCF_050321925.1 Rhodococcus sp. IEGM1339
TACGCAAAAGGCGGTGCGCGAGGCATTGCCGCACGCGCAGCTGGTGGTGGACCGGTTCCACCTGGTCAAGAAGGCCAACGAGATGGTCGATACCGTCCGACGCCGGGTCACCCAGGCCGAGCGGGGTCGGCGCGGCCGCACGAGCGATGTCGAATGGATCAATCGACGACGGCTGTTGCGGGCCGCGGAGCGCCTAACCGATGAGCAACGATCGGCCCTGTTCGAGAAGCTGACCGCCGCGGATCCGCACGGGGACATCGCCGCCGGATGGATAGCGAAGGAACTGCTGCGCGATGTGTTGCGCTGCACCGACCGTGGTGGCCTTCGCCATGAGATCCGGGACAGACTGTATCGGTTCTACACGTTCTGCGCGGCGTGCCGGGTCCCGGAGATCGGCAAGCTGACGACGACCATCTCGGCGTGGCAAGAACCGATGATCCTGGCGATCACCACCGGCCTGTCGAATGCGCGCAGTGAAGGCTACAACCGCATCGTCAAACACGTCGGCCGCATCGCGTTCGGATTCCGTACCCCGGAGAACCAACGCCGCCGGGTACGCTGGGCCTGCACTCGTCGATCACGTCGGGTCGCATCCAGCCGGCACCAATGCCACTGCTAACTGCGAAGAGCCGCATAAGCACCGGGGTCGACTCGGCCGAGATCAGCCCTTGGACCCGATACTTCTGCGGCAGTCCTACTCACATTGCCGGGCTGCCCTTGTAACCGACGTTCGCAGTCGCGACTACCGAAGTCGACTTGCCGTCGTGAAACTCCTCGAGCGTGGTCACATTGCACGCCATGCACAGGGTGCGGAGATCGTCACCGCCGAATGCACAGGTGACCGACCAGGCCCCATCGATCGCAACCCTGTCGGTGATCTCTCCTCCCTCGACAACTCGGTAGAAGCCACTGTCCGACTCGAGGGTCAACGCGTTGCCGAACCACACACCGCCGTCAGCGTCGAGTGCGATGCCATCCGGGTGAACGGAATCGTCGAGCTGGGCCCAGATTCGTTCGTTGACCAGGCTTCCGTCTTCCTGGATGTCGAACGCCGTGATGCAGTGCCGCCATGTCTGGGCGGTGAGAAGAACTCTGTCCGGGGTGATCGCCATGCCGTTCGGGAACAGAACCTCACCACCGACGGGGTTGACGGAGCCGTCTGCAGACACATGGACCAAGCGTGTTGTCTTCGGGTCTTCCTCCCCCAGAGCGAAACCGAAGTTTCCGACGTACGCATCACCTTTGCCTGTGACGATCATGTCGTTGCCGATGCCGCCGGCGTACTGGCTGAAGTCAGCGTGCACCGACTGTGTACCGTCAGGCTCGATCCGCACGACGGTTCGATCCATCTGTGACACGACGAGGACCGAACCGTCATCCAGGAAGCCGAGTCCCGATGGCGAGCCTTCGACCTCGGCGACGTCCGTGTACGAACCGTCGGCGTTGAACGTCTTCACCGTCTTGCTGAAGAAATCACTGGCCCAGAGCTTGCCATGGTGCCAACGAAGACCTTCGAGGAACTGGTGACCGGTCGAGAAAACGGCCGAGCGGTGCTCTCTCATGATGTTCTCCATCCCGCCGCGAGGGATTCGCGGCGATGGTCATTGCTCGAGGAATGAAGGGGGCTTGTGTCCGGTGTGTCGGGTCCACTCAACGGTGCACTGTGCCTTTGGCGCGGTCCGCCGCGAGCTCCCGCAATTTGAACTTCTGGATCTTCCCGCTTGCCGTCCGCGGCAACTCGTCGACGACGATCAGGCTTTCCGGGAGCTTCTGCCGTGCGATGTTGCGTTCGATCAACCATCCGGTGAGATGCTCGAGCTCGATGTCGACTTCGGGCTCCGGTACAACGATCGCGCAGACTCGTTCTCCGAGGACGGGATCCGGCGATCCGACGACCGCGACGTCGGCGATCATCGGATGGGCGAATAGGTGGTCCTCTACCTCTTTGGCACTGAGATTCTCGCCGCCGCGGATGATGATGTCCTTCTTGCGGCCGACGATCTCGAGGTAGCCCTCGGTGTCGAGACGTCCGAGGTCACCGCTGCGGAACCAACCGTCCGCGGTGAACGCACTGTCGTTGAGCCGGTTGTCGAGATATCCGAGGAACATCTCCGGCCCGCGCAGCAGAATCTCGCCGGGAATCCCTGGGGTCACGTCCTGCATGTCGTCGTCGACAATTCGGATCTCCGCAGACTTGATTGCTCGGCCATCTGTCGTTGCTCGTTTGGTCAAGGGATCGTTGCGCTTGCCGGCCGATGCCGTCGGAAACTCCGTCGATCCGTAGACACGCGCAACCAGTGCATCAAGGGTGTCGGTGGCCTCGATGACCAGGTCAGGGGGAACATCGGCGCCACCACAAAGGAAGTTCCTCATCGAGGAGAAGTCATGTGACGAGCCGGACGGGTCGTGGACGATCCCGTGCAGGAACGGAGTCGCAGCGACCGTCGTGGTGCAGCGGTACTCGTCGATCAGACGCATGCCCGCCTGCGGACTCCAGACATCGAGCAGTGCCACGCCGCTGCGCAGCATCGGTGGTAGCTGGATCCCGTACAGGATTCCGGTGATGTGTCCGACCGGCGACGGCATGAAGATCACATCGGATTCGCTCAGTTCGAGAAGGTCGGCGATGCTGCGGTTCTCGTAGTTGAGAGTGTTGTGGCTGTGCATCGCGCCCTTGGGATCGGATGTGGTTCCCGAGGTGTACAGCAGTAGCACCACATCGTCCGGTGAGCGGTCGACACGGTTCGGCTTTTCCGCACCGTCGACGAAGGCGTCGTACCGAATGCCGCCGGCTGGGCTCCCCTCACCGACTACTACGACGGTAGGTGGTTCGTCCAGTTCACGAGCGATCTCGCAGGCCATCGCCGCGTAGTCGAAGTTCCGGAAGACCGACGGGACAAAGACGATTCTCGAAGCGGACTGCCGCAGAATGAACGCGGTCTCGGTATGCCGGTAGATCGGGATGATCGGGTTGCTCACAGCACCGATACGTATGGCAGCCAGATGGACCACGCACGCTTCGATCCAGTTCGGTAACTGCCACGAGACGACATCGCCAGGCGCAATGCCATGCGCTTGCAAGGCGCTTGCCAACGCGTTCACTGCTGCGTCGAACTCGGCGAAGGTCAACGATCGGGTTGGCTCGGCGAGTGCCATCCGGTCCGGTACCGCGGCGGCTGCGGTCGCCAGATAGTCGTCGATGAAGGCGCCGTCCCAATCCCCGGACGCCACGTAGTCGCTAGTGGGAGCGACATTTCCACCTCGTGGGATCATCAGACCGCCTTCGCCGTGCTTGCGTGTTCTGTGGTCTGCGCCAATGCTGCCGCACCGACCATCTCTTCCAATGCCCGGGTATCGCCGTACCAGGGCCGTAGGGCGAGCGCTCGTTTGTAGAACCAGTGCAGATCGACCTCGGCGGTGAATCCGATTCCACCGTGCACCTGGATCGCGTCCTGGCAGACCTCGACGGCCACCTTGGAAGCGTGCGCCTTCAGCACAGCTGCGTCGACCGCTGTCGGCGCCTCGCTGTTCACCAAGTCCGCGAGTACGGAATCGCAGAGATTCCGGACCGAGGCGGCATGTACATGCATATCGGCGATGATGTGCTTGATCGCCTGGTAAGACCCGATCGGGCGACCGAATTGCTCACGCTCCTTCGCATAATCGATTGTGGTGCGTAAGCAATGGGCGGCGATTCCACTCAACTCACATGCGACGAGCGTTCTGACCCACGAACGGATCTCTTCGATCAGCCTCGGCGCTGCAGACGGATCAGCGAGCGGCGTGCCGGCGACGTCGTCCAGACCAACCGAAGCGAAAGACGAGAGCGGATCTGCGTTGGCATCGGCCTGGATCATCTCGACGCCTCCCGCATGGGGATCGACGAGCCATAACTGCTGATCATCCGAAACGACGACCAGCTGCGTCGCATCACCACCGAACCGAACGAGGTGACAGCGTCCGAAGAGTCTGCCGTTGCGGACGGTGATCGATCCGCCGTCCCAGTCTCCGGTGGCGTGCGGATCGACGAGGGCCAACTGTCCGTCACCGCTCATCGCTGCCTTGAACGCTGCGCGGGCGGTCTCCGGTGCATCAGCGGCCAGAACAGCTGGAAGTAGCGAGTTCTCCAGCAATGGCCCCGGTACCAGGTACCTGCCGTACAGGGTGAACAACGGTCCGAGCGACGCCATCGGAAGCCCCAGCCCGCCGAACACCTCGGGTACAGAGGTAGCGAACACTCCCATCTCGCCGAGAACACCACCGAGCTCGGTGACCCTCCTCTCCGAGAGCACTGCGCGTCGGGTGGCGGAATCGTAACTGCGTGCGAGGAAGTCTTCCAGGCTGTTGGCCAGTTCTGCAGTAGTGGTGTCGTCAGCCACGAGGGAGTCCTAGCAGTCGTTCCGAGATGATATTTCGCTGAATCTGAGAGGTGCCGCCATAGATGGAGGTCGCCCGCGAATAGAGGTGGTCATGTGCCCACCGATCTGATGCCAGCCCCAACGGCCGACTTTCCTCGACGGCCCGGTATGGACCGAGAAGCTCGGCGATCTCCCCGAAAACTATCTGCTCGACCTCGTTGAGCAGAAGCTTATCGACGGAATCCTCCGGAGTCGGGACCTGTCCCGCAGTGAGTCGCGCGACCGTTTTCTGCGTTTGCGCGCTCAGGACTTTCAATGCAACGTGCGCCTTGCCGATCGCTATGCGTACACGGCGTCCGAGCCCGGTTTCCGGCGCGGGAAGCCCATGATCTCGAAGCGCAGCGACGGCGTCTTCGAACGCGACTTCGTAATCGACTCGCCGGCGCAACGTGTAGGCAGCACGCTCGATACCGAGAGTGTGCGTCGCAACAGCCCAACCGCCGTTGAGCTCTCCGACAAGATTCCGCCGCGGAACGCGCACTTCGTCGAAGAAGACCTCACAGAATTCGCGGTCGCCCGTCATCTGCTCAAGGGGCTTCGGCGTGATTCCCGGCGTGGACATATCCACTAGCAGGTAGCTGATTCCGGCGTGCTTGTGTGCAGCAGGGTCAGTACGAACGAGCAGCGCACACCATTGCGCCTTGTGCGCCCAGCTGGTCCATACTTT
The DNA here is from genome assembly GCF_050321925.1 of Rhodococcus sp. IEGM1339. Lineage (NCBI taxonomy): Bacteria > Bacillati > Actinomycetota > Actinomycetes > Mycobacteriales > Nocardiaceae > Rhodococcus > Rhodococcus sp. IEGM1339. The sequence continues at coordinate 5,086 of NZ_JBNQFT010000034.1, forward strand.
CTGTCCGGAGATCACGAACTCGTCACCGTCGAGCACGGCCCGGGTGCGCAGCGAGGCAAGGTCCGACCCGGCCTCGGGTTCGGAGAAGCCCTGGCACCAGATGTGCTCACCGGAGAGCAGCTTCGGTAGGAGTTCTTCTCTCTGCCACTGCTGGCCGAACTCGTCGATCGACGGTCCGACTACGTCGAGGCCGATCAGACCGATAGGCATCGGCGCCCGGGCATAAGCCAGCTCTTCAGCGAACGCCAGTTGGTGCAGATGGGACAACCCTTGGCCGCCGGCCTCCTTGCTCCAGCTGATGCCCAGCCCTCCGGCTTCGAACAGCGCTCGCTGCCAGTCGCGCAGAACATCGAATCGCTCGTCGAGATCGAGGGGAACGGTGGGAATGTCCGCGTCGGCCAACCACGCGCGGACCCCGGACCGATATTCGGCCAGATCCGTCGTCATCGTGGTCACCTGCCCGTGTAGTGGGGAGTACGACGTTCGAGGAAGGCGTTGACTGCTTCCTTGGAGTCCTCGTAACCGGACAGTTCACCGGTGAGCGACTGCTCGTACTCGTAACCGGACTCGAGGTCCATGTACTCGACGGTGTTCATACTCAGCTTCGCGAAGCGCAACGCGGCCGGGCTGTGTCGAGCAAGTGAATCGGCGAGTGCCTGGGCGCGAGTCATCAGCTCGTCGTTCGGCACGACCTCGACGATCCCACCGAACTTGTAAATGTCTGCGGCCGGCACCATGTCACCACTCAGATGCATCAAGCGGACCATGCCTTGTGGGACGAGACGCGAGAGATGCTTGGCGCCACCCATAACCCCCACGTTCACTTCCGGCAATGAAAATCGCGCGTTCTCCGCAGCCACGACCAGGTCACACGAGGCTGCAATACACAGGCCCGTACCGACCGCCGCACCCTGCACCGCTGCCACCGTCGGCTTCGCACTGTCCCGGATCGAGAAGAAGGCCTCGCGTACCTGCTTCATGCGTGCGGGCGAGTTCTCCGGCGACAGGGTCTTGAATTCTTCCAGGTCGTTGCCACCGCAGAAATGCTTGCCGCGGCCTGCGACGACGACGACACGCGCGTCGGGAAGGTACTTGTCGACATTATCGAAGAACTGCTTCAGTTCGACGTACATGTCCTGGCTGACCGCGTTGGCCGGCGGGCGATTGAGCCAGACCGTCGCAGTCGGGCCGGACTCCTCGAACTCGATAAACTCGAACGTTTCCATGCTGGTCCATCCTGTTCTGAACACCGTGAGCAAGCCCCGAGCTGCCGACATGAAGTCTATGAACGCTAATCTCGAACAGGTCGCTTGCCTCGTGAGATGAGAGCACACTATGGACCTTATCGGTGATTTGTCAACGGGCACTAATCTCTCGCCCCGAGCCGGGGCGCAGATGCCGCCGACATCTCCGCACACCTAGCTCCGGATCGGAATGCCTGTTTGCCCAGAATCTTTCGCCTATGGGCCGCAATATCCACGTCGGACACGCAGCGCACCAGAGCAGGCCGCGCAGTGACACATGCAGCCATCGGTCGGGTCGCCCCTTCCTCACCAGACCGCCCCGACCCCCACCACAACCTCCCACACAGCGTGACCCATGTCACAGTACGATGTCAAGGGCTACTAACTACAAGCCCTCGCGCGGCACTACACAATGGATCCCCCCATGTCGACGCAGACACCCAAAGCGACCCGCAAAGGACCAGTGGCACCCGATAATCGTCGAGAACCTGCCCCCGCCAGCAGCGATTCGCAAACCAACTCCGTCCCACCAGTGACAACAAGTCACCGAAGGCTGAGAAGATCTCCCGATCCGAACCCCTCACCTCGACCCGAGAAGTGCACCGCTCGCCGGTCACGCAACGGCACACGTTCGGCATCGAAGAGGCGTGTCCCGCGACCGACGCCAGCGGTCCTCACTCGCAGCCTGCGACGATCCGTCTCGCTGCACACCTACGACCATCCTCGGCCCGTCGAAATCTCGGACACCTTGCAGAGAACCATGAATCACTCGTCGGACACGGCGAACCGATCAGCGTCCATGCCCTCCGAACGATATCTGGAGGTTGTGCAGAGCATCGACGAGGCCGACCGGCGGAAGACCAACCATTGACGCATCGGCGATACGCGGCGGGCGCGAAGAAATCCGGGGCAGGCCGACGCATCCCATCCGGCACCATCACGGGTCGACTCGGCACAACCTACGCGGGTCACGCCTGGCGCAAGGCCTCTCACCGTCCCGGTGAACACCGGTCGCCACCTCGGCATCTGCGAATCGAGCATGAGCTCAATGAAGTTAGCGTCGGTTTCCATCAGCAAACGTCGTACCATCCGCACTCCGAGCCTGAGACCGTCGATTCCCCCACTCGACCTGATCAACACTTCTGTGGAACACCTCTTTTCATAGAGGTCACATGTACGCGCTTTGTACGCCCGCGCACCAGATCATCGCGAACACAAATTAGTGATCCTTGACATATTCTGACGACGAGGGCACCATCGTCCCATTCGGAGAGTGTGCGTTAGCGCTCGATGACATTCGTGAACTCGGGGCATCGAAGGGTGCCCGCTGCGGCGTCCGACATCGACTTTGTCCAGACCAGCGATCGATCAAATGAATCGAACAGCCCGAGGCTTCAGATCCAAGGTGCGAAAGGAATACACAATGGTCTCCCTACTCGAGGACACTCGTCCCGTAACCGAGGAGCTCGACGTACTGGTAGTCGGCGGCGGGTTCGCCGGCGTCTACGCGCTCGAACGCCTGCGCGCGTTGGGGTTCACGGTGAAGCTGTACGAAGCAGGCCCCGAGGCCGGCGGTGTCTGGCACTGGAATCAGTACCCCGGCGCCCGGGTCGATACCGAGGCCACGGCGTACCAGTTTTCCGACGAGCGCATCTGGAAGGAGTGGGACTGGTCGGAGATGTTCCCCGGTCAGGAGGAACTGCAGGAGTACTTCCGCTTCGTGGTCGACAAGCTCGAACTCGGTCCGGAGATCAGCTACAGCACTCGCGTGGTCGCAGCCCGATTCGACACCAGTCACGATCAGTGGGTTGTCGAGTCCCGCAACGAGAATACCGGTGAAACCTTTCTGACCCGGGCACGGTTCTTCCTTCCGATGCTCGGTACGGGTTCCAAGAAGCTCATCCCGAACATCGCTGGGCGCGACACCTTCAAGGGCGACATCTTCCACACCGCCGAGTGGCCCAAGGGCTACGATATGCGCGGCAAGCGCGTCGCGGTGATCGGAACCGGCGCCAGCGGTGTACAGGTCATCCAATCGATCGCCCCGCAGGTGGAGTCGATGACGGTCTTCCAACGCACGCCGTCGATGACGCTACCGATGTATTCGGCCAAGCTCGATCATGCCGCGAACGAGGAGCTACGCAAGAGCTACCCGAAGTTCTTCGAGTTCCGCAACCAGACATTCGGTGGTCTCGCCTACGATCTGGTCTACAAACCGACAGCCGAGATGACCGACGAGGAGTTCACCGAAGGACTCGAGAAGCTGTACGCCGAAGGAGGCCTGCAGATCTGGCTGGGCGGTTACGCCGATCTGTTCTTCGACGTCGAGGTCAGTAACCGAATCTACCGTTTCTGGCGCGACAAAACCCGCGGCCGGATCAAGGATCCCGTCCTCGCCGAGAAGTTGGTTCCGACCGAGCCTCCGTATCCCTTCGGCTCCAAGCGATGCCCGCTGGAGTACACATACTACGAAGCCTTCAACCAAGACAACGTCGAGCTCGTGGACGTCAACGACAACCGCATCGATCACATCTACGAGAACGGCATCGTCACCGCTGATGGTGTCGAGCGCGAATTCGACGTCATCGTCCTGGCGACCGGGTTCGACTCGTTCACCGGTGGCCTCTGCGACATCGACATCGTCGGCACGAACGGTGAGACCTTCGGCGAGACCTACGCGAACGGTGTTCACACCTTCCTCGGCCGTGCCACCTCGGGTTTTCCGAACATCCTCTTCGTCTACGGACCGCAGAGCCCGTCGGCTTTCTGTAACGGACCGACCTGTGCAGAGCTCGAAGGAGACTGGGTGATCGACTGCCTGGTCAGTATGCGTGAGCGGGACCTGACCCGGATCGAAGCGACGCCGGAGGGCGAGAAGGAGTGGCAGCAGCACTTCGAGGAAGTCACCGCCGCCACGATCTTCCCGCTCGCGGACTCCTGGTACATGAATGCCAATGTGCCCGGTAAGAAGCGGGAACTGCTGGCCTATCCCGGTGGTCTGGTCCAGTACCTGAAGAAGAACCAGGAGGCGGCAGAAAACGGTTACGCCGGTTTCGTCCGCACCTGAACACAGTGATGTGATGGCACGGGCGCTCGGGTCGGACAACCCCAGCACCCGTGCCGTCACTGTTGAAGTAGATGGATGCGTTGCTCCACTGTGCGAGCTCGACGTTCGAGCCCGAGGTCACCGAATACTCGCTCATGGCGATAAACACTGCGCTCGAGCAGTTTTCGGAACCTCGGCAGGTCCTCCGATCCGAACGACACAGTCGGGACCTGGCCGGCATCCGACCGACGTCGACTACGCCCTCAGGTCCGAACACACCAATATGGACGACGTCGACGCCGATCTGTCACGTACGGCCCACCAGGCGGTCGTCTCCAACTCCGGTGCTCCGACCGGTCGAGAGCGGGAGAAGGGTCCGGTTCGAAAACAGACCTACAGATCGGAAGGCAGAGGCGTGCCTGACCCACGCGTCCCAGCACGCCGGTCGACATCAGTCTGCAAACAGGGCACGCACTACCCGATCGAGCTCGGATTCGAAGTCCGGGGAGCAGAGGAAATGGGGAATCCGCACCAAGTCGTGCACCACGGTGACCGCGATGCTCACGAGCGACTGCGCGGCCGCCGGGTCGACATCCGGCCGGACCGAGGAGTACCACCGGCGCAGCTCGGAGACAAAATCGTCATTGATCCGCTCGAAGCGCTCACGATCCTCGTCTGGAAGGTAGTGCCCTTCGGTCAGTGCCACGGCGAGGAGATCCACGGCCTCGATTCCGAGACGCACGTACCCGGAAATCAACGCGGACAACACTTCGGCCGGATCAATGGAGGTGCGCAGCGCTCGAACGACCTCCAATGCTCGCCACTCGGCGAATCGCTCCATCAATGCGACGAGGATGCTCGATTTGGTCTTGAAGTACCGGTAGATCGCCGGACCGGCGAACCCGACATCCGCTCCGATATCGTCGATGCTGACGCCGGCATATCCACTGCGACGAAAGGCTGCCGCCGCGGCCGCAAGCAACTGTTCGCGCCGCGCCATCGGCACGTTCTCGACAGTCGGCGTCTCCCGGCGACGCACAGGTTCGACTGTCGGCGCAGCGATGATCCGTTCGCATGCCGTTGCCATCACGGTAGCGAGACGAGACCGCGAAAGCGCGCTGTCGTAGAACGCCGGGCTGGTCAAGACGCTGACAACCGCCCAACTGCGAACATCGGTTGCGAACGCGCCGAGGCCGGGGTGGCACGGACGGATCAGTCGACCGGCAACGTTGTCCGAGATCCACACTGCCCTGCTTCGTACGGTTCGGAAATCATCCTCGTCCAGATGGCGCGCTTCACGCTGCCACAGCACCGACAGCCGGCGACTTTCGATACCGACACGCGCCAGGTAGTCGAGATGCCGGGCCAGATCCTCATCCGACTCGACCTCTGAGATCGAATCCAGAGCGTCGATCCAACGCTGTTGATCCTCATCGATGATGCGGGCGAGGAGTTCCTGCTTGTTCTTGAAGTGCCGATACACCGCACGCGCGGTGACTCCACTCGCCTCGGCGATATGGTCTACGCGAACGGCGTGAAAGCCCCTGAGTGCGAACAGCTCGCGTGCATTGTTCGCGATCTGCACATTGCGGTCTTTCGGCCGACGTGACGTCGGTGCGATTCGGGCTTCAGCCCCCATGGGTCTCTCCGTTCGTGACGGACTCAGCTCCGGACCTCGCCTCCGGTAGACACGTCGCGTCGCTGTTGAGCATGTCGGTCCAACTACGCCCCAGCCAGGGCGCTCCCCCGTCGGGTCGTGCGAGACTGCTACGTCGCTCCGGTTGAACGAGCACAGACCTCATCCAATCTTCCGAAGACACTTCGCAGCCACACACCGGCCACGACAAGTTGTTACCTCAGGTTACCTAATTTGCGTCTGCGACCCGACATGAACCACCCGCAAGCACAGATCATGCAGGTTGTTTATCTCAGATGAGAGGTCAAACCACCATCTGGAGACGATCACTGACAGTTATGGACCATTGACTTACCATCCTATCGATCGGTAGGATCGGCCGAATGGACGGTCCGAAGACCGAAGGCTGAAAAGTGAAGAGCTGCCCGGTATTCCCACACCGTCCTGGTCCGTCCGTTCCCAAGACAGACAAGATGCCGGAGGCGTCCTTCCACCGCCACAGCCATCCGAGCGGCACGCGAATCAGCGTGAATCACCGCCCTGGCCCGGCGCCCTCAGATCCGGATTCTCGCTGACGATGTCGAGAAGAATCTCGATGACGGCCTGCACCCGTGCCAGGCGAGCCAGTTCTCGCGGAACAACCAACCAATAGGTTCTCTCGGCCACGAACTTGTCCGGGAGTACGGGCACGAGATCGGGGTCGGCATTACCGATGTAGGTCGGGAGCGGTGCGATACCCACTCCGTACCTGACCGCCTGATAGTGGCCGGTGATGTTGTTCGTCTGGACTTGCGCGCGATCTTCGGGCAGGAGACGCTCGAGTCGACGTAGCGGCTCGACGTCCAAGATGGCGTTCACGTACCACACCAACGTGTGGTCCTCGAGGTCGTCGAGGGACTCGATGGCACTGTGCGAGTCGAGGTAGCGACATGATGCATAAAGACGCAGGTCGTAGTTGGCCAGCTTGCTGACGGACACCGATCGTGGTGACGGCCTTTCGAGAGTGACTGCGAGGTCGAAGTCGCGACCGGTCACCAGATCGTGCGTGGTCGACGTACGCAGCTCGGTGAACAGGTCAGGGTGTCTGTCGCGCACCATGCCCAGTCCCGGAACCAACACATAGGCGCCGAAGCCGTCCGGGGTGAGAATCCGGACAGTGCCGTGAAGACTGCCGGATCCAGCGGACGATGTCGCGTCGAGTGCAGCCAACAGAGTCGATTCGACCGCTTCTGCGTACGGCACCAGACGCCGGCCGGCCTCGGTCAGTTGCCATCCCGACGATCCCCGGTCGAACAGTCGCGCTCCCATGTCTTTTTCGAGTCGGGTGATCCTGCGCGACACCGTGGTCTGATCGACGTCCAGCCGTTTGGCCGCGTCCGCGATCCGCCCGGTCCGTGACAACTCCAGCAGAAAACGCATGTTATCGGCGGTGAACATCCCACTCCCTTGCTGCTGCAAAATTGCAGTTATCACTGCGAAGATACTCGTTGACCGCGGCACATCTGCACCGACAGACTCGAGAAAACCACAGAGTCACAGGAGCACATAACCATGACCGTCATCCCACACTGGTTGGACAACAAGCCCTTCACCGGCACCAACGGCACATCGGCCCCGGTCACCAACCCCGCCACCGGCGCAGTGACTGCAGAAGTTGCACTTGCGAGCACAGACGACGCCCGCGCGGTGATCGAGGCAGCCGCGGCGGCGTTCCCCGCATGGCGAGATACCTCGATCGCCAAGCGCACACAGATTCTGTTCTCATTCCGTGAACTGCTCAACGCCCGCAAGCAGGAATTGGCCGCGATCATCACCTCCGAGCACGGCAAGGTGCTCTCAGACGCGCTCGGTGAGGTCTCCCGCGGCCAGGAGGTCGTCGAATTTGCCTGCGGCATCGCTCACCTTCTCAAGGGTGGGATGACCGAGAACGCGTCGACCAAGGTCGACATGGCGTCGATCCGCCAGCCCATCGGGCCGGTTGGCATCATCTCCCCGTTCAACTTTCCCGCCATGGTTCCGATGTGGTTCTTCCCCATCGCGATTGCCGCCGGGAACACCGTGGTCCTCAAGCCGTCGGAAAAGGTTCCCACGGCAGCGCTGTGGATCGCCGAACTGTGGTCCGAGGCCGGCCTACCCGCCGGCGTGTTCAACGTCCTGCAGGGTGACAAGACAGCCGTCGGTGAACTACTCACCAATCCGGCGATCAAGGCCATCTCCTTCGTCGGGTCGACCCCCATCGCGAAGTACGTCTACGAAACCGCAACCGCCCACAGTAAGCGCGTCCAGGCACTCGGCGGCGCGAAGAACCACGCCGTTGTTCTGCCGGACGCCGACCTCGATCTGGCCGCCGACGCGATGGTGAACGCGGGCTTCGGCTCCGCCGGTGAGCGCTGCATGGCGATCTCCGCACTGGTCGCGGTCGGGGACATCGCCGATGAGCTGGTTGCAAAGATCAAGGATCGCACCCTGAGCCTGAAAACCGGCGACGGCACAAAGGACTCGGATATGGGTCCATTGGTGAGCAAAGCACATCGTGACAAAGTGTCTTCCTGTATCGACGCCGGCGAAGCTGCCGGCGCCACCGTCGTAGTCGACGGCCGGTCCGTGCAGGCCGATGGCGGAAGCGACGGATTCTGGCTCGGACCGACCCTTCTGGATCACGTCACCACCGATATGAGCGTCTACACCGACGAGATCTTCGGCCCCGTCCTGTCCGTCGTACGGGTCGGGACCTATGACGAAGCCCTCGAATTGATCAACTCGAACCCCTACGGCAACGGCACCGCCATCTTCACCAACGACGGCGGCGCAGCCCGCCGCTTCCAGAACGAAGTCGAGGTCGGCATGGTCGGCGTCAACGTCCCCATCCCCGTCCCCACCGCGTACTACAGCTTCGGCGGCTGGAAGAACTCCCTCTTCGGTGACACACACGCCCACGGCACCGAAGGTGTGCACTTCTTCACCCGCGGCAAGGTCGTCACCACCCGCTGGCTCGACCCCAACCACGGCGGCATCAACCTCGGCTTCCCTCAGAACGACTAAGGACGGCACCATGAGTATCCAGATCGCCTTCCCACGGTTCCTGCGAATCGGCGGGGGCACCATCGACGACATCGGGGACGTGATCCGTCAACTCGGATTGCAGCGCCCGGTAGTGGTGACCGACAAGTTCCTCACCTCGACTGGCGCGTCCGAACGGATCTTGACCCTCCTGCGCGAAGCACGCATCACACCAGCCCTGTTCGACGACACCGTTCCCGACCCCACCACCGACTCCCTCGAAACAGGGCTCGCCCTGCTCGCCGATCACAACGCCGACTCGGTGATCGGCTTCGGTGGCGGCAGCCCGATGGATACTGCGAAGGCGCTGGCCGTCCTCGGGGTCCGCGGGGGCCGGATGCGGGACTACAAGGTCCCGCACGTCTACACCGGACCAGCGCTTCCCGTCGTCGCGATCCCGACCACCGCCGGCAGCGGCTCGGAGGCTACGCAGTTCACCATCATCAGTGACAGCGTCACGGACGAGAAGATGCTCTGTCCAGGCCTGTCCTTCCTGCCCATCGCAGCAATCGTGGACTTCGAACTGACAATGTCCATGCCCCCTCGCCTGACTGCCGATACAGGAGTCGATGCACTTACCCATGCGATCGAGGCGTATGTAAGCCGAAAAGCCAACCCTGTCTCCGACGGCCTCGCGCTCGCAGCCATGCGCACCATCGGCCAGAATCTGCGCACCGCGTATGAAGACGGTGAGAACAAGCAAGCGCGAGAAGCCATGATGCTCGCCGCCACCCAGGCCGGCATGGCGTTCTCGAACGCAAGCGTGGCCCTCGTTCACGGAATGAGCCGACCCATCGGCGCGCACTTCCATGTCGCGCACGGACTGTCCAACGCCATGCTGCTCCCGGCGATCACCGCATTCTCCGTCAAGGGCGCCGAGTCACGGTACGCGGACTGTGCCAGGGCAATCGGTGTGGCCACCGAAGCCACCGGTGACGGTATCGCCGCGCAGTCCCTCGTCGACTCCCTGGCCGAACTATGTCATGACCTGGCTGTTCCCACTCCCCGTGACCACGGCATCGACCGAACTCGCTGGAACGATCTGATCCCACTGATGGCGCAACAGGCGCTCGATTCGGGTTCGCCGGGCAACAACCCGGTTGTGCCCACTGTCGACGAAATCGCCGAACTGTACGTCGAGGTCTACGACTAGCGTGGATGCAATCCACACCCCGCGTCCTCCGACAAGTCAGAGGTGAGAGCTCGAGCGGCAGGACCCTTTCGGTCCTGCCGCTCGGCCGCCCCATCGCCGGGGAGCTCGCACCCCGGCGATGTCACCGTCGTCAGGAACGCATGCACTCAGTCAGGACGTGAACGTCCCGAAACAGCATCGAGATAGGCAGAAGCTGGACCCGTGATCCGCGTACCCTCGACGATCATCGGCCAGGTCCCGTCCATACCGGCGTCGACGGCAGCGCGGCTGAGCTGACGCTCCCAGAACGCAGCGGACCCGAATTCCGAACGCCACTGCAACGCAGGCAGGGTGAGCCGATGGAGGGTGTGCTCATGGGTGGTGCCGATTGCGCCATGCACTTGGTGAGTGTTGCGCACCGCCACAGCCAGCGCTTGCGAGACCACACTGCGGGCCACTGCGACACGAAACGCCGAAAGGTCGCCGGCAAGATCGTCGGTAACAGCATCTGCGAGAGCAGTGTCGACGGCGGCACCGGCAAGGACGGACTCGGCCGCAGTGTCGACCACGAGGTTCTGCACGGACTGGAACCGCGCCAGAGGGCGCCCGAACTGAGCGCGGTCGGTGGTGTGCGCAACCGCCGAAGCCAGCATGCCCTCCATAGCGCCGACACATTGGATCGCACGGATGAGAGCGCCGCGCAGGACATAGCCCTCGACGGCACGAGTGTCCACCGGTGACCAAGTAACGTCACCGTCGACCTGGACCGACCCGAGGGGCACCTCGGAGATCCCCTCGACCGCCTCGACGGTCAGCCGATCGGTGGGCACGTCCGCGAGTTCGTAGCCCGCATCGACCCGCCGCACGCAGACAACGGACCCGGTGACACCAGCCCACGGCACACGTCGCGCGAGGCCGTCCGCCCTCAGGACGGCGACGGTCGCTGTGCCCGACGATGAGTCGTCGAGGCCGGCCGCACGCCGCAAGGGACCTGCCAACAGATCGGTCTCGGCGAAGGGCACGGCCACGCCGCCAGCGGCGGTCGTGCGCAACAGAGCAGCGGCCTCGACCCAACCCGCGCCGCTGCCCCCGGTCTCCTCGGGTGCGGTCAGCCTGGCGAGTCCGACCGCACCCAAGGTGGCCCACACAGCGGCCGGATCCGGTTCGATGTCCGGCCCCGAGTGCCCAGCGACAAGATCGTCCATGAGGTCCTGGAGATCCCGGTCTACGGCAAGATCGATTGTGATCGCGGTCGTGGTCATCAGCGCATCCCCAGCCCCCGCGCGATCACGCCGCGCAGGATTTCGTTGGTACCGCCGCGGAGTGTGAACCCCGGACGCTGGTGTAGTCCGGCTCTGCACAGAGCCCCGATTTCTGCCTGCCCGTCCATCCTCTCGTCGCCCAACCGATCAGAGACGTACTCGACGAGGTCGCCTTCCATGCTGGTACCGAGGAGCTTGACCAGGGCGGCGGCAGTGTCGGCCTTCTCGCCACGTTGAAGGGCTCCGGCGATGTTCTGGCTCAGTGCGTGCAGTCCGACCATCCGGGCCACAGAACGTCCCAGATCGGTGCGCTCGGGCAGCAGTCCCTTTCGGACCGCGCCGATCTCGGCAGCCAGGAGCCGGAAGGTCGAAAGGAAACGCTCGGGTCCACTGCGCTCGAAGGAAAGCTCCGAGTTGACCTGTTCCCATCCGTTGCCCAACGTGCCGAAGACCATGGCGTCGGGAACGAATACCTCGTCCAGAACCACCTCGTTGAAGTGGTGGTCGCCGGAGAGGGAAATGATCGGTCGGATCGTCACGCCTCGGGAACGGAGGTCAACGATGAACTGGCTCAGTCCCGCGTGGCGGTGTGCCGTGTCGAGTGGTTCCGTGCGGGCCAGCACGATGAACGCCTCAGCGTGGTGGGCGCCCGAGGTCCACACTTTGGTGCCGGTGACGGTCCAGCCGCCGTCCACGCGGGTCCCGCGGGTCCGGACACTGGCCAGGTCCGATCCTGAGTCGGGCTCACTCATTCCTATGCCGAAGAAGCACTCACCTGCGGCAATTCGGGGAAGGTACTTGCGCTTCTGCTCTTCGGTGCCGTACTTCAACAACGACGGCGCAATCTGGCGGTCTGCCACCCATTGCGCTGCAACCGGTGCGCCTACCGCGAGCAGCTCCTCGGTGACGACGAAACGCTCGAGATGGGTCCGGCCGTGCCCGCCGTACTCGGTCGGGATGGTCATTCCTACCCAACCGTGCTCGGCAAGGCGGCGGGTGAAGTCCTCGTCCCACCGGGTGAGCCAGGTGTCGATGCCCGGCGTGAGTGTTCCTGCCGCAGTTTCGTTGTCGATAAAGGTGCGTACCTCGGCGCGTAGAGCATCCATTTCATCAGTGGTCACCGTCGTCGGCGGCGCGACGGAGGAATTCATAGTGCCTCCATAGGAAGTTCCGGCTGGGCGACGCCCGACATGCTCGCGTGAGTTTCGCCGCCGAGTAAGTGGCGGTCGGATCGGGGGCGAACGCCGACCCCCTCTCGGGGGACACTATCCAGTTCTCGACATCTACGCAATAGCGAATTATCTTACGTAATTATGTATCGGTTGGAGGAGTTCTCCCTGTTGATAGGCTCACGAAATGGCTGACACTCCTGGGCCCCCCGGAGCCGTGCCGGTCGAGAAGGTTCCCGGCCGTCCCCGGCACCGCATGGTCGATCGGGTGGCTTCGATCCTCGAACTCGTAGCCCGGTCCGAAAACGGCCTCACCCTCACCGCTATCGCACGGGCACTCGCCGCGCCCGTCAGTTCGGTCCAGGGCCTGATCAACGGCCTCGTCGCCGTCGGCTACCTCGACGAGCGCGACCGGATCTACACCCTCGGCACCGCACCCTATCTTCTCAACGTCATCGCCGGCCGACCTCCGGTCACCTCGATCAGCCATGATCAGCTCGAGCAGGTCCACGCCGAGACCGGGTTGACCACCACACTGTCCACATCTGTCGGCGACGACCTGTTCTACGTCGATCACGTTTCTTCCGACCCGCATTACGCATACCTGGCAGAAAACCGGGTGCGCCGATCCCTCCTGCGCACCTCTGCAGGATGGCTCTTGCTGGCCGATCGCGATCAACGTGACATCTGGGCGTACCTCAACTCTCGACCACCCACCGACGCCGACTTCGTCGAGCGCTTCCTGCACTCACTCGATGAACTCGAGAACACCGGCGTATGCGTGGCACCCGGTGTGGCCGTTGAACATGCAGACGGGGTATCGGTCGCCCTCAGAGAACGCGGCCGGACCATCGCCACCCTCGGCGTGGTCGGGATACGGGAAACCATCGTCGAACGGCAGGACGAACTCGTCGAGATCTGCCTGCGGTACGCCACCAAGTGGGGCTTTCGCTAACCTGCACCATGGACACTGGCCCCTCGACGAGTAAGTCGACCCTGCTCGACGTCCGTGTCGACCGACGCCGCACCCCATCATCCCCGGCTTACGCAAGAACGGACGAGGGTCGTCGCGGCCACCCGGTAAGCGACCGCATCCGTGAGCAACACGCGACGGTCGGGCGGCCGCCTCTCGGACGAGCGTGACCCTCACATCGCGATCGGACCCGCCTGCTCGATCTCGCCACCTGACCTAACAGATGATCGATTCCCGGTGTGCCGCTCGGTCGCCGGATCCATCGGAGGGCGCGCTTCCACGCGGCGCGACTTCCGGATCGAACGCCGCAGACCGTAGCGGTCGGCAGAATCCTGCAGACGCCTTCGATCACAGCGGAGGAAGGTGCGCCCGAACATGTCTCGCATCCCCTAGCCGCCATTCACGTTGCTGACATACTCCTGATCTCCGGCCGGCCGCAGGACAACCTCGCGCAAGCACTCCACAACAGCGGGTTCGCTTTGCCCACGTCGTCGCCGCAGCACCGTCTGCAGCATCGGGCGGAACCCAGGTCCCGCATTCGTCGATGTGCCGCCGGCACCGGGCAACCCGGCCTGAGCCCACCCGAGTGTCAAACCCCCCCAACAACGAAGACCCTTTGCCCCGGCTCGGCTCCCCTCGTCTCGAGAAGACACATGAACCTCACCGCAAACCTCTGATTACTTATTTACGTATTTTTATTTCTAGTTGCGGATTTTTTGAGGCGTCGCTATTGTCGATTCATTCCATCTTCGTGACCCATGCCACATCGCATACGCAACGAGGTCGCAACTCCGACAGGCCGTTTGACTTTCGGAAAGCAAAGTCGGGCACAACGCCCCGGATTCCTGCCCGCACCTCAGCCTCGGAAAGGTTTAGACCCATGACATCAACCCATCTACCCGAGCACGCCACGACGGAAACACAGGATTACGACGTCATCGTGGTCGGCGGCGGTTTCGGCGGAATCTATCAACTGCGCAACCTTCGGGACAGAGGGTGCTCCGTAGTTCTACTCGAAGCCAGTGGGGGCTTCGGTGGCGCCTGGAGCCTGAACCGCTACCCAGGCGCACGAGTCGACAGCCATGCGCCCGTCTACCAATTCACCGATGAAAACCTTTGGAAGGACTGGAACTTCTCACAGATGTTCCCGGACCACGAGGAGATGCGCAGTTACTTCGCCTATGTCGACTCCAAACTGGACCTGAGCAAGGATTCACGCTTCAACACCAAGGTCGTCAGCGCGACGTTCGACGAGGACGAGCGGATGTGGACTCTCGTCTCACAGAACGATGAGAGCTTCCGCGCACGCTTCGTCGTGTTCGCAACGGGATCGACTACCGAACCCTACATCCCGAATATCCCCGAAATGGACGCCTATCGAGGTGAACTCGTCCACACCGCGCGGTGGCGAGACGATATCGACATGACCGGAAAACGAGTTGCCATCATCGGTACCGGCGCCAGCGCAGTCCAAGTAGTCCAGGAAGCCGGCCCTGTCGTCGAGAAACTCACCGTCTTCCAGCGGACGCCGAACCTCTCGTTGCCCATGCACCAGGAGCACCTCTCCGAGGAGAGGCAAGCGGCCCTGAAGGAGGCCATGCCGGATGTGGCGGACAAGTGTCGCGAAACCTTCGCCGCGATCGACTACGAGTTCGATCCCCGAAACGGCGTCGACACATCCGAGGAAGAGCGTCTCGCACTGTTCGAACGTCTGTGGAACCAGGGCGGATTCGCATTCTGGCTCGGGAACTTCTCCGATTATCTCTTCAGCGAAGAAACCAACTCGATGGTCTACGAGTTCTGGAAGAGCAAGATCAAGCCGCAGATCCTCGACCCGGTGAAGGCCGACCTGCTGGTACCTGACGTAGCTCCGCATCCGTTCGGAGCCAAGCGGCCGGCCCTGCACCAGAACTACTACGAGGTGATGAACCAGGAGAACGTCGAACTCGTCTCCATCCAGGAGGCACCGATCACCGGGTTCACAGAAACCGGATTTCGCACATCCGATGGTATCGAGCACGGAGAGTTCGACATCATCGTACTCGCAACCGGATTCAACAATAATACGGGTGCGCTCACTGCAATGGAGGTCCGCAACTCCGCTGGCGTCACCCTTGGTGAGAAGTGGCGCAAGGGCGTCGACGCATACCTCGGCGCATTCACCTCCGGTTTTCCCAACGCCATGTTCGTGTACGGTCCACAGAGCCCCGCCGCCTTTGCTAACGGGTCCACGAACGCGGAGCTTCAAGGTGAGGTCATAGTCGAGTTCCTCGAATTTCTTCGGTCGGAGGGCCTTACCCGGTTCGAATCGACTCCCGAAGCTGACCAGGCCTGGACCGATCACATCAACGGTACCGATGACATGGCGCTGTTCAAGCATGCAAAGTCCTGGTACAACAGCAGCAACATCCCCGGCAAGAAGCCTCAGATGCTTCAGTATCTGAATGGGCTGCCCATGTACCTGGATTTCTGGCACAAGGAAAAGGCGGCAGGATATACCGACGGACTGCGGGTATCGTGAGGTTTCGCTCAATCGGATTCAACCTCGGAAGAAGTGAATAATGCCTGTCATCAACAGCATTGAACGTGAACTTTTCTTCATCGACGGCCAATGGCGCAAAGCGAGCACCTCCGATCTGGCACCGGTGTTCGAGGCAGCAACCGAGCGCCCCCTGGGTGTTGCTGCGATGGGCGGACCCGAGGAGATCGATGCGGCTGTGCACGCCGCACGGGCCGCACTCCAGAAAGGACCGTGGGGGCGCAGCACCCCTCACGAGCGAGCTGCAGTGATGCGGCGCTTCGCTGACAGCCTCGAGCGTCGAGGAAGATCGACTGCAGAGCTCGTAAGCCGGCAGACCGGAATGATTTCCTCCTTGTCGGTGAGCACAAGCGCAACAGCTCCGGTAGCGATCCTGCGGTCGATGGCAGATCTCATCGAGAAACGTACATTCGAGACACGCCGTCCCAGCAGCATGGGCTCTACCATCGTTCGAGAAGAACCCGTAGGAGTCGTCGGCGCGATCACTGCCTGGAACTATCCGCAGCTCTTGGCCATGGCCAAGATCGGGCCGGCACTGGCTGCAGGATGCACTGTAGTTCTCAAGCCGGCGCCGGAGACGTCACTCGATGCGTATGTACTTGCAGAGGCAGCCGAGGAGGCCGGTCTACCACCTGGCGTCCTCAACATCGTTGCCGGTGGCGTTCATGCAGGCAAAGCTCTTGTAGCCCATCCCGATGTCGACAAGATCGCCTTCACCGGATCTACTGCAGCAGGTCAAGCGATCGGTGAGGTCGCCGGCCGCAGTTTCAAGAGAGTCTCCCTGGAGCTCGGAGGAAAGTCCGCAGCCATTGTGCTCCCCGATGCCGACCTCGACGTCTTTGCCGGAGGCCTCAAAGACGCCGTGCTCAAGAACGGGGGACAGACATGCACCACCAATTCCCGCATCTTGGTTCCCCACGGTAGGTCCAGCGAGATCATTGACGCTCTGGCGTCCTACGTAGACGGATTGGTCATGGGAGACCCACTCGACGAGTCGGTAACCATGGGCCCTATGGTAAGCGAGCAGCATCGGGAGCGGGTGAGAAGTTACATCCGTCTGGGTCAGTCCGAGGGATTCCGAACGATCCGTGGCGGAACCGACTCCCCTGAGCAATGTCCCCGCGGCTGGTTCGTGTCTCCCACCATCTTCGAGGGTGTCGATAATCGCAGTCCGCTGGCACAGGAAGAGATTTTCGGACCTGTCATCTCCGTCATCCCTTATGAGACCGAAGAGGACGCCATCAACATGGCGAACGACACACCATTCGGTTTGGGAGGAGTCGTCTTCACGGAAGACACCGAACACGGCTTGGACGTCGCGTCGCGTATTCGATCCGGAACCGTGGGAGTGAACTACTACTCCCTCGATACCGGCTCCCCGTTCGGTGGCGTGAAGAACAGCGGAGTCGGCCGCGAATTCGGACCCGAGTCCCTGGACTTCTACCTCGAGTACAAGTCGATATACGTCTAGGGTTCGCAACGCCCGCAGACCCTCCATATCGACCCGACAATGCGCCCAGCCGGAGACTTCATCCCGATGGAAGGACCGAGTAGCTACACGGAGCATGCCCGTAGCCTTCAGACTCGCTGACTATGGGCAACTACCGGCGGTCGATGCAGTTCAGCGATGGCTGAAGATCGCCGTTCATGCTTTGTCCTTCCCTCCGGAGGCCAGCGACTTCCAACCGCACAGAATGAGCAATCATGCCTGAATCCTCATCTGCCATCCTCCCGGCCGAGACTCGAGAATCCGCATCCGAGACTCCACGTCCGCGGACCGGCGCACTCACCGACATCCGGGTCGTCGATCTTTCGCGGGTGCTGGCCGGCCCGCTGTGTGCGCAAGTGCTTGCCGATCACGGTGCCGACGTGATCAAGGTGGAGCCACCGACTGGTGATGACACACGCAGCTGGGGACCACCTTTCGTCAAGGATGACCACAGTGCCTACTTCGATGGCTTGAACCGCAACAAGCGGAACATCAGTGTGGATCTGCGTACCGAGGCCGGCCAACAACTGCTGCGCACCATGCTTGCCGAAGCCGACGTCGTCATCGAAAACTTCAAGGCAGGCACACTTGCGAAGTGGGGACTTGCCGACGACGTACTCGCCGGTCAATTCCCACAACTCGTGCACTGTCGAATCACCGGGTACGGAGTCGACGGGCCGCTCGGGGGTGCTCCCGGCTACGACGCAATTCTCCAAGCCCTGTCGGGGCTGATGAGCATCAACGGTGAGCCCCACGGTGATGCCATGCGGATCGGGATCCCTCTGGTCGACATCATCACGGGTCTCAACGCTGTGAACGGCATCCTCATGGCACTCCACGTGCGGCACAAGACCGGACGCGGGCAACTCGTGGATCTGGCACTACTCGACAACGCTGTGTCGATCCTGCACCCACACGCCGGCAAGTGGTTTGCCACCGGCGTCGCGCCGGAGCGGACGGGCGTGGCACACCCGACGATCTGTCCCTATGAGACGTTCACCTGCGCCGATGGCCCCTTCTTCATCGGTGCCGGCAACGACCGGCAGTTCCGCGCTCTGGTCGTGGCGCTCGACGCTTCAGACCTGGCCGACGACCCGAGATTCGTCACCAACTCCGACCGGATGGCAAACGCAGCTCAACTGCGCGACATCCTCGGCGGCCTCGTCAAGGCCTGGCAGCGCGAATCTTTGGCGGCTCAGTTGCGTCGGGCCGGGGTGCCGTCGGGGTCGGTCAACAATGTCGGAGAGGCCCTTTCGCTACCGCAGGTCCGTCACCGCGAGATGGTGGTCGAGTGCGACGGCTACCGAGGTCTCGGCGTACCTGTCAAACTCGCTGGGTCCCCCGGTGCTGTGCGGTTCGGGCCGCGCGACCGTGGCGCCGATACCGATACTGTGCTAACAGAACTCGGACTTCTCGAAGACGATATCGAGCAGCTGCGCGCCGCCGGGGCACTGCCCGAGTAACAGCTCACCTGCACGGCGGATCTTGGCCATGCCTACCAGCAGAGCTGGTTCCATACACAGCTGCGGGCAAGGTCACCGACCGTATGCAAGCCAAATCGTCGTTCGGCCGTTCAACGCCGATCACGTTCTCTCCGTTTTGTATTCGTCGTCGTTCACCAACAGGTGTTGCAAAATAGGACACTGGTGACCTCATCCCTTCTTCTAGCGTTCTCAAGTGCGCATTCTCCTGAATATCCGCACCGTTTCACATCCCGTATCCCACTCAAGGAGTGACCATGGCCCTGTTCGCTGTTATCTGGTCGTACACCACTGACGCATCCGTCAAAGAGGCTGCTCATGCCGACCACCTGGTCTTCGTCAAGGACGCGGCCGCCAAAGGCGTGCTGCAGGAAGCGGGCGCCTGGGCCGACGGGGCCGGCGCGTTGCTCGTGTTCAAGGCGGACAGCGAAGACGACCTGCAGGCCCTGCTCGCCAAGGACCCGTATGTCACGCAGGGTGTTGTCGTCGACCAGAGCATCTACCAGTGGAAGCCCGTCATCGGCCCCCTCGTAGGGATCTGAGGACGACCCGGCTGCTCCACCTCGATGGAAAGAAGTTGCGGCATCTCTACATCGAGTTGCAATCAGCACTCTTCCAGTAGCGTCGGCACAAACGACCCGCACAACTTGCATCTGTGCGTTCGCATAGTGAGCGACGGATGCGAAAAGTTCGATCAGCGACATCGCGGAACCATCACATCACCGCCTCGACGGCGCAAGCCTCGACGCCGAACCGATGTGGCGGTCGATGAGTATCGACATTTCGACAATCCGAGGCAATCGTTGACCTTCCCTAGCGGCCTTTTCTGATCAGCCGACTGGGTGGGGTGACACCGTGCGTACGCGATACACCAGCTTCACGCCTTCCTGATCAGTCAATTTCCTTCTCGACCGGTGATGAAAGTGAGCAACACATGTCCGTGAGCAAAGAATCGCTGTTCCTCAACGACCTGTACTCGTCCTGGCTTCGACGGTCCGAAGGTATGGATCTCGCAGGTCAGCGAGACATGTTCGAAGAATGGCATCTTCCCACCATCGAACCCACCGATGTCACGTATGAAGAAGTGACAGCCAACGGTGTGCCGGCAACATGGGCCAAGCCGCTGGGCGCCGCCGAAGACCGGGTGATCGTCTTCACGCACGGCGGCGGATTCGTGACAGGTTCACGCTTTTCCCATCGCAAGCTTGCCGCACACCTCGCCAAGCTGGCAGGAGTTCACGCACTCGTGGTGGACTACCGGCTCGCGCCGGAGGCAAAGCATCCAGCACAGCTCGAAGATTGCATTGCCGTGCACAAGTGGCTCCGTACGCAGGGCTACAAGGCAGAACATACGGCGACGGTCGGCGACTCGGCAGGCGCACATCTCGCCATCTCGACCGTGTTCGAACTTGCGGGTATGGCACTTCCCATTCCGGCCGCCGTCGTCGCTCTTTCGCCGTGGCTCGATATGGAGATCAAGGGGTTGACGATCGAATCGAACGACGCAGTCGACGTCCTGGCCAAGAGGGCAGTCCTCGAGATGATGCGAGAGAATTTCCTCACCGATCTCTCGGAAGCAACGGACCCGCGGGCAAACCCGCTGCTCAGGGACTACACAGACTTCCCTCCCGTCTATGTATCGGTCGGCGGCTACGAGACTCTGCTCGACGACTCGCGCCGGGTCGTCGAATTGATCGAAAAGGCAGGGGGCGAGGCCGTGCTCGACGTGGTCGACGAACAGCAGCATGTCTTCCACTTCAACGCGGGACGAGCACCCGAGGCGGATCAAGCCCTGAACCGGATCGCCCAGTGGCTACGGCCGAAGTTGGGGCTCGCCTGAACACCGCGTGTGGGGCGTGCAGCTGAAAGCAAAGCGCGCCGACGAAGGAGGAACGTGTCTCGGCGGCGGTCTGCTTCGACCAGACTGCCGCCGAGTCCGTTCGCATGCCAGTCAGCAGTGCATTATCCGAACCATCGATTGCAGTGAAGATCGGGAAGACACATACATGGAAAATCCAGTTCTCGTAGAACGCGACGGATTCATCGAAACGTGGACGATCAATCGGCCGGCTGAACGTAACCCAGTCTCAGGGATGGATGTCGTCGACGCATTGGTCGCATGCGTGGATGCCGTCAACGCCGATTACGGGGTACGCGCTGTCATTGTCACCGGCGCGGGATCGACCTTCTCCGCCGGCGGCAACGTCAAGGACATGGCGAATCGCCAGGGCCTGTTCGGCGGGAAACCTCACGAACAACGCGATGGCTATCGCGCCGGGATACAAAGGATCCCACGAGCGATGTACAACTGCGACGTACCCTTGATTGCAGCGGTGAACGGCCCTGCAATCGGTGCCGGGTGCGATCTTGCCCTCATGTGCGACCTCCGAATCGCCAGCGAAAATGCGTTCTTTGCTGAGAGCTTCGTCAAGCTGGGCATCATCCCGGGTGACGGGGGTGCGTGGCTGTTGCCGAAAGCGGTCGGTATGGCGCGGGCGGCCGAGATGATCCTCACGGGCGACCGTGTCGACGCGACACAGGCTCTCGAGTGGGGATTGGTCTCGAACGTCGTTCCTCCCGATCAGCTGCTCGACGAAGCTCGCGCACTCGCCAGCAGAGTCGCCGCCAATCCTCCGCACTCGGTACGGATGGCAAAAAAACTCCTGCGCGAAGGGCAGCACCAGAGCCTCGACAGCCTCCTCGAACTGTCCGCTGCTCTGCAGGCGCTGGTTCAACAGACCACCGATCACACGAGAGCAGTCAACGCCCTCATGAAGAAGCGAACTGCGGCATTCACCGGCGAGTGACGATGCCTCACGTAGCAAGCTCCTCGATCAGCGGTGCGGACACGTGGACGTTCGGCAAGGCAACCGCATCAGCAGGAACGATGTCGTGAAGTTCGACGAGTCCTCTTCGATCGAGCACTGGTCTACTGACTGTTTACCTCAGTACCAGGGCAGGACGAGGAGCATGTTGTTCATCCGCCCGAATTCGGACGTCTCGACCTCCCTGAGCTGCCCGCAGAGGAACCGGACGACCGTGTGCGTGTCTCGTGCACATCCCGCGCTCGAGAATCGTGTGCCGGCGGGCACGCGCTGAGCGAGCAACGGGTGGCTGCACTCGCAGCACATGACTGCGGCACAGCCACCGGCCACTCGTACTCAGCGAGCGAACTGTTTGCCGAGGAATTCGACAACCGCGCTGTGCAATTCAGCGCTGCGCGGAACTGCACCGGTCATCCAGTACACGCCATGGACAAGACCGCTATACAGTTCGACCTGGACCGGGACACCCTGCTCGGTCAGCATCCGCCCATAGTTCAGGCATTCGTCGCGTGTGACCTCGTACTCGTTGACCAACATCAGCGTCGGAGGAAGCCCCGCCAAGCTCTTCGCCTTGGCCGGCGAGGCGTACGGGTTCTCGGCGTCTTCCAGTGTGGCCAGGTACTGCTCCCAGAACCAGCCGATTGCTGCCGCGGTGATCAAATATCCCTCGGCATTCTCCTCCCATGACGGGAAGCGTGCCGTGCCGTCGATAACCGGATAGACCAACACCTGAGCACACAGGGCCGGTGAGCCGGTATCACGTGCCCGAAGGGCGGTGACTGCGGCGAGATTGCCACCGGCACTGTCGCCCATGATGGCGACACGCGTCGCATCACCACCGAAGTCGGCGACGTTGTCGACTACCCAATTCAGAGCAGCGAACGCGTCTTCGGGTGCGGCAGGGAACTTGTGTTCGGGAGCGAGCCGGTAACTCACGGCGGCCACGATGACCCGGGCGTCCGCGGCCAGCGCGCGACAAGGCTGCTCGGTAACGTCGAGGCTGCCCGCAACCCATCCGCCGCCGTGGATATACACCACAATCGGCAGGGGCGCATCGGACTCCGGAATGTACAGACGCACGGCCTGATCACCATCCGGTCCGGGGTAGACCGTGTCGACGACACGAGCAAGATCCGCTTTCGGCGCCTGCAGTTCGCTGAAGGATTCGATGACCTCACGGACTTCAGCGACACTCATCTGCTCGAACGACCTCAGTCCCTGCTCGTTCAACGTATCTATCAACTGCTCGACTACAGGATCGAGTGCCATGGTGATCTCCTTGATGTGATAGGCGGACTGGTCAATCGCCGAGTCGGTGGAGTCACACTACGAGGAGGCCCGAGCGGACGAGTGTCCGAAAACAACACACCTGTCCGTCTGTCCCGGTTCTCGGAGATGTGTGTTGCACAATCGGACACACCGAAGGTCCATCACTGTTCTACCGTCACCCACGTGACCCACAGACGGCCAGAATCTCCCCATCACCGTTCGATGACGGGCCGGCACCGCGAGGGAACCCACCGGAGAACGGGTTCACCCCCGAGGCGCTCTCGAGAAGTGGGTTCCCCTGTACGTCCGCGGACTGCGGGGAGGGATGTTCGGTCGCCGCACGTCATGGTGAGGGCACATCAGCGGCTCTGAAAAACGTGCCGCTCACTTCGGGTGTCGAGCTCGAATTATGCTTCCAGAGAGGGATTATCATGTTGCATCATGTCGTAACATTCAGTTGGAAGAAGGACATCACCGACGAGCAGGTCGAATCGTTCCACAAAGCTCTTGACGCGATATCGGCGAGCATTCCCCAGGTCGTCGAGTTTCGTTACGGAAGGGACCTCGCCCTCAAGCCCGGGATCGGCGACTATGCAATATCTGCGATCTTCGAAGACGTCCCCGCCTTCCGCGCATATCTGGTCCATCCCGATCATGTGCGCCTCGTTGAAGAATTCATTTCGGTGATGTCCGAATCGTACTCGTCGATCCAGTTCGAGTTTGCCTGACGGCAGTGCCGGCCGCACGCGCACGAACGAAGTGCCGGTCGACATGGTCGCTCGTTGCGGAAGGTTGTGATCAATGGTGAACGCTGACGGTGTCGGGGGTGCCCTTCCTGGTGATGCCTTGAGTCGCCCTGTGGCGCTACGTGACGATGCGACCGTGCAGGCGAGGGCATGGCCGGATGCGCAGCTGCTTCGCGTGAACGGTGCCGGTCAGGTTCGTCTCATCGATGGACAACTGCTCCTCGAGTCGGCTGCCGACTATTGTTCCCAACCTCCGACACACGCGGTCTTGTTGGGAGTCGTTGGTACGGTGCATCAATGGGCTGTACGGGACGAGTTTCTCACGGAGGCCCCCATGGAGAGCGTGGGCATCGAGTTCGGTGACCTGCGGTCACACGGAGCGCTTCTCGATGCAGTTGATGCCGAACGGTATCTCACCGCGCAGGCCCTGCTGATGTGGCAGGACGAATCCCACTTCTGCGCCAAGGACGGGGCGCCGATGACGATCACCTCGGGTGGTTGGACGCGCGTGTGCACTGCGTGCGGTCGGGAGGAGTACCCGCGGACCGATCCTGCGATCATTTGTCTGGTACATGACGGGGCGGACCGCGTGCTGTTGGCGCGACACGCGGCGTGGCCGGCGCGGAACTTCTCAACGCTAGCGGGATTCGTCGAGGCCGGCGAGTCGCTCGAAAGCTGTGTGGCGCGGGAGATTGCGGAAGAGGTCGGTCTCGTTGTCTCCGACGTAGCCTACGTCGGAAGTCAGCCATGGCCGTTTCCGCGTTCCCTCATGCTCGGCTTCCATGCCGTCGCCGATCCTCGAGAACCGCTCATCTTCAGTGATGGTGAGATCTGCGAGGCTGTGTGGTGCTCCCGCGCGGAGGTGAAGGAGGCCCTCGCCGCCGGCGACTGGGCTAGTTCGGTCGATGCGCCCGTGTTGCTGCCGGGGAAGGTCTCGATCGCACGGCGCATGCTCGAGGCATGGGTGCGAACTGCTAGCTGAACGTCCGGATCGATCGCCGCCGACCTGACATCGTGATACAAGGGTCGCTCGTGGTCGACGATCCGGAGTCGCAAGGCGAGGGCACGCGCTGCGGCAGTCCTGATCTGCATCGTGTGCCCTTTTCCTCGGGTGTGTCGGTGCTGAGTCCTGTCAGCCGCTGCCGACAGGACTCCCATCGGCGACGAATGGCCGCTCACCCGGGAGGAGGTGATGCAGCTCAGCGGAATGGCGACGGATACTGTTGTTGTATAACGGAATTAAGTATTATGTTCGTGTCGACAGTATTGTGGTTGCCGGCTGGCGCGGCCCACTTGTCGGCGGTTCACCCCCAACACGTAAGGGTCGTGGCTACACCCCTCCAGGTCCGTCATCGGTTCGGTTTGAACCAAAACTCTGGACAGTCGACGCTCTCGCTTGGGCGATCCACGTCGTGTTCGTGTGATGGCGTTTGATCAGCCTCGCCTACATCGTGACCGCATCACCGATGCTCGCGCCCGTCTCGTCTACGGCGACGTGCTCGAAGGCAATGCTCTCGGTTCCATGATTGCCCCATCGACGCAGTCGATGTCCATCGGGGATCAGGGCAGTGAGCCCCGTCGAACGGATGCTTGGGCTACTGGGGGACCCAGTAGCCCAAGCGTGTCCGTCTCGTCAGTCGGTCTCGTAGGTGTCGTAACCGTTGGACTTGATTTCTTTCCAACGAGCAAAGTACTGAGGGACTCCTCCTGAGTAGTTGAGCATCTGCGCCGGCTTACCGGGCACGTTTGCACCCCAGTACCACGAACGTGCCTTCGTGAACATCGAGTTCACGAAAAGCTCGTCGACGTGTGCGCGCCACTGCTTCTCGGACTCTTCGGTGTTCTCGAACCGTGTCGCCCCTTTCTCGCGCAGGTACTCGAGGAACTCGACGACGATTTCGCCTTGGTACTCGGCAGATGTCGGGCCGTTGCAGAACCCGGACGGGCTCTGAGGTCCGTACAGGAACATCATGTTCGGGAATCCGCGGGTTGACAGGCCCAGACACGTGTCGACACCGGACTTCCACTTGTCCTGAATCGTCAGGCCGTCGACGCCGGTGATATCGATGGCCATGATCCCACCACGGTTGTTGTCGAACCCTGTTGCCAGTACGAGGAGGTCGCATTCGATGACACCGTCGTCGGTTTCGACACCATGCGGCAGCACCCGTCGAATCGGCGTGACGTTGGAGTCGATGACATCGACATTGTCCTGATTGATGACATCGAAGTAGTCCTGTTCGAGGGAGGGACGCTTGACGCCGTAGGGGTGCGGAGGCGTCTCCGGTGCGACGATTGCCGCCTTCTTGGGGTCGGTGACCCGTTCGAGGACCTTGCCACGCCAGTAGTCGTAGAACGTACGGTTGGCCTCCTCATCTACAAGGATGTCCTGGAAGTTTCCGAGCCACATCTCGAAACCACCTTCTGCCCACATCTTCTCGTAGATCGCGTCGCGCTCTTCCTTACTCAGGTCGGTGGCGTTCTGCGGAATGAAATCGAAGTCGAAGCCGGCAAACGCCTTGTAGCGCGTAGCAAACCGCTCGGGAAGTCCCTTCCGGAAGTGCTCGTTGTCGTCATGGGTGAGTTTGCGTTGCTGCATCGGAAGTGCCAGATTCGGGGTGCGTTGGAACACGGTGACGTGTTCGGCCACATGACCTGCCTCCTGGACGACCTGCACACCGCTGGCGCCGGTACCGATGACGACAACTTTGCGGCCACTCATATCCACGCCCTCTTGAGGCCAGCGCGCAGTGTGGTAGCACTCACCGGCGAAGGAATCGAGCCCTTCGAGATTCGGATACAGCGGCTTGGCGCCGAATCCTGTGGCAACAATGACCTGCCGTGCCTTCTGGATCTTGCCGTCGGCGGACCGTACGGTCCACTGACGGGTTTCCTCGTCCCACGTGCATGCTTCGGCGAAAGTGTCGAACACGACATCGCGGGTGAGGTCGAGCTGTGAGTCGACGTAGTTGAAGTACTCACGAACCCCTTGGTGGCCCGGATACAGTTCGGTGAAGTCGTACTTCTTCCACAGGTCCTTGTACGAGAACTGGTAGATCTGCCCGGTGCTGTCGGTACGGGCTCCGGGATAGCAGTTCCACCACCAGATTCCGCCCAATCCACCCGCGGCGTCCCAGACATTGACGGTGAAACCGAGATCGCGCAGTCGGTCCAATGCGTACAGGCCGGAGAATCCTCCCCCGATGATCAGAACATCGAGTACGTCATTGTTCGAGCGCGAGCCGCTGCGGGTCGCTGTGGCGACCTGGGATTCGGTCATGTGGTCCTCCTGGAGATTTCCCGGGACGGGGTGCTTCCGCCCGGACATCTACGACGGTAGAAGCGAACATGTGATGTGAAGTGTCCGAAATCGAGTCAAGACATTTCAATACGGCACACGTATTGATAAGCAGCGCAAACTAATTCGCTTACCATGCGGCATTCGAACCTTCTGCACTCACGACAGAACGATCGGTACACGACGCCGAGATCAGAAGCCCAGATCGCGACCGATCAGTTCTTTCATGATTTCGTTCGATCCCGCCCAGATCTTCGTGACCCGGGCATCCCGCCAGGCTCGTGCCACTCGGTACTCGTTCATGTAGCCGTATCCCCCGTGCAGTTGCACACAATGATCGAGGATCCGGTTCTGGATCTCGGCAGTCCACCACTTGGCCTTGGCTGCATCGATCGGTGTCAACGTCCCCTCCGAGTGGGCTTCGATGCAGCGGTCGAGGTACGCCTGTGTCACGTCGAGCTGTGTCACGAGTTCGGCAAGCAAGAACTTGTTGTGCTGGAACGTTCCGATGGACTGCCCGAATGCCTTTCGTTCTCGGCAGTAGTTGATCGTCTCGAGCAGAATCTGCGCAGCGTGCGCGAGATTGGCAATGGCGCATCCGAGTCGTTCCTGGGGCAGGAAGGACATCATGTGGATGAATCCTCGATCGAGCTCGCCGATCACGTCGTCATCGGTGACGCGCACCCGGTCGAGGAAGAGTTCAGCGGTGTCTGCTTCGTCCTGTCCGACCTTGTCGAGTTTGCGGCCACGCTCGAATCCGGGCAAGGAGGTGTCCACGCCGAAGAGGGTAATTCCCTTGGCCTTCTTCGATGGAGAGGTACGTGCCGGAATGATCACCAGGTCTGCAGAGTAACCGTTGGTGATGAATGTCTTGGCACCCGAGAGCAACCACCCGTTGCCGTCCCGCACTGCGGTGGTCTTCAGTGCGGCCAGATCCGATCCCCCACCGGGTTCGGTCATTCCGATGGCGGTGAGCACGTCCCCGGAACACAGTCCTGGGAGCCACCTCGCCTTCTGTTCGTCGGTGGTCAGGTGCACCAGGTACGGCGCCACGACGTCACAGTGAATACTCACGCTCGACGCCAACGCGGCATTCATCTTGGCCAATTCTTCGATGAGAACCGCATTGAAGCGATAATCCCCTGCCTCGACGCCTGAATATCGTTCGGGTACTTCGAGTCCCAACAGGTCATGCTTACCCGCGGCAAGCCAGAACTCTCGCGGCAATGCCCTGTTGGCACGAACGTCGGCGGCCAGGGGCTCGAACCATCGAGCGAGAAACTCGCGGACAGAGTGTCGGTAAGCCTCGTGATCATCGCCGTACACCGTTCGCTTCATGATGGGTCATCCTTCGGATCGGGTGGACGTCACCGTCCAGACGGACGATGTGAGGAGGCAAGGAGTGATTGCCTACCCCATATCATCGTCTCGTTCACCGGCCGTTGGAGATGTCCCGTTATGCGACAGAGTGTTTCAGGGGTCAGGAACCGAATGTTTCGTTTTCCAGGCCCAGCGCGCGGATCTTGCGGTAGAGGGTCGAGCGGGCCACACCGAGCCGGTGGGCGGCGAGGGATTTGTTGCCGTCGGACTCGTCGAGGGCGCGGACGATCGCTTCGCGTTCGGTGCGTTCGAGCGAGGTCAACCGGCGGCCGGCGCCGAGGGTGCGGTAGTCGGCGGGCAGATGTTCGAGTTTGATGTCGAATCCCATCGACCGCGCCGCCGCGGTACTG
The DNA here is from genome assembly GCF_050321925.1 of Rhodococcus sp. IEGM1339. Taxonomy (NCBI): domain Bacteria; kingdom Bacillati; phylum Actinomycetota; class Actinomycetes; order Mycobacteriales; family Nocardiaceae; genus Rhodococcus; species Rhodococcus sp. IEGM1339. Next base: position 33,985 of record NZ_JBNQFT010000034.1, read on the forward strand.
AGCACCGAGGCGAGTTCGCGCAGGTTGCCGGGCCAGTGATGGTCGATCAACGCCCGATGCGCGGCCGGTTGCAGTTGCGGGGTCGGACGGTCGGGGAGTTCGGCGGCGAGCAACTCCCGCGCGAGATCGGTGAGATCTTCGATGCGCTGGCGCAGCGGCGGGATGCACACACTGCGCCGCACATGGGTCTGCACCTGATGCCGCAGATCGTCGGGGGTGCTCGAGGTGGCGGTGGCGATCACCGGTGCACCCAGCTCGACGGCAGCGTC
>NZ_JBNQFT010000035.1:0-30149 GCF_050321925.1 Rhodococcus sp. IEGM1339
CTCAAATGGGCCGCGAAACGCGCGCACCACCAACACCATCCACAACCCACCCAGTCACCGATATGCACCATAGTGAGTCACTAACTTAACGGTATTGACGTTGACGAGCATTCCGGCGGAGCGTCGCAGCTCGGCCGTCGTCCGCGCCGACACCGGGATGTTCACGAGCACGTCGTACCGTCCCGACCGCCGCGAGAAGAAACAGGCGGCGGCCGCGAGTACCACTGCGGCCGAGGAGGCGTCCCGCGTCGGCGGGGACCCCGACAGGTAGACGTCCGCAGTGTCCGACAGATCCGTCTCCGCCGTGACGGTCCGGACCGCCGGGGGCACCTCGGTGGTGTCGACATGGGGTAGGTCGCGGATCCGCTCGCTCCAGTACTCACGGTCCGCGACGAATCGGTTCGACGCGCGATACTGCCGGTCCTTCTCGTACAACGTCCGCAGATCCGCCGGCGGCTTGTCCGGCGGCGGCTTGTCCGGCGGCGGCTTGTCCGGCGGGGCCCCGTCCTGGCCGGAACTCCGGGAGGCGAGTGCCCTGGAATAGAGTTCGGCTCCCCTGCGAACGATGATCATCGCTCCGAACCCGTCGAGCGCGATGTGATGGGCTTTGACGTACACGAGGTAACTGGCATCACCTGTGCGCAGAACCACTATGCGGCACAACCGGTCTGCCATCAGGTCGACGGGTGCTTCCACATCCCGCCGGAGCCACTCCTCGGCCACCCCCCCGCGGATCGGATTCGTCACGGAGGTCGACGACCTCGGTGGGTACATCGAGGTCCCGGTCGACGACCTGGTACGGACGGCCGTCCACGTCGACGAGGCGCAGGAGGACGGTCTCGAACTCCCGACCGGCGGTCGTCGACGCCCACTTCAGCAACTCGAGATCGAGTTCTCCACGGAACTCCACGTATTGGGCAATGACGAAAGGGACTTCGGGTACGAGTTGCTGGGCGAGCCAGATACCGTACTGGGCCGGAGTCAGCGGAAACGCACCCGCGCGCGCGTCGGAGTTCTGCGCGGTGCCTACGACGGGAGTGGCCACAGCGCCCCCTTCACGAGGATGTGTGCAGCGGCAGCGGCGAACGGGAGCGCCTCGTCGAGCCGGATGCCCTCGAGCATCGTGCACAGCTCGCGAGCGGGAACGACCGAGTCTGCACGCCGCTTCGAGAATGTATGCGTCAGCGTAGGACGGGGACGGGGTTGCTGCAATGCCGTGCAGCAGAACGAGATCGAGATGCGACCAGGACATCTCGCAGAGGACGACGCTCGCACATCCCGACATTCGGCATTTTCACACCATAAACCTTAGGTTTGTTTGATGGGATGGATAAAAACCTTCCGTCCGCGCTATGCTCGTTTTACAAACTTAGAATGCAAAACTCTCGGTAAACTCCGGACGAAGGGGAATTCACGCCCGGCCCGACGGTCGCACGAGTACTGAATCCACGAGAGCGGACGATGCACGAGGCCGGACCGGTGCAGTCGATTATGTTGCACTGCAACAATTTCCACTTCTTTCATGCCTGTTGCTCGAAACAGCCTTCCGACAATCCTTCCCGGGAACCCTCCCCAGTTCCCACGAACACGCGACATCCATCCCCTGGAGGGAGGAAGCGCAGATGCCGATCCAGAGACGAATCGGACCTCGTTCGGGCACGGTCTGGGTGGACCTGTTCGATGAAACCTCCGAGTACGCAGACGAAGCGAGCGCCCACCTGTTGAGAAGGTGGGCGAGCGGGTATCTCACCGAACCCAACCCCGACCTCGGCCGCAGCGGGCCCGTGTGCCCGTTCGTTCGCCCGTCGATCGGCAAGCAGCTCTTCGGAGCTGCATTCGTCCACGGATCCGGAATCGACGCCGGGGCACTCGGCACGATCGTGGAGGACCAGTTCGACCTGTACACGACGCTCTCACGCGAGGACGATCGCGACCGGAGCCTGAAGACGCTCGTGACCGTACTGCCCGACCTCACCGGCTTCGAGGTGATCGACGTCGTCCACACGGAATTCAAGTCGCGGTTCGTCGAACACGGTTTCATGCTCGGCCAGTTCTACCCGGGCTGCACCCAGCCGGGTCTGTGGAATCACGACTTCCATCCACTCGACGCCCCGTTGCCGATGCTGGTCGCCCGCCACATGATGACGACCGATTTCCCGTTTCTCGTTGGTCGCCAGGAATGGCTGTGCGCCTACTTCAAGAAGTTCGCCCCGGCACTGCCGTCGACACTCCGCCTCACCATCGCGAAACGGATGAAGTACGACGGCGATGCGGTGGACGCGATCACCGCACATCATGAGCTGACGGGGAACGAGCCGGGCCGATAGGCTGTACGCGTCCCTGTCCCACATTCCGGTCGTCAAGCTTCAGGTCTTGATTATCGACAATCAAGCCCTCACACTTGACGCATGTTCGTCTTGACGGTCGACCAGCGGAGCAGCCGCCGAGACATCGACCGCGTGGCGGACCTCCTCACCGAACTGCAGGATGTTCCGCTGGTACGGCCCTTCGAGCGCACCGCGGGCGACGAGGTCCAGGCCGTCGCGGACGATCCCGCCCTCGTCGTCGATCTCGTCCTCGACCTCCTCCGGAGGGAACGCTGGAGTATCGGGGTGGGAATCGGCCCGGTGGAGACCCCGCTCCCCGAACAGACACGCGCCGGCCGCGGACCCGCCTTCGAACACGCCCGCACCGCCGTCGAACGCGCCAAGAACGCCCCTGGGCAGGTCGCGGCCGAAGGCGACGACACCGAGGCCACCGCCGACGTCGACGCCGCGCTCACCCTGCTCGCCACCGTCGTCCTGCGCCGCACAGACCAGGGGCACGAGGCGGTCGACCTCGCTCGTCAGGGCCTGTCGCAGGCGCGGATCGCCGAGCGTCTCGGCATCAGCAAACAAGCGGTGTCCCAGCGCCTCGCCACCGCCGGGTGGCAGGCCGAACTGGCCGGACGCGAACTCGTGCGGCGACTCCTGGAAAGGGCCGACCGTTGACCGTCCTCTCACTGGTGTGCCTGGCCGTGGCTGCTCTCGCACCCGCACTCGCGCTGCGCCCGAGCATGCCGGTGTGGCCGGCCGCCTCGTTGAGCATTGCGGGTCTCGCCGGTTCAGCCCTCGCCGCCACCGCGACCACACCGGTTCAGGGAGTCGCGCTCGCGGCCACGCTGATTCTCACCGCCACGGCGGCGATCACCGGGGGCGGACCCGCGGTCCTCGTGGCGTTCCGGATCGCGCGCCGGCAACCCGATGCCGGTCCCGAGCCCACCCCTCCCCCGGGCCCGCTCCGCGGCGGACGCGTCATCGGCGTGCTCGAACGCGGAGCGGTCACCGCCTCGATCCTCGCCGGATGGCCTGAGGGGATCGCCGTCATCATGGCGGTGAAGGGTCTCGCCCGTTATCCCGAACTACGCGAACCGAACGCCTCCGAACAGTTCATCATCGGCACGTCCACCTCGGTGCTGTGGGCGGTCGCGGTGTGCGGAGTCGGGCAGGCGCTGATCACCTGACGCCGGGATCTCCACCGTCAGGTCTTCTTCAGCGCACTCCCCTTGTGCATCGCGACGTGATCGGTCTTGTCGCTCCGGATCTCGTACTGCGGCTCGTCCTCGCTGCACCGCCGCGTGCGCCCCTTGAACTCCACGTCCTCCGTGTGCTTCGCAATGATCACACCCTCGACGTATCCGGCTTCGGAGTTCCATCGGACATGGTCACCGACGGAGAAGTGGGTCGCCATGTCGTCGTCCTCCCGATCGGCTCGCTTCCTGTGGCAGTCGGATAACCGTCTCCCATCGGTCCTACACCCCAAGACGATCAGTCCGTCCGATGCTCCGCGGGATCCGCGGACCCCTCGGCGACGGCACGGAAACGTTCGAGGTCCTCCGGACGGAACTCGGGCCGGGCGACCACCGCGTCGACGAGCAGACGCAACTGGTGCTGCAAGGCCGGCACCGACCCGGTGCGCCCCTGCTCGGAGAGATGATCGATGAGCATGCGCAGCACCCGGGCGAGCGCCGTGGCCACGTGCAGCTGCGCCGAGCCGGCCTGCCGGATCTGTTCGAAGGCGTGCTCGATGTACTCGTCGGGCGACAGGATCCACGGACGCAGCAGAATCCGGCCGTCCGCACCCTCGATCGCCGGCACCGGACTGTCGGTGACCAGCAGGGTGCGCAGCAGACTGCCGAGCCGGAGCACCACCTCGGTGGCGGTCGTCGGGTCGTTGATCGCCTGGCTCAGTGCGCGCAGCGCGATGTCGACGAGTTGCCGCAGCGCGAAGTCCACGTCCTGTTGCATGGTGCGCGTATTCGAGATCTCCACGGCCGCCTCGAGCCGCCGCAGGATCACCGCCCGTTCCGGCTTCGGATGGATCCGCAGCAGCGGTTCCCCGCAGTGAATGTACGCGCCGGGACGCGTCTCCATCCGCACGACCGAACCCGGCGGTACCACGGCGAGAACGAGCTCGGCCGGCGCCTGGGTCACCCAGCCGTCGCGCGGGGCGTACACCGTCGCCCCCTCGGTGAAATCCGGCTCCGGCACCCGGTCGACGTGGATCTCGCCGCGCGAACTCCGGCTCGTGTTCGAGATGACCTTCTCGGCCTCCGAGGCGATGCTGCGCACCACCTCCCCGACCTGCAGACCGTGGGCCAGCCGGTTGAGATAGGCGATGATGAGCACCACGGTCGACACCGCGAGGACTACCGCGAGGGTGGTCGACAGTGTGGGGGCGGGGGCGGCGTCGTCCGCGCCGATGTGGCGCAGCGTCAGCACGCAGTAAACGAAGGTCGCAACCAGCATCCCGATCACCGTCTGGCTGGCCCGATCCCGGATGAAGGACCGCATCACCCGCGGTGAGAACTGGCTGCTCGCCAACTGCAGGCTCACGACGGTCAACGAGAAGACGACGCCGGCGGTGGTGATCGTGGCACCCGCCACGGTGCTCAGCAGCCAGATCGCGGCGTTGCTGTTCATCTTCATGCCCCACGCGAAGGGGCCGAAGGCCCGATCGATGTAGCCGCTCACCTCCGCGAGCACGGCTCCGGCGACGACGACCAGCGCGGGCAGCGCGAACAGACTCTCCCGGAATCGGTATACGCCCGCGGCGATCCGCAACTGCATCCACGGTCTCGGCAGAGCACTCATGTCGACCAAGCTAACCATCCGCAATCCGTACCGCGGGCACTCGCAGCGAACTGTGGGCACGCGCACCGGATGTCCCCTGCGGCGCGGTCACGACGAGTCCATGAGATACTCGACGGACAATTGAACAGCCACCGAACCGCGGCGGGAGAGTCCCGCACACAGCGGGCGCCGAAGGAGCAACCTCCCCGGGAATCTCTCAGGCCCCCAGACCGCCGCGGCGAGGCTCCTCTGGAAAGCAACTCTTCCGGGTTCACCGAAGGTGTAAGCGGCTCCGTCCGCGAAAGCTCTCAGGTCCGATGACAGAGCGGGGAACGACAACACCCGCTGGTGCTCGTTTCGTGCACCCTGGACCCGAGGTAGACGTGTGACCGTTTCCCTGGGCGCGCCCCTGCGCGCCGATCATGCGCTGCTCGAGCAGCGCCCCGAAGTTGCACCGACCGAGTCGCGTGGCCCTGTTCTCCCTCCCTCCCCCGCCCCGAAGTCGCCGCCGCGTACGAACCGGCGACTCGGGATCGCCGCGATCGTGCTGTCCGCGACCGCGATGGGCGCCGCAGGATTGTTCGGCCGCAAGGCCACTCCCGAAGGCGCGGTGCTCGGTGAAGCACTGACGCTCGGGCGGATGGCGGTCGGAGCGATCGGCATGCTCGTCCTGATCGCGCTGTCCCGCCGCCTCGGACAGTTGCGCCGGACCCGCCTGTCCTGGTCGGTCGTCGGTGGCGGTGTGCTCCTCGGACTGTCCCTCGCGACCTATCTGTCCGCCACGGTGTTGACCGACCTGTCCCGTGCCGTGGTTCTCCATTACCTCGGCCCCGTCGTCGCGACGGCCCTCGCCCGGGTGTTCCTGAAGGAGAGGGTCGGTCGCCTCGACGCCCTGTCGATCGGCACGGCGTTCGCCGGCATGTTGCTCGCCGCCGGCCTGGTGGGCGGTGAATCGTCCGGGGGCGAGCACGAGACGCTGGGTACCGTGCTGGGCGCTGCCTCGGGAGTCTTCTACGGCGGGGCCCTGCTGTGCTACCGCTATCGCACCGACATGCCGTCCGACGTCCGGTCCCTGTGGAACTTCGTCTTCGGCGCCGTCGCGGCAGGTGGGATGGTCGCGGTGACTCGACCCGACCTGTCGGGGATGACCGCGACGCACTGGTTGTGGGCCGGTGGGTTCTTCGTCGTCTGTGGTCTGTTCGCGCTGGGGCTGCTCGTCGTCGCAGGCAAGCACCTCCGCGCCGCGGAACTGTCCGGCCTGTCCTACCTCGAAGTCGTGGTCGCGCTGATGATCGGCATGGTCGCCTTCGGAGAGTCCGTGACCGTGCTCGCCGCCGCGGGCGCCGGTCTCATCGTGGTGGCGATGGCACTGCCGATGCTCGGCCGCCGATGACACTGCCGATGCTCGGCCGCCGATGACACTGCCGATGCTCGGCCGCCGATGACGAGTGGGAGGGCGCGCGGGTCGGCGCGACCTCCCACTGAACCGGTTTCCGTTACTGCTGTTGCGGCGGCTCGGCCGGCTGCTCGGATGCGTCGTTCGTCATCCAGCGCTGCGCCGGCGGCGTTGCGGGCAACGCTGACTGTCCTTCACCGGCACCCCCTGCGTCCCCTCCGTGGCGAGACCCGTCCGCACTGCGGGGTCGACCGGCTTGCGCGCGACCGCCTCGGCTTCGGCGACGGCCTGGGCCACCTCGGGGTCGCGCTTGGTCGCGAACCAGTCCTCGACCTCGGCACTGTCGTCCTCGGGCCGTTGCAGTTCCTCGTCGACAGGACTCGGCTCGAAGCGGAAGACGCCGTCCTCGCCGGGCGCGCCGAGCGTCCGCGCGAATCCTTCGAGCGCCTTGCCGAAGTCGCTCGGCACCACCCACATCTTGTTCGCATCGCCCTGGGCCATCTGCGGCAGGGTCTGCAGGTACTGGTAGGCGAGCAGCTCCGGAGTGGGCTTGCCGGCCTTGATCGCGGCGAAGACCTTCTCGATGGACTTCGCCTCGCCCTGGGCCTCGAGGTAGCGCGCCGCGCGATCACCCTGCGCGCGCAGGATCCGCGACTGCCGGTCGGCCTCGGCTTCGAGGATCGCGGCCTGCTTCGCACCCTCGGCGGAGAGGATGCGCGACTGCTTGTCGCCCTCGGCGGTCTTGATCGCGGATTCACGGTGACCCTCGGCCGTGAGGATCATCGCGCGCTTCTCGCGGTCGGCCTTCATCTGCTTCTCCATCGATTCCTGGATCGACGGCGGCGGATCGATGCTCTTGAGTTCGACCCGGGCGACACGCAGGCCCCATCGGCCGGTCGCTTCGTCGAGCACACCGCGGAGCTGACCGTTGATGGAGTCGCGGGAGGTGAGCGTCTCCTCGAGGGTCATTCCGCCGACGACGTTGCGGAGCGTGGTGACGGTGAGCTGCTCGACCGCGGCGATGTAGTTGCTGATCTCGTAGACCGCCGCCTGCGGGTTCGTCACCTGGAAGTACACGACCGTGTCGATGCTCAGCGTCAGGTTGTCCTGGGTGATGACCGGCTGCGGCGGGAACGAGACGACACGTTCGCGTAGATCGACCTTCGCGCGGATGCGGTCGACGAAGGGCACCAGGAAGGTGAGCTGACCCGACGCCGTCCGGTAGTACCGGCCGAGACGTTCGATGACCGCGGCCTCCGCTTGCGGTACCAGCGATACCGATTTGGCCACGACCACCACGACCAGTGCCACCACTACGGCGAGCACGATCAGAGCTTCCATCCTCAGACACCCCTCCACACGACGGCAGTCGCGCCGTCTATCTGCATCACTGTCACTGTCGTTCCCGGCCCGTACACCTCGGTGGCGTCCAGCGGCCTGGCGGTCCACACCTCACCGTCGATCTTCACGCGCCCGGAATGCTCCCCCACCTGCTCGAGGACCAACGCGTGCTTGCCCGGGAGAGCGTCGATCCCGGTGGGCAGAGCGGGCGGCTGGGAGTACCGGCGCCTCAGCATCGGCCGGACACCGAGCAGCAGAACCAGCGAGGTCACGGCGAAAATCACCGCGTCGACCCAGACGGGCAGATCGGTCACCGCGGAGACACCGCCGGTGACGAGCGCTGCACCGCCGAGCATCAGCAGCGCGAAATCGCCCGTGAGCGCTTCGCCGGCCGCCAACGCCACTCCGGCGATCAACCAAATCAATGCGGCCACGATCACCATCGAACCACAAATCGGACATCCTGGCAGATGCCCTGGTGGAGGAAGCGGTCTTGGCCCCTCGTCCTCGAGGCTGCTTTCCGCAGGGAAGATCTCAGGTCGGTAATTCTATATTCTTCGGCTTTCCGTCCCGACCGGAATGTCACCCCGGCTTCGTAAGTGGAGGCAACCGAAACGCATCCTTTTGCCGTTGTGAAATCGGTGATACCGTCCCCGAACTACCGGCATCACCCCCGCGCGTTCGCTCCTCGTGGGAGCTCGATCAGCTCGTCACGCGGTTCCACGCGGCCATCGACGACATCGAGGACCCGTACGAGCGCGCCGTCGAATGGATCGTCGGAGCGGTCCGCACCGTTCGTTACCACCCGGTCGCACGACGATTCGTCGACAACGAAGCCGCCCTCCCCCTCCACCGACAGCTGATGTCCGCATCCGTTCCCCAGGCTTCGCACCCGAGGAGTCCGGCAATGGAAGTCACTCCCGCACAGCGCGTTCGCGCAAACATCGAGGACGATGTACCCGTCGCCGACCGCACCTTCGTCCGGTCGCCGGCAGACCGCCGCATCCGGCCGATGTTCCTGTTCCGAGCGCTGTCGCTCCAGGGCACCCACCCCACCGTCATGGTTGCGCTCGGTCAGCTCTCGTCGGGTTCGGTGACGAAGTCGACGAGGCGCTCCACGGCGCCGATGAGGTGCGATTCGAGATCGCGGAAGGAGTTCACGGCGTTGTAGACGCGCCGCCAGCCGTCCTGCGGCGTGCCCCAGCCGAGTTCACGGCAGACGCCGGTCTTCCAGTCCTGTCCGCGCGGAATGGAGGGCCAGGCGTCGATGCCCACGGCCTTCGGTTTCACGGCCTGCCACACGTCGATGTAGGGATGGCCGGTGACCATCACGTGCGGACCTAGATTCGCGGTGAGATGCTCCTCCTTGGACCCGGTGACGAGGTGGTCGGCGAGCACACCGACGCGTCGGCCCGAGCCGGGTTCGAACTCGGCCAGCCTGGCGCCGAGATTGTCGAGGCCCTCGAGTTGTTCGACGACCACGCCTTCGACCCGCAGGTCGTGCCCCCACACCCGTTCGACGAGGGCGGCGTCGTGCACGCCCTCCACCCAGATCCGGCTTCCCCGCGCCACGCGTGCGCGCAAACCCTCCACCCGGGTGGATCCCGAGGCGGATCTCGTCGGTGCGGAGGCGGGACGGATCTTCGGTTTGACGAGGGTGACGGGTGCTCCGTCGACCAGGAAGGCCGCGGGGCGCATCGCGAACAGACGGGTGCGTCCCTGCGCGTCCTCGAGCCGCACGAAGTCGCCGTCGTGGGTCTTCTCGATTCCCACGATCGCGCCGCACCAGCCGGATGCGGCGTCCTCGACGACGACGCCGCGCTCCGCTGCGAGTTCGGGAACGGACTTCTTCTTGGTGCGGGCGTGACCGGCGTAGATGTCGCCGCCGTAGATATCGCGTGGGCTCACGCCAGTCGACCCTAGGACATTGCGCGGGACCGCTCGCGCTGCCACGCCGGACCGCCGTGCGCGGTCGCCGTATGCTTTCGGGGTGAGTTCTCCGAGCCTGACGCTGACCGTGTGGGCGGGGTCGTGGCTGTCCGGTCACGCCTCCCCCGACGATGTGATCGATGCGCTGCACGAGTGGGCGCCGATGCATCTCGTGGGTGCCCACGATGCGGCGACGGCCTCCGCGGCGGATCTGCCCGACAAGGGTGTCGCCGACGGTGCCGCCCTGCTGCTCACCCTGATCCGCCGCGTCGATTCCGCCGCCGGCGCGGGTCTGCATCTCGTCCTTCCCGCCCCGGGCGACGTCCGCGCGTTGCCTGCCGGTACGGCGTTCGCCTCCGCAGCGCTCGCGGCCGGTGAAGGTGTCGTCGTGGGAGCGCCCGGCGCCCCGGGGCTGGGTCTGGTACCCGTCATCGAGGGTCCGGACGTCCTGCGGTGGAACGTCTTCACGCTGCCGGCGGTACCCGAGATCGCCGTCGACGGTGGTCTCGGTGCGGCCGAGTTCGCGATCCGCGAGGCGGTGCGTGATGCCGCCTCCGCGTTGAGCGGAATCCCGACGGTGGGCACCGACGGGCGCCGCACCGATCCGCGGACGGAGATCGCCGAGAAGGTCGCCGAACTCGCGCGGCACCGCTATCCCCCGTCACTGCCCGCACGTGCCGTGCGCGTCCTCGACACCGCAGACCAGGTCGCGGCGATCCTCACCGTGGCCGGTCGCGGAGGGGGTCTGCGGGCCGGTTCGGTGTCCGCCGCCACCGGCCGCGAGGGCGCGCTGCAGCCGCTGTGGGCCGCGGTCCGCGAGGCCCGCACCGGTGCGGTCGCGGCGGCTCTGCGGGCCGAGCACCATCACTGACCGCGGCCGACAGTGCGCGTCAACTCCAGTGCGCGTCAACTCCATTGCGCGGTGACCAACAGGTACTCCCAATTCATCGCTCCCCCACCGAGATCGTGACGCTGGGCGAGTTCGAGCAGGTCGAGATCGAGAGCCGCGACCCGATCGTGGTCGTCCGCGATGTTGCGGTACACCGCGATGGTGGGGCCGTAGGCGGACTTGAAGAACTCGCGGAAGTCCTCCCCGGTCGCGAAGCGTTCGACGCGCAGGTTCTCGGTGCGTGCCTGCAGGTCGGTGACACGGTCGCCGATCAGCTCGCGCACGTGCACCTCGTCGCCCCACAGCGGCGGCGGCTGTGCACCCGGCGGGGGCGGTGGCGCATACGGTTTCATCGTCGCGAACATCTGCCCGATGAAGCCGGTGGGGGTCCAGCTCAGCAGGCCGATACGTCCGCCCGGGCGGGTCACCCGGAGCAGTTCGTCGGCCGCGGCCCGGTGGTGGGGCGCGAACATCACTCCCACGCAAGAGATCACGGCATCGAAGCTCGCATCGTCGAACGGGAGCGCTTCGGCATCGGCTTCCTGCCAGTCGAGCGTCGCACCTGCCGCTTCGGCGTCACGGCGGCCGACCTCGAACAGTTCCGGGGTCAGGTCGGTCGCGAGCACCGTCGCACCGGTGAGCGCGGCGGGGATCGACGCATTGCCCGATCCAGCGGCGATGTCCAGGACGCGGTCGCCCGGACCGATTCCGGTCGCGGCCACGAGAGCGGGGCCGAGTTCGGCGATGACCTCGGTCGCCACCGCTGGATAGTTGCCGAGTGCCCACATCGCCCGGTGCTTGGCCTTCAGGGCGAGATCGGCGTCGTGTGTCGTGGAGATGTCGGTCATCAGAGGATTCCTCCTGTCGAGGGACCCGGCTTCGGCACCGTCTCGGAAGCGGCCCGGGTCACAGATCGACTGTAGGAACACGGACGCGGTGTCCTCCAGTACACAATCTGTACTGCACCGCCGCTCATCCGTGCTGGTCGCGGCGGTCCGACCGGCCTACGATCCGATCATGGGCCCGCCCTACCACCAGTTCTGTCCCGTCGCCAAGGCGATGGAGTTGTTCGACGAGAGGTGGACGCTGCTCGTGGTGCGCGAACTCGTGCTCGGCAGCGAACGGTTCAACGACCTCCGACGCGGCCTGCCCCGCATGTCGCCGACGCTGTTGTCGAAGCGGATGCACCAGCTCACAGCGGCGGGCATCGTGCAGCGCCTCGAGGACGGAAACGACGTCCGATACGTGCTCACCCCGGCGGGACGCGATCTCGAGACCGTCGTCGACGCACTCGGTGCCTGGGGCACGCGGTGGACCGGGAAACTCGGCGAGGTCGACCTCGATCCGCGACTGCTGATGTGGGACATGCACCGGCACGTCGACCATGCGGCCCTGCCGGAATCCCGGGTGGTCGTGGAGTTCGTCTTCCCGACGGTCACTCACGCGTCGCGCCGGTGGTGGATGGTCATCACGCCGCACGACGTCGACGTGTGCGACGAGGACCCGGGATTCGAGGTCTCGATCCGGGTGACGACGGGACTGCGGGAGCTGACCGAGATCTGGCGTGGCGAAGCGACCTGGCCGGACGCGTTGCGCTCGGGCGCCGTAGTCGTCGACGGTCCGAGCGCCCTGCGCCGGTCGCTGCCCCGCTGGTTCGACTCCCCTCTGGCCTCACCGGCCGGGCACTCCGCCCGGTGAGGCTCGGAGGCATCTATCCGTTCGCGGCGGGCCGGGACGGGCGTTTCGGCGGCTCACAGCACCCGACGGCGCACAGGCTCCCGTTGCACGCGGACCCGAGCAGCGGTTCGGTGCCGCAGCGACGGGCGGTGACCCCCTCCCGCTGTTCCTCGACGAGCTCGCGGACGAGTTGCGCGAAGCGCGGGTCGGTTCCGGCCGTCGCCGCACGAGAGAAGCCCATGCCCAGCTCAGCGGCCCGATCGCGAGCCTCGGTATCGAGATCCCACACGACCTCGAGATGATCGGAGACGAACCCGACCGGCACGACCACGACGGCTCGGACTCCCCGTTCGTGCAGCGCATCGATGTGGTCGACGATGTCGGGTTCGAGCCACGGCACCTGCGGCGGACCGGACCGCGACTGCCACACCAGGTCGTAGTCGCCCTCGCCGAGCGCCTCGGCCACCAACCGCGCCGCTTCGGCGACCTGCCGGCTGTAGAGACGGCCGCCCTCCTCCGGCGGACCACCGGTCGCGTCGAAGGAGTTCGGAACGGAGTGCGCGGTGAACACCACGCGCGCGGAATCGCGCACGTCGTCGGCGAGTTCGACGCGGGCCGCGCGCACGGCGTCGGTGACGGCATCGAGGAACAGCGGGTGGTCGTAGAAGTGCCGCAGCTTCGTCAGCTGCGGGGCGTCCTCGACGGCGTCCCGCGCCCGTGCGATGTCCTCGTGGTACTGCCGGCAACCCGAGTAGCCGCCCCAGGCGGAGGTCGCGAACACCAGGGCGTTACGGATCCCTTCGTCGCGCATCCGCGCGACGGTGTCCTCGACCATGGGATGCCAGTTGCGGTTGCCGAAATAGATCGGCAGATCGATACCGTGCACGTCGAACTCGGCGCGGACGGCGTCGATGATCGCCCGGTTCAAGGCGTTGATCGGCGAGACACCCCCGAAGTGCAGATAGTGCTGCGCGACCTCGTCGAGTCGTTCCGGCGGGATCCCTCGTCCGCGAGTGACGTTCTCGAGGAACGGTCGCACGTCGTCGGGTCCTTCCGGTCCGCCGAACGACAGCAGCATCAGCGCGTCGTACGCCCCGGGGGTGTTCGTCATGGGAGTGCCTTCCGTCGTACGGTCAGCTGCCGAAGCCGACCTGGGAGTGGAAACCACCGTCGACGTAGACGATGGATCCCGTTGTCCCGGGTAGCCAGTCGGACAGCACCGCACACACGGTCTTCGCCACGGGCGTCGGATCGTCGACGTCCCAGCCGATCGGGGACGCCGCCGACCAACCCTCGTTCAGACGGTTCATCTCCGCGCCCGGGCCGGTCGCGTCGCCCGCGATGGCCTTGGCCGCGAGCGTCTTGATCGGGCCGGCGGCGACGAGGTTCGAACGGATACCGCGCGGGCCGACTTCCTTGGCCACGTAGCGGTTCACCGACTCGAGCGTCGCCTTGGAGACACCCATCCAGTTGTAGAACGGCACGGCCCGGGACGGGTCGAAGTCCATTCCGACGATCGAACCGCCCTCGTTCATGACGGGTAGGACGGCCTTGGCGAGCGCGCCGTAGGAGTAGGCCGACACCTCGAGCGCCACCGCGACGTCCGTCCAGGGCGCGTCGAGGAACGGGCTGCCCAGGCAGGACCGGGGTGCGAAACCGATGGAGTGGACGACACCGTCGATCCCCTCCGGTGCGAGTTCGCGGATCTTGTCGGCGAGACCGTCGAGATCCTCCTGGTTCTGCACGTCGAGGCAGATCGCCGGCGGCACCGGCTGCGGGAGACGCTGCGCGATCCGGTCGATCAACCGGAGTCGCTCGAAGCCGGTGATGATCACCTTCGCGCCCTGTTCCTGCGCGGCCTTCGCGGTGTGAAAGGCGATCGAGGCATCGGTGATGATGCCGGTGACGAGAATGGTCTTGCCCTCGAGCAGTCCGCCCATGAGTGTGTCGGTCCTCCAGTGAGATTCGGATGTGGTCGCGAGACCGTCAGTGGCCCATGCCCATGCCGCCGTCGACCGGGATCACGGCGCCGGAGACGTAGGCGGAGTCGTCGGAGGCCAGGAAGCTGACGACGGCTGCGACGTCCTCGGGCTTGCCGAGTCGCTGCAGCGGGATGAACTTCTTCGCCGTGTCGCGCAGGTCGTCTGACAGATCCGCAGTCATGTCGGTCTCGATGAAACCGGGAGCGACGACGTTGGCCGTGATCGATCGCGAACCGAGTTCGCGGGTGACCGAACGGGCGAGCCCGATGACACCGGCCTTCGAGGACGCGTAGTTGATCTGACCGGCCTGACCGGCGAGGCCGACCACGGAGCCGAGGAAGATCATGCGGCCCCAACGGGCACGGAGCATCGCACGGTTGGCGCGCTTGGCGCACCGGAAGGCGCCGGTGAGGTTCGCGTCGATCACCGAGCTGAACTGGTCCTCGGTCATGCGCATCAGCAGGGTGTCGTCGGTGATGCCCGCATTCGCGACGAGCACCTCGACGGGACCCTGATGCTCCTCGACCTCCTTGAACGCGGCGTCGACCGAGTCGGCGTCGGTGACGTCGCACCGCACACCGAACAGGTCGTCGGGCGCGCCCGAACCGCGGTGGGTCACGGCGACCCTGTGGCCGTCCGCCTGCAGGCGACGGGCGACGGCGAGGCCGATCCCGCGGTTTCCACCGGTGACGAGGACGGATCGGGGGGTGGCACCCGCGCGCGTGGACGCTGCGGCACTATCTGCGTCAGTCATGCATTCCAACCTATCTGGTGGCCTGGCCGGGACGGAAAACGCTCCGTGAGCGTGCACAAGATGGATCAGGGCAGCCGCTGGCGCAACACCATCGCCGCGCCGAGCCCCGCGATCACCGAGAGCGCTCCGAGCATGAGCCACGGACGGCTGGCGTCGCCGCGGGTCGTCTCGAAGCCGATCTGCTCCTCGAGCGTGTTGTAGGCGTCCTCGAGTTCTTCGAGGCTTGCCGCCGTGAAGAAGCTCCCGCCCGAGAGATTCGCGATCTCCTTGAGCGACGGATCGTCGACGGGCACAGGGATCCGATCATCCTCGATGGTGACGGTGCCCGTCTGGGTGCCGAACGAGATGGTCGAGACCGGGATTCCCTTCTCCGCCGCCTGCCGCGCCGCGGTGAAGCCCCCGCGGGGATCGTCGGGACTCTCGGGGACGGTCTGCTTGCCGTCGGACAGCAGCACGATCCGCGCGGGCGGCGCCTGGTCGCTACCGCCGAGCACGGCGGCGAGCGTGTCGATCGACTGCATCGCTGTGAAGATCGCCTCGCCGGTCGCAGTGCGCTCGCTGAGCTGCAGGTTGTCGATCGCGGACTTGCTCGCCTCCCGGTTGGTGGTCGGCGAGACCAGGACCGAGGCGGTACCCGAGAACGCGACGAGACCGAGGTTGATGCCGGGCGTCAGGTCGTCGGCGAACTGCTTGGCCGCCTCCTGTGCGGCGGCGAGTCGTGTGGGCGCGACGTCCGTGGCCTCCATCGACAACGACACGTCGATGACAAGCACGACCGTGGCCCGGTTGCGCGGCACCCGCTGTTCGGCGGTCGGGCCGGCGAGCGCCACGGTGAGGAAGACGAGCCCGACGAGCAACAGTGCGACGGGAATGTGCCGAGCGCGTCCCGGGCGGGCGGGCGCGACCTTCTCGAGCAGCTCGAGATTGGTGAAGCGCAGCGTGTTCGTCTGGCGCCGGCGCTGGACCAGCACGTATGCGCCGCCGAGGGCGGCGACGACGAACAACAGCAGCAGCCACCACGGTGAAGTGAAACCGGACAGGCTCATCGTCCCCCCTGCCGTGCGGGTGCGCCGAAGCTGTGCCGCCGGGCCGCGACGAATCGGACGACATCGCCGATCCAGTCGCGGTCGGTGCGCAACGTCAGCACCGGTGCACCTGAACTGCGCAGCGCCTGGTGCACGGCCGCGCGATGCTCGACGGCGGCCTGCGCATAGTCGGCCCGCAGTTCGGGAGTAGTCGTGAATTCACGGGTGCGGCCCGTTTCCGGGTCGTGCAGCACCACGTCGCCCAGATCGGGCAGTTCGAGGTCGCGGCGGTCGACGATCTCGACAGCGAGCAGTTCGTGCCGGCCGGACAGTGCCCGCAGGGAGCGCTCCCAGTCGAGAGGGCCGAGGAAATCGCTCACCACGACTGCCAGACCGCGGCGGCGCTGGGGACGTCGCAGCGACTCGACGAGCCCCCGGAGATCACCGCGGGTCCCGTCGGGTGCGTGCGGGGTTGTCGCGACGGTACGCAACAACGATTGGGCGTGCAGCCGCCCACCACGCGCGGGGACGCGGGCCGTCTCGTTGCCGGTGGAGATCACCGCGCCGATCCGATTCCCGCTGCCGGTGGTCAGATGCGCGAGCGCGGCCACCGCTGCGATCGCCAGGTCGCGCTTCTCACACATGCCGGTACCGAAGTCCAGGCTGGCCGAGAGGTCGACCGCGACCCACGTCTCGAGTTCCCGGTCGGCGACGGTCTGCCGCACGTGCGGGTGCGTCGTGCGCGCGGTGACCGACCAGTCCATCTGCCGCACGTCGTCACCCGGCTGGTACTCGCGGGCGTCCCCCGGCTCGGAACCGGGGCCCGGGATCAGACCGAGATGGTCGCCGTGCAGGACGCCGTCGAGACGGCGCCGCACGGTGAGCTCGAGGGTGCGGAGCGCGGCGGTGAGCGCGGGATCGCGCAATTCACCGGTCCGGAACCGCGGCGGCGACCCGTCGTGAGGACGTGTGCTCACCGCGCGCCCGCACCTCCCTGCGGATCAGGTGCACCGATGGGCGCCTGCTGACCGGCAGCGGCCCGCGGATCGGCAGGCGCCGGGCCGGGGGTCGCGGTCGGCACGGGTGCGTTCGCCTGGGGCGCGACCTGCGGAAGACCCACGGTCTGCAGGATTCGGGTGATGATCTGGTCCGGGGAGACGTCGTCCGCGAGCGCGTCGTAGGACAGCACCAGGCGGTGGCGGAGCACATCGGGGATGACGTCGACGATGTCCTGCGGCACCACGTAGTCGCGACCGCGCACGAGCGCCAGGGCACGTGCCGAGGAGATGATGCCGAGCGTCGCGCGGGGCGAGGCGCCGTAGGCGATCCAGCCCTGCACGTCGTGCAGGCCGAGCTCGGCGGGCCGACGCGTCGCGAAGATGACCCTCACCACGTAGTCGACGAGCGCGTGGTGCACGAACACACGGCCGGCGATCTTCTGCAGGCGCAGGAGCTGCTCGTTGTCGAGCACCTGCTTCGGCTCGGGAGCGGCGACACCCATCCGGTAGACGATCTCGCGTTCCTCCTCCACCGACGGATAGTCGACGAGGACCTTGAACAGGAAACGGTCGCGCTGCGCTTCCGGCAGCGGATAAACGCCCTCGTTCTCGATGGGGTTCTGCGTCGCCATCACGAGGAACGGCTCGGGCATCGGGAAGGTCTTGCCACCGATCGTGACGTGGCGTTCGGCCATCACCTCGAGCAGCGCCGACTGCACCTTCGCCGGGGCGCGGTTGATCTCGTCGGCGAGCACGAAGTTCGCAACGACCGGTCCGAGTTCTGTGTCGAACTCCTCGCGTCCCTGCCGGTAGATGCGGGTACCGACGAGGTCCGTCGGCACGAGGTCGGGAGTGAACTGCACGCGGGAGAACGACCCACCGACGACCTTCGCGAAGGTTTCGACGGCCAGCGTCTTCGCGACACCGGGAACGCCTTCGAGCAGCACGTGCCCGCGCGCGAGCACACCGACCAGCATCCGCTCGACCAGCAGGTCCTGGCCGACGATCACGCGCTTGACCTCGTAGATGGCCCGTTCGAGGAGACGGACGTCGTCGGCGGGGTCGTACGCCTTCGCAGGAGCGTCGCCGGGTTTCCGCATGTTCGCGCCGGACACCTGCGGAGCCGGACCGTTCGCACCGGCCGCCTTCGGCGCCGGCGCGGCACCCGCCGCAGCCTGGTTGTTCTTGCGTCCGTCGTTACCGCCCTGGTCGCCCGGCGTCGCCGAACCGGACGTCCCACCCTCGCGTGAGGTCACCAACAATCCACCGCTTTCGCCTACGTCGCTCCGCTGGAAACACCTGCTGCACCACTATTGCAGGTGCCGGCTCGGTGTGTCGTCGCCCCTGCACCGACCGGGAGACGGCACCCGGAAACGACCGGATGGCACCCGCCCTCGGTGGTACGAGGGCCGCGGCAAACCTCGCCCTCACGACACCATGCGCACCACGTACGGTGTCATGCCGCCCCAGCGTACCGGCGAGATCTTCACGAACGATCCCGACTGCGGCGCCTCGAGCATCTGCCCGTCGCCGAGATACAGCGCGACGTGCTGGCTGGCGTTGGGCCCGTAGAAGATCATGTCGCCCCGTCTCATCTGCGACGACGGAACCTGGGTACCGGCCGTGTACTGGTAGCCGGTGTAGTGCGGGAGCGAGATGCCGATGCCCGCGAACGCGTAGATCATCAGTCCGGAGCAGTCGAAGCCGACCTTGGCGTAGTCGCCGTGGACATCGGCGACGCCGCCGTCGCGGATACCGCGGGTCGGGCCGTTCTCGTTGCCACCACCCCACGCGTACGGGACGCCGATCTGGGACATCGCACGGTCGATGACGATCTCCACCGCAGCGGGACCGGTGACGGACGGACGCGACGGGATCCCGGGCGTCGAATTCGGTGTGGAGGGGCGGGAACCCGATCCCCCGGTCCCCGATCCGGGGGTCTCCACGACGGGGTCGCCCGGATCCGGGTTCTCCCAGTCGATCCCACCGTCGTCGCCGCTGTCCTCGTCTTCGTCCTCGTCGGGGATCGTGCCGCTGTCGGTGCCATCCGGGACGGATCCATCGTCGGTACCGTCTGGGACGGTCCCCCCGTCGGTACCGTCCGGGACCGTGGCGTCGTCGGTGTAGTCCGGTGCAGCCGTGTCGGTGCCACTCGTATCGGTGTCACTGCCCTCCGGCGCTCCGGATTCGGTGGTGACCTCACCCGGTGAGGCGACGTCGCTCTCGCCGGTCGACGGAGACTCCTCGATCAGCGTGTGGGGGCGACGGCCGTTGGCGAGTTCCGCCGCACGTTCCCGGGCTGCGGCGTCGGCGGCGACACGCTCGGCTGCCGCGGCTGCCGCGACCCGTGCCTCCTCGGCGGCCGCCGCGGTAGCTGCTTCCTCGGCTGCGCGGCGACGGTCCCAGTCCTGGTACTGCGCGCGTTGCCCTTCCAGGCCCGCAACGTTCACGCGGGCCCGGTCGAGTTCGCTCTGCGCGTTCGCACGTTCCTGCTCGATGCGCGACTTCTCCGCGGCCTGCCGGCCGAGTTCCGCTCGCGCGACGGCGATCGCGGCCTCGGCCTCGGCCCTGCGCTGCTCGGCGGCTTCCGCCGCCGCGTCGGCCTCGAGCTTGGCCGCGCGTGCCCGCGAGTGGGAGTTGGCCTCCTGGGCCCGGGCGCGCTGGAGCGCATCGAGCACCGCGGCGCGCCCGGCGGATAGCAACCGCATGACCTGGGCGCGGTCGAGCAGCTCGTCGGGACCGTCGACGTCGAGGAAGGCCGCGAGGGAGACCGAGTTGGCGCCACGGGTGTAGCTGTCGCGGACGAACGCGTCGAAGTTCTTCTGGGCAGCGAAGATCCGGTCGGCGGCGTCGTCGAGTGCGCGGCGGGAATCCACGACCACCCGTTCGGCGAGATCCGCTGCGTCGCGCGCGCTCTGGAGATCGACGAGGGCGCGGTTGACGTCCTCGCGGCGGATGGCGACCTGCGCGTCGAGCTCGGCGAGCTGCTGATCCGCGCCGGCGATCCGGACGATCAGCTGCCCGACCCGGTCGATGTTGGCCGCGACGGCCGCACCAGCGCGGTCGATCTCGGCGTCCGAAGGGTTCGGCGGCGGGGGCGGTGCGGCGGACGCCGTCGTGGTCACGGTAAGGAGCACGGCTGTGACCAACCCCAAACCGGCGAGGAGCGTGCCGGCGCGCGTCCGCGGGGTGCGACCGGGCGTCGGACCGTCGGGTCGACGGCCTGCAGTGAGCGTCGTGGCGGTGCCGTCCGGCCCCGACCGTCGCGGAATCCCTCCGTGGATACCGAACCGTCTCACTTGCATCTCCCTCGGTCGCACCTGGTGGCCGAGACATCCGGCCGGACGACCCGAGGAAGGCAGGCAGCATCCGCTCGCCGTGGGTGCCCCACGGCTCACACGCTGCAGTCGTACACCGGCTGCGGACAGCGTCCCCACGAGCCGGGTTGTGACACACCTTCCCCAAGAGCGTCATGAAAACCGTACGACACCTCAGGGGTATGTCGCATGACAGTCACGAAGATCGGCCGGAAGAACTCCGAAAGAACACGGTGCGGACACCGAGGAACACCGTGAGGACACCGAACGATCTTCCCTGCCGGATTCCGTCACGGTCGGGGCGAGGACAACCCGGAGACGATCTCCGCGGTGACGGAAAGAGACCTCAGACGTCCTTGGCCGATGACGATCCGTTACCTCCGGCAACGGTCGCGTCACCGTCCGCGCGGCGGCGTTTGGCGAGCCAGGTCGCGCCGGCCGCAAGGGCGACCACTGCGACGATCAGCAGCGTCATCAGCGTCCAGGGCGGTGACGGCTCGAGCACCGAGTCGACGAAGTTGCGTGTGGAGACCACCGGATCGCCGGTGTAGGTGCGATCCTGGGCGGCCTCGAGAGTGACGCGGTCGAGATCCTCGCTGAATGTCCCGACCCATCCCGGACTGAGGACCAGCACCGTTCCGCCGTCCTCGGCGCCGACCTCCGTCGCGAGGTCGCGCAGCTGCGAATCCATACGGGGGTCCCGGTCGAGCACGACCACGCTGAGGTCGATCCCGTTCTCCTGCGCGCGCTGCACCTCGGCGACGAGGTCGTCGACGTACTGCGAGGGCGCCGCCACCTGGTCGTCGGCGAGATCGGCGAGCACTTTTTCGACCGAGACCCCGGCGGGAAGATCCGTGAGCGCAGGGCCCGGTATACGAAGCAGTGGCGCAGACATCTCTCTCCGGTGGTGCTGGGGCAGAAGCCGGGCGATACGGCGATCCGGCCGTGCGGAGACGACACGAAGAGCCACACCCGTGGGCAAGGGAGAACATTACGCGATCGCGCGACGGCGGCTCGAAGCACTCGTCGCGAGCAGGACCGATGCCGGCGGGACGCTTCGTCGACACGACGGACCCGACTTCGGTTCAATACAGGACAAGCGTACTGTTAGAATCGAGGGCGAGACGCCACGACTACTGCATCCGGGCCACGGGCCGCGGGCGGACGTCGTGTGCCTCGCTTCAGCCGTCGACACAGCCCCGTCGGCGGCCAGCCGAAACGACGAGTGGAGCTGACGTGAGCACCAGTAGTGATTCGTTCGGCGCCAAGGGTTCGCTGCAGGTCGGAGACAACTCCTACGAGATCTTCCGCCTGTCGGCCGTCCCCGGCACCGAGAAACTTCCTTACTCTTTGAAGGTCCTGGCCGAGAACCTGCTGCGCACCGAGGACGGTGCCAACATCACGGCCGATCACATCCGGGCCATCGCCAACTGGGATCCCTCCGCCGACCCGAGCATCGAGATCCAGTTCACGCCCGCACGCGTGATCATGCAGGACTTCACGGGCGTCCCCTGTGTCGTCGACCTCGCCACCATGCGTGAGGCCGTGACCACCCTGGGCGGCGACCCGAACAAGGTCAACCCCCTCTCCCCCGCCGACATGGTCATCGACCACTCGGTGATCCTCGACTACTTCGGTCGCGCCGACGCCCTCGAGCGCAACGTCGACCTCGAGTACGAGCGCAACGGCGAGCGCTACCAGTTCCTGCGCTGGGGCCAGGGCGCCTTCGACGACTTCCGCGTCGTCCCCCCGGGCATGGGCATCGTCCACCAGGTCAACATCGAGTACCTCGCCCCGACCGTCATGGTCCGCAACGGGCAGGCCTACCCCGACACCTGCGTCGGCACCGACTCGCACACGACGATGGTCAACGGCCTCGGCGTGCTCGGCTGGGGCGTCGGCGGCATCGAGGCCGAGGCCGCGATGCTCGGCCAGCCGGTCTCCATGCTCATCCCGCGCGTGGTCGGCTTCAAGCTCACCGGTGAGATCCAGCCCGGCGTGACCGCGACCGACGTCGTGCTCACCGTCACCGACATGCTGCGCAAGCACGGCGTCGTCGGCAAGTTCGTCGAGTTCTACGGCGCCGGCGTGGCCGAGGTCCCCCTCGCCAACCGCGCGACCCTCGGCAACATGAGCCCCGAGTTCGGTTCGACCGCAGCGATCTTCCCGATCGACGGCGAGACCATCAACTACCTGCGCCTGACCGGCCGCAGCGACGAGCAGCTCGCTCTCGTCGAGGCATACGCCAAGGAGCAGGGCCTGTGGCACGATCCGAGCCGCGAGCCCGAGTTCTCCGAGTACCTGGAGCTGGACCTGTCGACGGTCGTCCCGTCGATCGCCGGCCCGAAGCGCCCGCAGGACCGCATCCTGCTGTCCGAGTCGAAGGTCGCCTTCCGCAAGGACATCCACAATTACGTGGAGGAGAACCTCCCGGCCGAGCACACCAAGCTCGACGAGGCCGTCGAGGAGACCTTCCCGGCGTCCGACCCGGTCGTGCTGTCCTTCGCGGACGACGGTGCCGTCGACGTCCACTCGGCCGCCAACGGTGCCCACGGACGTCCGTCGAAGCCGGTCAAGGTCGTCTCGGAGGAGCGCGGCGAGTTCGTCCTCGACCACGGCGCCGTCGTGGTGGCGGGCATCACCTCCTGCACCAACACCTCCAACCCGTCGGTCATGCTCGGCGCCGCGCTGCTCGCCCGCAACGCCGTCGAGAAGGGCCTGTCCACCAAGCCGTGGGTCAAGACCAACATGGCTCCGGGTTCGCAGGTCGTCAACGACTACTACGAGAAGGCCGGCCTGTGGCCGTACCTCGAGAAGCTCGGCTTCTACCTCGGTGGCTTCGGTTGCACCACGTGCATCGGTAACACCGGGCCGCTGCCCGAGGAGATCTCGAAGGCCGTCAACGACAACGACCTCTCGGTCACCGCGGTGCTCTCCGGCAACCGCAACTTCGAGGGTCGTATCTCCCCCGACGTGAAGATGAACTACCTGGCCTCGCCGCCGCTGGTCATCGCGTACGCGCTCGCGGGCACGATGGACTTCGACTTCGAGACCGACGCGCTGGGCAAGGACAAGGACGGCAACGACGTCTTCCTGAAGGACATCTGGCCTTCCGCCCAGGAGATCGACGACACCATCAAGTCGGCGATCAACCAGGACATGTTCCGCAAGTCCTACGCCGACGTCTTCAAGGGCGACGAGCGCTGGCAGAACCTCGAGACCCCCGAGGGCGACACCTTCGCGTGGGACGAGGACTCGACGTACGTCCGCAAGGCTCCGTACTTCGAGGGCATGACGATGGAGCCGGACGCGGTCAGCGACATCAAGGGCGCTCGCGTCCTCGCGCTGCTCGGCGATTCGGTCACCACCGACCACATCAGCCCGGCCGGTCCGATCAAGCCGGGTACCCCGGCCGCGCAGTACCTCGACGCCCACGGTGTCGAGCGCAAGGACTACAACTCGCTCGGTTCGCGTCGTGGCAACCACGAGGTCATGGTCCGCGGCACCTTCGCGAACATCCGTCTGCAGAACCAGCTGCTCGACGGGGTCTCCGGTGGTTACACCCGCGACTTCACCCAGGACGGTGCTCCGCAGGCGTTCATCTACGACGCCTCGCAGAACTACCAGAAGGCCGGCATCCCGCTGGTCGTCCTCGGTGGCAAGGAGTACGGTTCCGGCTCCTCGCGTGACTGGGCCGCCAAGGGCACCCGCCTGCTCGGCGTCAAGGCCGTCATCACCGAGTCCTTCGAGCGCATCCACCGCTCGAACCTCATCGGCATGGGCGTCATCCCGCTGCAGTTCCCGGCGGGCGAGTCGGCCGCGTCGCTGGGCCTGACCGGCACCGAGGTCTTCGACATCGAGGGCATCGAGAAGCTCAACGAGGGCGTCACGCCGAAGACCGTCAAGGTCACGGCGACCAAGGACAACGGCGAGAAGGTCACCTTCGACGCTGTCGTCCGCATCGACACCCCCGGTGAGGCGGACTACTACCGCAACGGCGGCATCCTGCAGTACGTGCTGCGGAACATGATCCGCGGCTGAGAGCAGTGCTCGTGACCCGATCGGTCACATCCGTGTGAAGCGGCGGGCCCGGGACGAGACTCGTCTCGGGCCCGCCGTCTCCATCGAGCCGAAAGGAAGTGGCGCGTGCCCAAGGTCAGTGAGGACCATCTCGCCGCGCGGCGCAGGCAGATCCTCGACGGTGCCCGTCGCTGCTTCGCCGAATACGGTTACGACGGCGCGACCGTGCGACTGCTCGAAGATGCCACGGGTCTGTCCCGTGGCGCGATCTTCCACCATTTCAAGGACAAGGACGGACTGTTCCTCGCCCTCGCCCAGGAGGATGCGAGACGGATGGCCGACGTCGCGGCCAACGAGGGTCTCGTGCAGGTCATGCGCGACATGCTGTCCTCCCCCGACCAGTTCGACTGGCTCGGGACGCGGCTCGAGATCACGCGTCGTCTCCGCACCGACCCCGAGTTCGCGAAGGCGTGGACGCAGCATTCGGCCGAACTCACCGAGGCCACCGTCGGACGTCTCGAACGGCAGCGGGAAGCGGGCCGGCTGCGCGACGACGTACCGACGGAAGTCGTCCTGGGTTATCTCGACCTCGTGCTCGATGGGCTCGTCGCCCGCCTCGCTTCAGGCCACACCGAACAGGACCTCGTCGCGGTTCTCGACCTCGTCGAGGAATCCGTGCGCCGCCGCGACTGACGCGCCGGATCCGTTCCTCACGCCTTCTCGTCGCTCGCTGCCGCCCGACGACGGTTCGGGCCGCCGCGGCCCCGCAGCCGCACCTGCGACTCCACGAGAACGTTGTGCACGAAACCGTAGGATCGACCGGTTTCCTGCGCGAGCCTCCGAATGCTCGCGCCCTCCTCGTAGCGGCGCTTCAGATCCTCCTGCAAGCGGTCCCGCGATTCCCCTGTAACTCGGGCTCCCTTCGCGTAGGTCGTCTCTCCACCACCGGAATTTCGCGCCATCGGATCCTCCCTGCGCCCTCGCCAAAGGTCCCTTTCCCAGGCTAGAGGACTGTCAGGTTGCGCGGACGCAGATCGGACCAGCGGGAGCGGATCAGGGGGCGGCTCCGACCGGGAGCCCGATCAGGCGAGCTGGATGAGCTCGAGGTATTCCTGGGACCAGTGGTCCTCGGTCCCGTCGGGAAGCAGGATCACACGTTCCGGGTCGAGGGCCTCGGCCGCACCCGGATCGTGGGTGACCAGCACGACGGCACCCTCATAGCTGCGCAGCGCGTCGAGCACCTGCTCGCGCGAGACGGGATCGAGGTTGTTGGTCGGTTCGTCGAGGAGCAGCACGTTCGCTGCGGACGAGACGAGGCCCGCCAGGGCGAGTCGTGTCTTCTCACCGCCGGAGAGTGTTCCGGCCGGCTGCTCGAGCTGCGGACCGGTGAACATGAACGCGCCGAGCAGTCCGCGCAGGTCCTGTTCACCGGCGTCCGGAGCGGCGTGCCGGATGTTCTCCCACACCGTCGCCGAGTCGTCGATGGTGTCGTGCTCCTGCGCGAAGTAGCCGATCTTCAGACCGTGGCCGGGCACGAGTTCGCCGAGATCCGGCTGCTCCACACCGGCGAGCAGTCGCAGCAGCGTCGTCTTGCCGGCACCGTTGAGGCCGAGGACGACGACGCGGCTGCCCCGGTCGATCGCGAGGTCGACGCCGGTGAAGATCTCCAGGGAGCCGTAGACCTTGGTCAGTTCCTTGGCCATCAGCGGGGTTTTTCCGCAGGCGGCCGGCGTGGGGAACCGGATCTTGGCCACCTTGTCGGCGACGCGCACGTCGTCGAGGTCGGAGAGCAGCTTCTCGGCACGCTTGGCCATGTTCTGGGCGGCCGTGGCCTTCGTGGCCTTCGCGCCGAGCTTCGCGGCCTGCTTCTGCAGGGCGGACGCCTTCTTCTCGGCGTTCGCACGCTCGCGCCGGCGCCGCGCCTCGTCGGTCGCGCGTGCGTCGAGGTACTTCTTCCAACCCATGTTGTAGACGTCGGCCTCGCCGCGCACCGCGTCGAGGAACCACACCTTGTTCACCACATCGGCGAGCAGGTCGACGTCGTGGCTGATGACGATGAGCCCACCGTCGTGGTTCTGCAGGAAACCGCGCAGCCAGGTGATCGAGTCGGCGTCGAGGTGGTTGGTCGGCTCGTCGAGCAGCAGCGTGGTGTCGGACTTCCCGCCGGAGCCGTCCGAGGCGGCGAACAGGATGCGGGCGAGTTCGACACGGCGGCGCTGACCACCCGACAGCGTGTGCAAGGGCTGGCCGAGGACCCGGTCGGGCAGGCCGAGGCTGTGGCAGATGCTCGCAGCCTCGGATTCGGCGACGTATCCGCCGAGCGTCGCGAAACGCTCTTCGAGCGAACCGTACTTGCGCACGGCGCGGTCGCGGATCTTCTCGTCGACAGCCTCCGCCATGAGCGCCTGCTGCTTCTCCATGCTGCGCATGATCTCGTCGAGACCTCGCGCCGAGAGCACCCGGTCCTTGGCGAGGACGTCGAGACTGCCCTCCTTGGGATCCTGCGGCAGGTAACCGATGTCGCCGGAACGGATCACGGAGCCGGCGTAGGGTTCGCCTTCACCCGCGAGGATCCGCAGGGTCGTGGTCTTGCCGGCACCGTTGCGTCCCACGAGGCCGATCCGGTCCCCGGCCTGCACCCGCAGCCCCGAGCCGGGGGCGGTGAGCAGCGTCCGCACGCCGGCGCGGACTTCGAGGTCGGTAGCGGTGATCACGCACGGGCTCCTAGAACGAAAGACGATGGATGGGTGCCATGGTGGCAAACAGCCGGGCACACGAACCACTCATTTTACCGTGACGGCCCCTCTCCCCCACGGTGAGATTCGCTACCCTCGCCACGCACGGCCGGGTTCTCCCCGTGCGCAACCTAGGCTGGCGCCCGTGACCCACCTTCCCTCCACTGACCTCGTCGTGGCCGGACTCGGCCCCGCCGGCCGTGCATTGGCGTTCCGTGCCGCCGCGGCCGGGTTGTCGGTGACGGCCGTCGACGTGCGTCCACAGCGTCGGTGGACCGCGACCTACGCGGCGTGGGCCGACGAACTGCCCGCCTGGCTGCCCGCCGAGGTGGTGGCAGCACGCATCGACAGGCCCGCGGCGTGGACGACCGAGCCCCGGATCGTCGATCGTGCCTACCGGGTGCTGGACACGGCGTGCCTGCAAGACTTCCTCGCCCTCGACGCCGTCACGGTGGTCACGGGTCGGGTACGCGACGTCGATGCGGACGGCGTGGTCCTCGGCAACGGACGCCGGGTGACCGCCCGCTACGTCGTCGATGCCCGCGGGGTTCCCGCCGAACCGGAACGTGCCCAGCAGACGGCATTCGGGCTGATCGTCGACGATACGACCGCAGCTCCGGCACTCGACGGCCACGATGCCTGGTTCATGGACTGGCGCCGCGACAACGGCACGGGCCCCGACGACGTGCCGTCCTTCCTGTATGCGGTGCCGGTCGGCGACGGACGCACGATCCTCGAGGAGACCTGCCTCGTCGGTCGCCCGGCGCTCGGATTCGGCGAACTCGAACGGCGCCTGCACATCCGCCTCGCGGCTCGAGGCGTGCGCACGACCGGCGACGAGCAGGTCGAACGGGTGCGCTTCGCCGTCGAGAGCGCACCGACGGCACCCGGGGTGATCGGCTTCGGCGCTCGCGGTGGTCTCATGCATCCGGCCACGGGATACGCGGTGGCCACCGCCCTGTCCACCGTGGATGCGGTGATCGACGCGGTGCGCCTCGGCGAGGACCCCCAGCGCGTCCTGTGGCCGGTGCGCGCCCGCTCGGTGGCGACCCTGCGGCAGATGGGACTGCGGGTCCTGCTGCGACTCGACGCACGCGGAGCGATCGAGTTCTTCGACGCGTTCTTCGCTTTGCCGGTCGAGCAGCAGCGCGCCTACCTGTCCGGTCGCGACGACGCGACTGGCGTGGCGGCCACGATGTGGCGGCTGTTCCGGGTGCTGCCGACGGGTGCGCGCGGAACCATTCTGCGTTCGCTCCGCTGATCCGCCGGGTGCGGCGTGTGGCGAAGGGCTCGGCGAACCGCCCGGTGAGTTTCGCAGCTTTCCAGCGTGCTCCCGAGGTGTCGATCATGATGGACACATGCGGTCGATCTGGAAAGGCTCACTCGCGTTCGGCCTCGTCAACGTGCCGGTGAAGGTGTACTCGGCGACCGAGTCGCACGACATCTCCTTCCACCAGGTGCACGCGAAGGACGGTGGACGGATCAAGTATCAGCGTGTGTGTACCGAGTGCGGGGAGGTCGTCCCCTACCAGGAGATCGACAAGGCGTACGACTCCGAGGACGGCGAGCGGGTCGTGCTCACCGACGAGGACTTCGAGAAACTCCCCGCCGCCGAGAAGCACGAGATTCCGGTGCTGCAGTTCGTGCCCACCGAGCAGATCGACCCGATCCTGTTCGAGAAGTCCTACTATCTCGAACCCGATTCGTCGTCGCCGAAGGCCTACGGCCTGCTCGCCGCGACTCTCGAGCAGAGCGACCGGACGGCGCTGGTGCATTTCACCCTTCGTCAGCGCACCCGGCTGGCGGCCTTGCGTACCCGTGACGGTCTGCTCATCCTGCAGACCCTGCTGTGGCCCGACGAGGTTCGCGCAGCCGAGTTCGAGTCGCTCGACGACATCGAGAAGCCGAAGCAACGCGAACTCGCGATGGCCGAGACCCTCGTCGAGTCGATGTCCGACGATTTCGATCCCACCGAGTTCACCGACGAGTACCAGGTGGAACTGCGCACGCTGATCGACGAGGCCCTCGCCCGCGGCGGCGAGAAGGTCTTCCAGGTCGCCGAACATGACACCGGCGAAGAGGACGCCGAGGTGCTCGACCTCGTGGCGGCCCTGCAGCGCAGCGTCGACGCGGCGGGCAAGAAGGTCCCGTCCGGTTCGTCCTCCGGCGGGAAGAAGTCCTCGAAGAATGACGAGGATGAAGACGAGGACGCGAAGAAGGCCCCCGCGAAGAAAACGGCGTCGAAGAGTTCGGCGGCCAAGAAGAGTCCCGCCAAGAAGAGCACGGCGAAGAAGACCGCGTCCAAGAGTTCGGCGTCGAAGAGCACGGCGAAGAAGAGTCCTGCCAAGAAGACGGCCGCCAAGAAGACCTCCGGCGAACGCAAAGGCGCCTGACCTCCGACGAGAAGTCGAAGATCAGGCGCCGAGGCTCGGAGCCGGAGACAGCCGGATCAGACGGTGAAGCCGAGTGCGCGCAGCTGCTCGCGTCCGTCGTCGGTGATTTTGTCGGGACCCCACGGCGGCATCCACACCCAGTTGATGCGCAGCTCGTCGCAGAGGCCGCTGCGCACGAGTGCGCCCTTGGCCTGCTCCTCGATGACATCGGTGAGGGGGCACGCCGCCGAGGTGAGCGTCATATCCACGGTCACGGTCTCGTCGACCTCGGAGATCCCGTAGATGAGACCGAGATCGACGACGTTGATGCCGAGCTCGGGGTCGACGACGTCGCGCAGCGCTTCCTCGAGTTCGTCGAGGCGGCCCGGATCCAGCGGCGGGGCCGTGGCCGCGACCAGCGTCGAGGTCTCGTCCGCGCCGGCGTCGGCCGTCGGATTCTCGTCGGTGTTCACGGTGCCCGGTGCGGGTTCGGTCATCAGTTCTGTCCCTAAGTTTGTAGGTGTCTGGGGTCAGTGCCCTGGATGCCCAGAGCGGTGGGGTGTAGCTGATGAGTTCTTGCTTCGGTCGAGGCTTCGAAGGACT
>NZ_JBNQFT010000036.1:0-27218 GCF_050321925.1 Rhodococcus sp. IEGM1339
CGCCCGGTCCCATTCCGAACCCGGAAGCTAAGCCTGTCTGCGCCGATGGTACTGCACTCGACAGGGTGTGGGAGAGTAGGACACCGCCGAACACCCGTTCCGAAAGGGGACCCACTCGTTTGGGTCCCCTTTCGTGTTTTCATGAGAGGATTTTTCTGTGTCCGACGGCAACGGTGAACGTCGGTCCTTCAGGAGTGGAGGATCCACTCCGTGGTCGGGCCGCAAGAACGAGCGCGAGGAACGCGCCGGCGACAGCCGCGACGAGCGCGCACCCCGCGACCGCGACGAGCGTGGACGCGGCGACGACCGCCGGCAGGGTGGCTACGGATCCGCCGGACGTTCGTCCGGACGAGACGACCGTCCGCAGCGCGGTGACGATCGGCGCCCGCACCGGAGCGACGATCGGCGCCCCCAGCGCAGCGACGATCGGCGCCCCCAGCGCAGTGACGATCAGCGCTCCCAGCGTGGCGACGACCGCCGTTCCTTCCAGGGCGGAGACCGCCGGGATCGCGGCCGCGACGACGCTCGTTCCGGTCGCAGCGACCGTCCCTACCGCGAACGTTCCGGAGGCGACGACCGCCCCCGCCGCAGCGATGACCGGTCGAGCCGCGGCGACGAGCGTGGTCGGCAGTACGGCGACCGTCCCCGTCAGGGTTCGGACCGTCCCGGCGGTGAGCGCAGCTACGGCAACCGCGACGATCGTCGTGGTGGCGACCAGCGAGGCAGTGACCAGCGAGGTGGCGGCGACCGGCGAGGCTATTCCGGCGACCGCCGTGGCCCCCAGTCCGGTGACCGTCGTGGCGAGGGAGCACCCCGTCGTCGTGGCGGTGAAGGTGGATTCGGTCCGGGTCGCGGGCGCGATGGCATCGCACCGCAGCGCCGCGATGCACGTCCGGACGAGCCGGACATCCCCGACGACGTCGAGGCATCCGAGCTCGACCCGACGATCCGCCGCGATCTGCTGAGCCTGGACAAGTCGAACGCGAACTCCGTCGCCCGGCATCTGGTGATGGCCGGTCGTCTGCTCGACGACGATCCTCGCGCCGCGCTCACCCATGCTCGCGCCGCCCGTCAGCGCGCCGGCCGCATCGCGGTCGTCCGCGAGGCCGCCGGCATCACCGCCTACCACGCCGGGGAGTGGGCGGAGGCGCTGTCCGAACTCCGCGCAGCACGTCGCATGTCCGGTGGTACCGGACTGCTCGCCGTGATGGCCGACTGCGAACGCGGTCTCGGTCGCCCCGAGAAGGCGCTCGAACTGGGCCGGAGCGAGGAAGCTCGCAAGCTGACCGGCGACGAGGCGACAGAGCTGCGGATTGTCCTCGCGGGTGCCCGCATGGATCTCGGTCAGTACGACCAGGCCGTCGTCACCCTGCAGACGCCCGATCTCGATCCGGAGCGGACCGGTACACCGGCTGCCCGTCTCTTCTACGCCTACGCCGACGCTCTCGTCGCCGCCGGGCGGACCGAAGAAGGCCTGCAATGGTTCCTGCATTCCGCAGGCGCGGACATCGAAGGCGTCACCGACGCCGAGGAGCGGGTGGAGGAGCTCACCGGAGAGTCGCCGTGACCGACGGCACCGACGTTTCGGGCAGTACGGCTTCCAGCGACAGTCTGCGTCGGATCTACGACGTCCTGCTGCTCGACCTCGACGGCACCGTCTACCGGGGCGCCGAACCCGTCCCGGGTGCCCGCGAGGCGCTGGCCGCCGGTGACGACACCGTTCTGTACGTGACGAACAACGCCAGCCGCCGGCCGTCGGAGGTCGCCCTGCACCTGCGAGAACTCGGCTTCCCGGCCGACGACTCGTCGGTGGTGACGAGCTCGCAGTCCGCTGCGCGCCTGCTGGCTGAGCGGTTCCCGGCCGGTGTTCCGGTGCTCGTCGTCGGCACCGAGGCCCTGGCCGAGGAGGTGGCCGGTGTCGGCCTCACCCCGGTTCGGTCCGCGGACGCGCATCCGGTGGCGGTGGTGCAGGGGCATTCCCCGGACACCGGATGGGCGATCCTGGCGGAGGCGACGCTCGCCGTCCGCGCAGGCGCTCTGTGGGTGGCCACCAACGTGGACTCGACTCTGCCGACCGAGCGCGGACTCGTCCTCGGCAACGGGTCGATGGTCGCGGCGGTGCACAACGCCACCGGCGCGACCCCGATCGTGGCGGGCAAACCTGCAGCTCCGCTGCTCGAGGACGCGATCCGTCGCGGCGGTGCCCGTCGTCCCCTCGTCATCGGTGACCGGTTGGACACCGACATCGAAGGCGCCAACGCCGTCGGTGCGGATTCCCTGCTCGTGCTGACCGGGGTCAGCACCGTCGACGATCTGCTGCGGGCTCCGGCCGAGCAGCGCCCGACCTACGTCGCGGCCTCTCTCACGAGTCTCGATCAGCCGGCCGACCGGCTCCGTGTCGCATCGCACGACTCGTGGGACGTCACGGTCGACGGGGGTGATCTTCACCTCGCCGCCGCGCCGTCGGCCGCCGATCCGATGGAGGCGCTGCGGGGTCTGCTCGACATCGCCTGGGCCAACCCCGGATTCGGACAGGTCCGTCCGGTGGACGAGCGGGCGCGGTCCGTCGTGGACGCGTGGGCGGCGACGGTCTGATCCGCACCGGAGGGTGTAGCCCGGTCGCATCCATCGACTAGCGTGGACGGCGATGAGCACGCCGATTCCACGTCCGGGCGAACACCTTCCCGGCGCACGCCCCACCGTCGATCCCGCACACGTCCGCGAGGAGGTCGACGCTTTGCTGGCGCGTGTCCGCGAGGGCGCATCCGTCCCCGGTGCCGAGAGCGCCGATCAGTCCGTGCTGCTCGAGCAGGCCGACCTGCTCGAACGAGCCCACGAGGTCCTCGTGCAGGCTTTGTCGACCGTGGACAAGATCTGACGTGGCACGCCGGGCACGCGTCGACGCGGAACTGGTGCGGCGGGGTCTGGCGCGCTCACGCGAGCACGCCAGCGAACTGATCGCCGCAGGTCGGGTGCTGATCGCCGGCACCGTGGCCTCCAAACCGGCGACCGCCGTCGAACCGAACACGCCGCTGATCGTCACCGAGGGGAGCGACGAGGTCTCCTGGGCGTCCCGCGGTGCCCACAAGCTCCTCGGCGCCCTCGCGGCGTTCACGCCGCAGGGGTTGCAGGTGTCGGGGCGTCGCTGCCTCGACGCCGGCGCGTCGACCGGCGGTTTCACCGATGTCCTGCTGCACGAGGGTGCCGCGGAGGTCGTCGCAGTGGACGTCGGCTACGGCCAGCTGATCTGGCGCCTGCAGTCCGACGAGCGTGTCCACGTGATCGATCGAACGAATGTGCGTAGCATCGACGCGGAGACGATCGACGGGCGTGTCGACCTGGTGGTCGCGGACCTGTCGTTCATCTCGCTGAAGTTGGTGTTGCCGGCGTTCGTCGCCTGCGTCGCCCCCGACGGCGACCTGCTGCCGATGGTCAAACCGCAGTTCGAGGTGGGCAAGGACCGCGTCGGCAGCGGTGGCGTGGTGCGCGATCCGGCGCTGCGCACCGAGGCGGTGCTCGACGTCGCGCGCGAAGCGCAACGCCAGGGTCTGCTCACCCTCGGAGCGGTGGCGAGTCCGCTGCCCGGACCGTCCGGGAACGTCGAGTACTTCCTGTGGCTGCGGGCCGGAGAGCCGGGGCCGGCGGAACTCGACCCTGCGGTGGTCGAACTGATCGAGCGTGCGGTGCAGGAAGGACCACAGTGAGCGAAGAGACCGCCGCGGAGGGCGCGGTGCGATCGGGCCGGGAGATCCTGCTGGTCTCCCATTCGGGGCGCGACGAGATCGCCGGCACCGCGCTGCGGGTCGCCAAGATGCTCGGTGAGGCCGGTATCGGTCTGCGCACCCTCGACGACGAGGCGGTGAGCAACGGACTCGGCGTCCTCGCCCTGCCGGGCAGTTTCATCAGCGTCGTCGAACCGGGACCGGAGGCGGCCGCCGGCTGCGAGATGGTGATCGTCCTCGGGGGCGACGGCAGCTTCCTGCGGGCCGCCGAACTCGCGCAGTACTCGGCGGTGCCCGTCCTCGGGATCAACCTCGGCCGCATCGGTTTCCTCGCCGAGTCCGAGGCCGAACACCTCGAGGAAGCGCTCATGCAGGTGGTGCGCCGCGAGTACCGCGTCGAACAACGCATGACGCTCGACGTGACGGTGCGCATGGACGCCGAGGTCCTCGACCGCGGGTGGGCACTCAACGAGGCGAGTCTCGAGAACAAGTCGCGGCTCGGGGTCCTCGAGGTGGTGCTCGAGGTCGACGGTCGTCCGGTCTCGTCGTTCGGCTGCGACGGTGTCCTCGTCGCCACCCCGACGGGATCGACGGCCTACGCCTTCTCGGCCGGCGGACCGATCGTCTGGCCCGAACTCGAAGCGCTGCTGGTGATCCCGAGCAATGCACACGCTCTGTTCGCGCGCCCGCTGGTAACCAGCCCCGAGTCGATCATCGCCGTCGAGACCCTCGCCGGCGGCCACGACGGGGTGGTCTTCTGCGACGGTCGCCGCATCATCGACGTCCCGGCCGGGGCCCGGCTCGAAGTGGTGCGAGGATGCGATCCGGTCCGCTGGGTGCGGCTCGATTCGGCACCGTTCGCGGATCGGATGGTGCGCAAGTTCGAACTTCCGGTGAAGGGCTGGCGGGGAAGGAAACTCTGAGATGCTCGCAGAGATCCGGATCGACAACCTGGGTGTGATCTCCGAGGCGTACGCGCGCTTCCACGGGGGACTGACGGTGCTCACCGGCGAGACCGGTGCCGGCAAGACGATGGTCGTCACGAGCCTGCATCTGCTCTCCGGGGTGCGCGCCGACCCCTCCCGGGTACGGGTCGGCGCCAACCGCGCCGTGGTCGAAGGACGCTTCGAGATCGAACCGGCGCCCAGCCACATCGAACAGCAGATCGCCGAACTGCTCGAGGCCACCGGCGCCCAGCGCGACGAGGACGGCAGCATCATCGCCGTGCGCACCGTCGGTAGCGACGGCCGCTCCCGCGCCCACCTCGGCGGACGCAGCGTGCCGGTGGGGGTGCTGTCCGAATTCACCGGGCCGCTGCTGACCGTGCACGGCCAGAACGACCAGCTGCGGCTCCTGCGTCCCGACGAGCAGCGCGCCGCGCTCGACCGGTTCGGCGGCAAGACCGTCGCCGGTCTGCTCGACCGCTACCGAACCCGGCGACGCCGCTGGCTCGAGGCCCGCGCCGAACTGCAGGAACGCACCGAACGGTCGCGTGAGCTCGCGCAGGAGGCCGATCGCTTGCACTTCGGTCTCGACGAGATCGACCGCGTCGCACCCGAACCGGGGGAGGACACCCGCATCGTCGACGAGGTGCGGCGCCTGTCCGACCTCGACTCGCTGCGCGAGGCGGCCACCGTCGCGCACAACGCCCTCGCCGGCGACGACAGCGGCGACGCCGACGCGTACTCGGCGGCACTCGTCCTGCTCGGCGAGGCCCGCGCCCGCCTCGAGGGCTGCGACGATCCCGCCCTGCGCGAGCTCGGGCCCCGCCTCGGCGAGGCGATCGCGGTGGTCACCGACGTCACCGGCGACATCTCCGGTTATCTGTCCGACCTGCCGTCCGACCCGAGCGCGCTCGAGACCCTGCTCAACCGGCAGGCGGAACTGAAGAACCTCACCCGCAAGTACGCCGCCGACATAGACGGCGTGCTCGAGTGGGCGCGCGAGGCCCGCGAACGCCTGTCCGGACTGGACGTCTCCGCGGAGGCGATCGACAAGCTCGCCGCCGAGGTCGACGCGGAGGCCGCCGCGACCGCGGAGACCGCCACCGCGCTGTCGGCGGCGCGGCACAAGGTCGCCGGCAAACTCGCGAAGGCCGTGAGCAAGGAACTGTCCGGCCTCGCGATGGGGCGCGCCGTGCTCGACGTGCACATCGCCGACCGCGCGGCGACCGTGAGCGACACCGCCCCGCTGTCGGTCGGCGACCGGCTCCTGCACGCCGGCGAATCCGGGATCGACGAGGTGGAGTTCCGGCTCGCTCCGCACAGCGACGCCCCGGCCCGCCCGCTCGCCCGCAGCGCGTCCGGCGGTGAGCTCTCCCGCGTCATGCTCGCCCTCGAAGTGGTGCTCGCCGGTTCCGAGCGCGGCGCGACGATGGTCTTCGACGAGGTCGACGCCGGGGTCGGTGGCCGCGCCGCCGTCGAGATCGGCCGGCGTCTCGCGCGCCTGTCGCGCACCCACCAGGTCATCGTGGTCACGCACCTGCCGCAGGTCGCGGCGTTCGCCGACACCCATCTCGTCGTCGACAAGGTCGACGACCGGGCCGGGGTGATCAGCAGCGGGGTGCGCACCCTCAGCGAGGAGGAGAGGGTTACCGAACTGGCCCGCATGCTCGCCGGTCTCGACGACACCGAGACCGGACGTGCGCACGCCGAGGAACTGCTGGCCGTCGCCCACGCCGAGCGCACCGGCTGACCCGCCCGGCGCGCCGGGGTGATGTTCACACGACTACCGGCGCGCCTCCACAACCTCACTCGTATACCGGCGCATCATCTCTTGCATGAAGATGCCGGCGCTGCTGTCCCGTAACAACGAAACGTTGCCCGGAGTGAGTGGCATTGCCCGGGTCGACAGGAACACCGCGAAGCTGCTGCGCCGGATCGGTCCCGGCGACGTGGTCGTCCTCGACGCCATCGACCTCGATCGTGTCACCGCCGACGCGCTCGTCGAGGCGGGCGTCACCGCGGTGATCAACGCGTCCCCGTCGATCTCGGGCCGGTACCCGAATCTCGGTCCCGAAGTGATCGTCGCGCACGACATCGTGCTCGTCGACAACGTCGGCACCGAGGTCTTCAAGAAGATCAAGGACGGCGCGAAGGTCCGGGTGCACGAGGGTGGCGTGTACGCGGGGGAGAAGCTGCTCATCGAGGGCGACGAGCAGACCGACATCGAGATCTCCGACCGCATGATCGAGGCGCGAACCGGGCTCGTCGATCACCTCGAGGCGTTCTCGGGCAACACCATCGAGTTCATCCGCTCGGAGAGCCCGCTGCTCATCGACGGCGTCGGCATCCCCGACATCGACCTGGACCTGCGCGACCGGCACGTCGTCGTCGTCTCCGACGGCCCCGGGCATGTGCAGGACCTCAAGGATCTCAAGCCGTTCATCAAGGAGTACTCACCGATCCTGGTGGGCGTCGGCACCGGCGCGGACGCCCTCTCCAAGGCGGGCTATCGCCCCGACCTCATCGTCGGCGACCCCGACGAGATCGGCACTTCCACCCTCAAATCGGGCGCCGAAGTGGTGCTGCCCGCCGACCCGGACGGCCACGCCCCGGGTCTCGAGCGGATACAGGATCTCGGCATCGGCGCGATGACCTTCCCCGCCGTCGGCACCCCCACCGACCTGGCGCTGCTGCTCGTCGAGCATCACGGTGCGGCGCTGGTGGTGACCGTCGGCAGCACTGTCTCGCTCGACGAGTTCTTCGACCACGGCCGTCGCGACACCAATCCGTCGGCGGTGATGACCCGTCTGAAGGTCGGGCCGAAACTCGTCGATGCGAAGGCGGTGGCCACCCTCTACCGCAGCCGCGTCTCGGGCGGCGTGATCGCCCTGCTCGTCTTCGCGGCCCTCATCGCCGTGATCGCCGCACTCGCCGTGTCCAATCTCGGTGCCGACGTCGTCGAACTCGCCCGGCAGTGGTGGGACTCCGCCGTCGAGTGGATTCGGGGTCTGCGCGCGTGATCTCGATGCGCCATCACGTCGTCTCCCTGGTGGCGGTGTTCCTCGGCCTGGCGGTCGGGATCGTGCTCGGCTCCGGATTGCTGGCCGACAGCGTCGTCTCCGGTTTGCGCGACGACAAGGCCGAGCTGCGCCGCGAGATCCAGGAGGCCGAGGACCACGGCAGCCGGCTCGAGGCACAACTGCTCGCCGCCGACGGGTTCGACTCGACCGTCGGCCCGCGGATCGTGCGCGACGAACTCCTCGACCGCACCGTCCTTCTCGTGACCACCCCGGACGCCGCACCCGAGGACGTCGACGCCGTCGTGCGGTCCGTCGGTGATGCCGGCGGCCGGGTCACCGCCCGGATCGCGCTGACCGATTCGTTCGTCGACGCCTCCGGCACCGACCAGCTCCGCACAACCGTCACCAACGTCGTGCCCGCCGGCGTGGAACTGCAGACCGGCGCCGTCGACCCGGGCAGCCTCGCCGGGGATCTGCTCGGCGCGGTGCTGCTCGTCGACCCGGGCACCGGGCAACCGCGCAGCACCGCCGAGGAACGCGCCCTCGCCCTGACCACGCTGCGCAGCGGCGGTTTCGTCACCTACGAGGACGGTCAGGTCGAACCGGCCCAGAGCGCCCTCGTTGTCACCGGCGACCACAGCGGCAACGCCGAACGCGCCGGCAATCGCGGGTCGCTCATCGCGCGCTTCGCCGGAGTCGTCGACGGCCGCGGCGCCGGCGCGGTGCTCGCCGGCCGCACGGGGGCAGCGGAGGGCAACGGACCGATCGCCGTCGTGCGGGCCGACGCCGCGCTCGCCGCGGGCCTGTCCACGGTCGACAATCTCGACCGCGAATCGGGGCGCCTGACGACGGTTCTGGCGCTGCGCGAGCAGTACGACGGGGGCACCGGCCGGTACGGGACGGGGCCGAGCGCCACCGCCGTCACCGTCGGCTCCCCGGCCCGCTGAGCGTCGCCGCCTGTGACGTCGATTGCACCGGGGGTCGGCAATCGCGAGTCGGGTACGCGCCCGCCCACGGAGGTGTTACCGTGAAGTTCCGTGGGTCGGCAGGCCCCAGCTGTATCGCATCAGTCCAAAAGTCCTGCACCTGACGTCACGGGAGCTTCTTTGCCACAGTCACGCCACTCGCGTACCCCTACCAAGCACATCTTCGTCAGCGGGGGCGTCGCGTCCTCTCTCGGCAAGGGGCTCACAGCGTCGAGCCTGGGCACTCTGCTCACCGCACGCGGCATGCGCGTGACGATGCAGAAGCTCGACCCGTACCTCAATGTCGACCCCGGCACGATGAACCCGTTCCAGCACGGTGAGGTCTTCGTCACCGAGGACGGCGCCGAGACCGACCTCGACGTGGGCCACTACGAGCGCTTCCTCGACCGCGACCTGTCCGCCGACGCGAACGTCACCACCGGGCAGGTGTACTCCACGGTCATCGCCAAGGAACGCCGCGGCGAATATCTCGGCGACACCGTGCAGGTCATCCCGCACATCACCGACGAGATCAAGCGCCGCATCCTCGCGATGGCCGCACCCGACTCCGAGGGCCAGACCCCCGACGTGGTGATCACCGAGATCGGCGGTACCGTCGGCGACATCGAGTCGCAGCCCTTCCTCGAGGCCGCCCGCCAGGTGCGCCACGAGGTCGGCCGCGACAACTGCTTCTTCCTGCACGTCTCGCTCGTGCCCTATCTCGGGCCGTCCGGTGAGCTGAAGACCAAGCCGACCCAGCACTCGGTGGCCGCGCTGCGCAACATCGGTATCCAGCCCGACGCGCTCGTACTGCGCTGCGACCGCGACGTGCCGGCCTCGCTCAAGGCGAAGATCTCGCTGATGTGCGACGTCGACGTCGCCGGCTGCATCTCCTGCCCCGACGCGCCGAGCATCTACGACATCCCGAAGGTGCTGCACAGCGAGGGACTCGACGCCTACGTCGTGCGCCAGCTCGGCCTGCCCTTCCGGGACGTCGACTGGACCGTGTGGGGCAACCTGCTCGAGCGGGTCCACAACCCCCGCGAGACCGTCGAGGTCGCGCTCGTCGGCAAGTACATCGACCTTCCCGACGCCTACCTGTCGGTCACCGAGGCGCTGCGCGCCGGCGGTTTCGCGCACCGCGCGAAGGTCAAGATCCGCTGGGTCGCCTCCGACGAGTGCGAGACCGAGGCCGGTGCCGAGAAGCACCTCGGCGACGTCGACGCCGTCCTGATCCCCGGCGGCTTCGGCATCCGCGGTATCGAGGGCAAGCTCGGCGCCATCCGGTTCGCCCGCACCC
Source organism: Rhodococcus sp. IEGM1339 (assembly GCF_050321925.1). Taxonomy (NCBI): domain Bacteria; kingdom Bacillati; phylum Actinomycetota; class Actinomycetes; order Mycobacteriales; family Nocardiaceae; genus Rhodococcus; species Rhodococcus sp. IEGM1339. The sequence goes on from NZ_JBNQFT010000036.1 coordinate 9,952, forward strand.
GCCGGATCCCGCTGCTCGGCCTGTGCCTGGGCCTGCAGTGTGTCGTCATCGAGGCCGCGCGGTCGGTCGGCATCGAGGACGCGTCGTCCACCGAGTTCGATCCCGACACCACCGCCCCGGTGATCTCCACGATGGCGGACCAGGAACAGGCGGTCGCCGGTGAGGCCGATCTCGGCGGCACCATGCGTCTCGGTGCCTACCCGGCCACGCTGAAGAAGGGCTCGGTCGTGGCCAGGGCCTACGGCAGCGAGCAGGTCTCCGAACGGCACCGGCACCGCTACGAGGTCAACAACGCCTACCGCGACAAGATCGCCAAGTCCGGTCTGGTGTTCTCCGGCACCTCCCCGGACGGGCGGCTCGTCGAGTTCGTCGAGTACCCGGCCGAGCAGCATCCGTTCTTCGTCGCCACCCAGGCGCACCCGGAACTCAAGAGCCGGCCCACCCGCCCGCACCCGCTGTTTTCCGGCCTCGTTGCCGCGGCACTGCAGTACAAGGCGGCTGAGCGACTCCCGGTCGACATCCACGGCGAGAACAGCACCTCCGAGGAATCGGTCGGCTCGACCGCGTCGACGTCCACCGCCGGCGACGCCGAGTAGTCGACATGGCGCAGCGACACGACTTCCGCACCCTGGACAGCCGGCGGATCTACACGGGCGCCATCGTGTCGCTGCGCGTCGACAACGTTGCGATGCCCGACGGGCACACCGCCGAACGCGAAGTGGTCGAACACCACGGTGCGGTCGCGGTGGTGGCCGTCGACGAGAAGGACCGGGTGGTGCTCGTGCACCAGTACCGGCACCCGCTCGGCCGGCGACTGTGGGAACTGCCCGCCGGGCTGCTCGACGCACCCGGCGAGGACCCCCTCGACACCGCCCGCCGCGAACTCGCCGAGGAGACCGGCCTGGCCGCCGCCGACTGGGAACTCCTCGTCGACATCGCGCTCTCACCCGGATTCACCGACGAAGCCGTGCGCGTCTTCGCCGCCCGCGGCCTGAGCGAGGTCGACCGGCCCGAACCCGAGCACGAGGAGGCCGATCTCGAGGTCCGCCGCGTCCCGGTGGACGAGGCCGTGGCGATGGTTCTGCGCGGGGAGATCGTCAATGCCACCGCGGTGTCCGGTCTCCTCGCGTTCGCAACCGCCCGCGCGACGGGCACCGCGACCCGCGCACCGGACGCGCCGTGGCCGGACCGGCCCACCACCTTCGCCCGCACGCGCGCGGAGGGGTGAGCAGTGCTGCCCGGTGAGGAGCGTCCCGCCACGCAGGTCGCTCCGCAGCCGTCCCCGACACTCACCGGGCAACTCGACGCCTATCTCGCGCACCTGACCGTCGAACGGGGGGTCGCGACGAACACCCTCGCCTCCTACCGCCGCGACCTGCTGCGCTACGTCGAACACCTCACCGACATCCACATCGGTGACCTCGCCGACGTGCACGAACACCACATCAGCGACTTCGCCGCGAGCCTGCGCCGCGGAGACCCGGAACGCAACCGCCCGGCGCTGGCAGCGAGCTCGGCCGCCCGCGCCCTGATCGCCGTGCGCGGCCTGCACCGCTTCGCCGCGGCCGAAGGACAGACCCCGGTCGACGTCGCCCGCACCGTCAAACCCCCGGCGCCCGGGCGTCGCCTTCCCAAGGCGCTGACCGTCGACCAGGTCACCGCGATCCTCGACGCCGCCGGCCGCGACGCCGACGGGCCCCGCAGCATGCGCGACCGCGCCCTGCTCGAACTGCTGTACTCCACCGGCGCCCGCATCTCCGAGGCCGTCGGGCTCGACGTCGACGACATCGACACCGAATCACGCTCCGTGCTGCTGCGCGGCAAGGGCGGCAAACAGCGACTCGTCCCGGTCGGACGCCCGGCGCTCGGCGCGCTCGACGCCTATCTCGTGCGGGGACGACCCGCCCTGACAACCGGCCGCACCGCCGCGGTCTTCCTCAACGCGCGCGGCGGCCGCCTGTCGCGGCAGAGCGCGTGGAAGGTGCTGCAGACCGCCGCCGAGCGCGCCGGAGTCGACGTCGGGGTGTCGCCGCACACGCTGCGGCACTCCTTCGCGACGCACCTGCTCGACGGTGGCGCCGACGTACGCGTGGTACAGGAGTTACTGGGGCATGCTTCTGTGACGACCACGCAGATATACACCCTGGTCACCGCCGGTGCCCTCCGCGAGGTATGGGCGCAGGCGCATCCGCGGGCACGATGACCGACTCCGCAGGGGACGCGTGTCCGTGCGGTGATCCTGCCGACGAAGCGGTAGCGTTCTGGGGACGAGCCGCCGGGTCACCCGACGGGTCGACGAGAAGACATCCGGGTCGCAAGACAGGGGGAGTACCGAACGTGGGCACACCTCGGCCACCCGCCACGTACACGGAGCCGGAGCACCTCCGGTCGAACACCGTCCCGGTCGACGCACACGGCCGCGAGGACACCGACAGAACGTCCACCACCGAGCCTTCCACCACCTCCGGAACCGCTGCCGAGCCCGATCTCGGACCGACCGGCCGGCCACGCCGTCCCGTCCCGGAACCGGTGCCGTTGTCCACCCACGGACCGGCCCGCATCATCGCGATGTGCAACCAGAAGGGCGGGGTCGGCAAGACCACCTCGACCATCAACCTCGGGGCGTCCCTCGCCGAGTACGGGCGCCGCGTCCTGCTCGTCGACCTCGACCCGCAGGGCGCACTGTCCGCCGGACTCGGTGTCGCCCACCACGATCTCGATCTCACCGTGCACAACCTGCTCGTCGAACCGCGGGTGTCCACCGACGACGTGCTCGTGCGCACCCACGTCGAGGGCCTCGACCTGCTGCCGAGCAACATCGACCTGTCGGCGGCCGAGATCCAGCTCGTCTCCGAGGTCGGCCGCGAACAGGCCCTGGGCCGCGCCCTGTACCCGATGCTCGACCGCTACGACTACATCCTCGTCGACTGCCAGCCGTCGCTGGGGTTGCTCACCGTCAACGCGCTCGCCTGCGCCGACTCGGTGCTCATCCCCATGGAATGCGAGTTCTTCAGCCTGCGCGGCCTGGCGCTGCTCAACGACACCGTCGCCAAGGTCCGCGACCGGCTCAACCCGAAGCTGACCGTTGCCGGCATCCTCGTCACCATGTTCGATCAGCGCACCCTGCACGGTCGTGAGGTGATGTCGCGGGTCGTGGAGGTCTTCGGCGATCTCGTCTACGACGCCGTCATCAACCGCACCGTCAAGTTCCCCGAGACCAGCGTCGCCGGCGAACCCATCACCCGCTGGGCGCCCACCTCTGCCGGCGCCGAATCGTACCGCGCACTCGCGCGGGAAGTGATCCACCGGAGCGGTCGCTGAGCCCCGTGCACGCTCCCGTTCACGACACCGCGGACACCGGCACGGCACCCGATGTGGGGGCCGACGCGGTGGTCCTCGAGGAACCCACCGAACCGGACCGGCCGGAGGTCGAGGAGACCACCTCGGGCTTCCATGTGCGCCTGCGCAACTTCGAGGGCCCGTTCGACCTGCTGCTCACCCTCATCTCGCAGCGTCGCCTCGACGTCACCGAGGTGGCTCTCCACGAGGTCACCGACGACTTCATCGCCTACACCCGTAAACTCGGTCCCGAACTCGGCCTCGATCAGACCACCGAGTTCCTGGTCGTCGCCGCGACCCTGCTCGACCTCAAAGCCGCCCGGCTGCTGCCCGCCGGCGAGGTCGACGACCCCGAGGACCTCGCCCTGCTCGAAGCCCGCGACCTGCTGTTCGCGCGTCTGCTGCAGTACCGGGCCTACAAGCAGATCGCCGAACAGTTCGCCGCCCTCGAGGCCGCCGCCCTGCGCCGCTATCCGCGCGCGGTGTCGCTCGAGGAGTGCTACGAGAATCTCGTACCGGAGGTCGTGCTCGGTGTCGACGCGCACCGCTTCGCCGAGATCGCGGCCGCGGCGTTCCGGCCGAAACCACCACCGACCGTCGGCCTCGACCACCTGCACACTCCGAAGGTGTCGGTTCCCGAACAGGCCGCCCACATCCTCGGTCTGCTGCGCGCCCGCGGCGCCGGCGTCTGGGTCGGATTCGACGAACTCGTCGCCGACTGCGATCTCGGACTGCTCGTCGTCGCCCGGTTCCTCGCGCTGCTCGAGCTCTACCGCGAACGTGCCGTCACCTTCGAACAACCCGACCCGCTCGGACATCTGCAGGTCGCGTGGACGGGGGAGACCGACGGGGAGGCCATCGATTTCGAGGAGGACTACGGGTGAGCGACGACACCGTCGCGCGGGAGCACGCGGACGACACCGTCGCGCGGGAGCACGCGGACGATGCTGCGCCCGAGAGTGACGCTGCGCCGGGGAGCACGGACGACACCGCGCGGGAACGTGACGAAGACACTGCTGCGCCGGAACGCGCGTGGGACGGTGAACTTCTCGAGATCGCCGCCGACGAACTCGCTGCGGCACTCGAGGCACTGTTGCTCGTCGTCGATACCCCCGCGCCGACCGAGCAGCTCGCGACCGCCATCGGGGTCACCGCCGACCGCGCCGAGGCTGCGCTGCGGCGTCTCGCACAGGACCTCACCGCGCGCGGATCCGGCATCGACCTGCGGTTCGCGGGCGACGGCTGGCGCTTCTACACGCGCCGCGATTTCGCGCCCTACGTCGAGAAGCTGCTGCAGGGTGGCGCGCGCACCAAGCTCACCCGCGCCGCACTCGAGACGCTCGCCGTGATCGCCTACCGGCAACCGGTCACGCGCAGCCGTGTCCGTGCCGTGCGCGGCGTCAACGTCGATGGGGTGATGCGCACCCTGCTCGCGCGCGATCTGATCGCCGAGACGGGCACCGATCCGGAGACCGGCGGCACGCTCTACGTCACCACGGAGCTGTTCCTCGAACGCCTCGGCCTGGCATCTCTGCAGGATCTGCCGCCCGTTGCGCCGCTTCTGCCCGATGTCGATGTGATCGACGACATCGCCGACAGTCTCGAGTCGGACCCACGATTTGAGAGAATGGGTAGGAACGCGCGTCCCGAGACTCTCTCGCCCGCGGAGTTCGATCCAGAGAACTGACAGGAACCAAGTGAATACACCCGCTCGCCGTGATGGCACACCGGACCGTAGAAGAAACAATCCCCGTAGCGCGAACACGCGCAACACCGGGGGATCCCGCTCGGGACGCGCGGAAGCACCGCGTTCCGGAGGACGCACCGAAGCTCCCCGCTCGGGGCGCGCAGGGGCTCCCCGTTCGGGGGAGCACACCGACTCACCCCGCTCCGATCGCCGGGCCACTCCCGGCCAGTCGGCCGGAGGTCGCAAACCGGCACAGTCGGCCGCCGGTCGCAAACCGCACCGCAAGGGCACCTCGACCGGTAAGCCCTCCAAGCCTGCCGCCAAGCGCGTCGCGCAGCGCGTCGTTCCGACCGTGAGCAACGCCCGTCCCGCGCGGCACCAGCATCGCGAGGCAGGCCCCGCCCAGCTGCCCGCCGGTGAAGGCGTGCGGCTGCAGAAGGTGCTCGCCCAGGCCGGCGTCGCCTCGCGCCGCGCCGCCGAGGAACTCATCGCCGCGGGTCGCGTCGAGGTCGACGGCAACATCGTCGTCGAGCAGGGCCTGCGCGTGGACCCGGAGAACGCCGTGATCCGGGTCGACGGCGTCCGCGTCGTCATCAACAAGGATCTCGTGCACCTCGTGCTGAACAAGCCCCGCGGCTGGCAGTCCACGATGTCCGATGATCTCGGCCGTCCGTGCGTCGGCGACATCGTCTCCGAACGCGTCGCCGCCGGGCAGCGCCTGTTCCACGTCGGTCGTCTCGACGCCGACACCGAAGGGCTGCTGCTGCTCACCAACGACGGCGAACTGGCCCATCGGCTGATGCACCCGTCCTTCGAGGTGCCCAAGACCTATCTGGCGACCGTCAAGGGTGTGCTCGCCCGCGGTGTCGGCAAGCAGCTCAAGGCAGGCATCGAACTCGAGGACGGACCCGCCTCCGTCGACGAGTTCTCGCTGCTCGAGGTCCACGAGGGCCAGTCGCTGGTGCGGCTCGTGCTGCACGAGGGGCGCAAGCACATCGTGCGACGTCTGCTCGATGCGGTCGGGTTCCCCGTGATCCGGCTCGTGCGCACCAACATCGGTCCCGTGGCGCTCGGCGACCAGCGTCCCGGCACCCTCCGTGTCCTCGGCCGCAACGAGGTCGGGGGCCTGTACCAGGCGGTGAAGCTGTGACCGGCGCACCGGCCGACGCGTTGGTCGTCGCGATGGACGGGCCGTCCGGCACGGGCAAGTCCACCGTCTCCAAGCGTCTCGCGCAGCATCTCGGTGCCGCCTATCTCGACACCGGCGCGATGTACCGCATCGCGACGCTGCACGCCCTGCGCCGCGGCACCGATCTGACCGATCCGGCCGCGATCGCCGCGGTCACCGCCAGCCTGCCGTGGTCGATCGGCACCGACCCCACCGTCGAGGACATCCGCCTCGACGGGGACGACGTGCGCGAGGTCATCCGCGGCGCCGAGGTCACGGCCGCGGTCTCCGCGGTCTCCGCCGTGCCCGAGGTGCGCACCCTGCTCGTCGAGGCCCAGCAGCGGCTCGGCCGCGCCGAGCACCGCGTCGTGATCGAAGGACGCGACATCGGCACCGTCGTCTTCCCCGACGCGGACGTGAAGATCTTCCTCACCGCTTCGGCGGAGGCCCGCGCGCACCGGCGCAACAACCAGAACATCGCCGAGGGTCGCGGCGACGACTACGAGGCGGTCCTCGCCGCGGTGCAGCGCCGCGACCACCTCGACTCCACCCGCGCGGTGTCCCCGCTGCGTGCGGCGGACGACGCGGTCGTCGTGGACACCAGCGACATGAACATCGACGAGGTGATCGCCGCGCTGCTCGCGGTGGTCGCCGAGCAGACTGGAGCGAAGCTGTGAGCGACGACCTGAGTACCGACTACACCGGGTTCGACGGCGACGGCACGTGGTCGGAAGAAGGCGACTGGGACATCGAATTCGCCGAGGGCGGCGACCTCGAGGAGTTCGTCCCGGTCCCGACCGTCGCCGTGGTCGGCCGACCGAACGTCGGCAAATCCACCCTGGTCAACCGCATCATCGGCCGACGGGAAGCCGTCGTCGAGGACGTCCCGGGCGTCACCCGCGACCGCGTCTCGTACGAGGCGTCGTGGAACGGCCGCCGGTTCATGGTGCAGGACACCGGCGGATGGGAACCCGACGCGAAGGGCATGCAGCAGTCCGTGGCCCGACAGGCGGAGGTCGCGATGCGCACCGCCGACGCGATCCTCGTCGTCGTCGATGCCACCGTGGGCGCCACCAGCGTGGACGAGGCCGTCGCGAAGGTGCTGCGTCGGTCGAAGACTCCGGTGCTGCTCGTGGCGAACAAGGTAGACGACGACCGTGTCGAATCCGAAGCCGCGACACTGTGGTCCCTCGGACTCGGCCAGCCCTATTCGGTATCGGCCACCCACGGTCGCGGCACCGGTGATCTGCTCGACGAGCTGCTCGCCAAGCTGCCGGCCACCCCCCGCGAGGGTACCGGTGGGGAAGGGCCTCGCCGCGTCGCGCTGGTGGGCAAGCCGAACGTCGGCAAGTCGAGCCTGCTCAACAAGCTCGCCGGCGACGAACGGTCGGTGGTGCACGACATCGCCGGCACCACCGTCGACCCGGTGGACTCGATCGTCGAGCTCGGCGGCAAGCCGTGGCGCTTCGTCGACACCGCTGGTCTGCGCAAGCGCGTCAACAGTGCGTCCGGCGCCGAGTTCTACGCCTCCCTGCGCACGCGGGGTGCGATCGACGCGGCCGAGGTGGCGGTGCTGCTCATCGACGCCTCGCAGCCCATCACCGAGCAGGACCAGCGGGTCATCACGATGGTCGTCGAGTCCGGGCGCGCCCTGGTGATCGCGTTCAACAAGTGGGATCTCGTCGACGAGGATCGCCGCTACGAACTCGGCCGCGAGATCGACCGCGACCTGTTGCGGGTGCCGTGGGCATCGCGGGTGAACATCTCCGCCAAGACCGGTCGCGCGGTGCAGAAGCTCGTCCCGGCCATGGAGACGGCCCTCGAGTCGTGGGACAAGCGCATCTCGACCGGACGCCTGAACTCGTGGCTCAAGGAGGTCGTGGCCGCGACTCCGCCGCCGATGCGCGGCGGTCGCCTGCCCCGGGTGTTGTTCGCCACCCAGGCGGCTACGCGGCCGCCGACCTTCGTGCTGTTCACCACGGGCTTCCTCGAGGCCGGCTACCGCCGCTTCCTCGAGCGTCGCCTGCGGGAGGAGTTCAACTTCGACGGCAGTCCCGTGCGGATCTCGGTGCGCGTGCGGGAGAAGCGCGACCGCCGCAAGTGAGCTCCCGACGCCCGGTCGTGAAAACGCGCTGACCAGCCGATTAGTGTTTCGGTCCGTTCCTGTTGTAATCTCTGAGAGCGCTCGGAGAGAGCGCGGACGGGCTGTGGCGCAGCTTGGTAGCGCACTTGACTGGGGGTCAAGTGGTCGCAGGTTCAAATCCTGTCAGCCCGACAGGTGTTAATGCAGGTAGGCGGCTCTTTCCCACTTAGGGGAAGGGTCGCCTACTTGTATCCGTGGGCCAAGAATGGCCCAACTAGCCGGATGGGCCACGTTAAACGGCGTCGGGGGAGTCCTCGAATAACGTCGCCCCTGCACTGGTCAGTGACTCTTGAACTGCGTGCGCGTAGGTTCGCAACATCTCTTCCGCTGAATGCCCGTGCCACGCCGCGACGGCAGCGATCGGGTGCCCCGCATCAAGTTGCAACGTGACCGACGTATGCCGCACGTCGTGCAACCGGATCGGTCGCACCCCTGCGGACTCGCACAGACGTCGGAACTCGTCGGAATACCATTCAGGTCGGATCGGGCGTCCATCCTCGTGCACTGCTACCAAGCCACTGTCCGGGTAGCAGGTGCCGAGTGCCAACTTTTCTGCCGCCTGTGTGGCTCTCAAGGCTCGCAACGCCGCAAGTACCGAAGGGTGCACCGTGAGGACCCGGCGGCCACGCGCGGACTTCGGCGCGCCGGTTTGTGTGTCCTTACCAGAGCCAACCGGCACCCTGGATGCAACGACGGCCACGGTTCCGTGCTCGAAGTCGACCGTTGACCAGTTGAGGCCCAACACCTCGGACCGACGGAACCCTGACAGTGTGAGTAGCCAGCACGCCGCGAGTCTTTCGTCGGTGATGTGCTGGCGGAATCGGGCGGTCTCCTGACGAGTCCACGTTTGCATCGTGTGTGGCGTGGCACGGGGCATCTCGACCAACTCCACGACGTTGCGGGCAATCTGTCCCTGTCGACGGGCATCCTCGAACACGGCTCGTAGAGTCCGCACAGTGAATTGAACTTGGCGCACCGACAACGGGGTACCGCGTCGTGATCCTCCCGACAGCATGTGGGTGACGAGTTCGTCGAGGTGCGCCTTCGTGACGGCTTGGAGGTGTAGACCGCCGAGGTGGCGCACGGCGTGAACCAGGGCGTACTCGTATCCGCGGCGGGTGACGTCGCGGACATCGCGTTTGCCTGCAAGCCATGCATCGCAGGCTTCGGCGACGGTTGTGCGGGACGGGGCGATGTGAGTGCCAGCGGCTACCTCCGTGGTGATCCGGCGGTATTCGGCGCGGGCGGCTCTGAGAGTGGGGAAGGTGTGCCGGCGCCGGTCTCTGGTGCCGTCAGCTCGGGTGCCCACATCAACTCGAAACTCGTAGACGGTGGTGCCGTCAGCGTGGACACGCTTGCTGATTGGTTCGGCGCGGCGGGTGCGATGCTGCGACGTGCTCATTGTTCTTTTCCCTTGCCTTGCCTGGGTTTCCTCAGTTCACCGGGTTCGATGAGTCCGAGTTTTTTGCACCGCTTGAGCCAGCCATTCACGGTCTCAATCGCTGGCTGGCTGCCATCTCCGTAGGGCATGCGTTGCGCGATGTAACGGGCGATGCTTCGTGAACCGGCGGTATGGGCTTCTCGAGCCAGTTCGGCGACGCTCTCGAAGTGCTCAGGAGGCAGTGCAGGACGTCCCCGCCTAGGGGAATCGAGGGTGCCGATCTTTCGTGCGGCGGCGAGGTAGCCTGCGGATGTCCCCCGAAAGGTCTCGGTCCATTCGAAGCCGCTGCGTGACATGCCGTATGACTCGGCCAGGTTTCCAAGCGACTCCTTCAGCATCCGTCCGGCTTCGGCTAGTTCTTCGGTGTCTGTCCGTTTTGCTGCGGCCGCGATCCTGTCTGGGTTGATCCTTGCCAGGGATCGCTTCGTGATAGGAGTTCCGTCCGGCGAGAAGATGCGCAGGTCGGTGATGACAGGTCCGTTCTCGGTGTCCTCCCACGCAATTTCGTAGTGGTGCGCGTGACCCTCGCATTGAACGGTGATAGGTCGTGGCGGACGGTCGTTGCCTCGTGGTGCGACAGTGGCGCCGATGACTTCGCCGACTGGAGGGCGGCGTGGTGACCTTTTGTTCGAGGGCGTCGGCATATTTCTAACTATATCGAAACCCTGCCGTATGGGGTCACACTTTTGAGTATGAGAACAAATCGCATGGACGTCATCCAGCGGCTTCGAACTGCTCCCACAGTCTCCGTGGAGACAGCGGGAACTGCGCTCGGCATCAGTCGATCCGGCGCGTATGCCGCTGCACGAATCGGGGACATTCCTACGATCCGCGTCGGGCACCGCCTACGTGTGCCCAGTGCGTGGGTATTACGCGAGTTGCGTCTCGACCCGGACGAAGCACTGACCACCTAACAACTCATGGGAGGTAGGGGACGGCCGCCGGGAGCAGGACAAGATCATGACTGAAACGCGGGACGCCGCCGGGGGGACCACCCCCGGCGACGTCGGCCCAGCCGCCCGACTGTGCGCTGTACCTGACGATATCGGCGTCGTGCGACGCTCCGGAATGACGCGCAACGAAGCTGAGAGGCTTGTCGAGCGATCCCGTCTCAAGTCTGGAGAGCGCGCGGTCATGCACGCGTTGCTGAGGCGCGCGGACAACCGTACGTGCGAGATTCCGGACCAGTTCGCGCCGAAGCGCCAGAAGGAGTTAGCGCAGCAGGCGGGGCTCTCCGAGCGTCAGACTCGACGCGTCCTGAGACACCTGGAATTGCACGGTTGGCTCTCCGTCAAATCCGGACTCGGGAGCGGGAACAAGACCAGCTGCTACCGGTTGTTTCCTCGTACGCCCGACCAGAAGTGCTCATGTGCGAAAGGCGCAGATAAGAGCGGACATCATGTCCCCTTTTCCGGCTCAGACAAAGGCGGACACTCAAGCCTTGAAAAGGGGACACCCTGTCCGACAAAAGCGGACATCAAGACTGGCATTTCCCCAGTTCAGAACATCTTTTCCGCTGAGGGCATAGAAGGGAAAAGAAGGGGAGTCGATACGAAAGCCGGGTACGGCACTATGGCATCGGAGTTCTTTACCCATTGTGAGGAGTGTGGTGGGGAGCTTCCTCGACAGTTCCGGTTTCCTGTTCATCACGTCTGTCCCACCACAGTCCGATCCGTTCCGTCCGAGAGCGCAGATCGGCTCGCGGTACCCATCCTCGCCACACGTCGCGTGGGCATACCTGTAGGCGGGGGTGAACGGCTTTGAGCGGTTTCGTTCGGCCGCGGAACTTCTCCCCTATCGGGGCAGGTAAGGAGGGTGCTAGCGCGCATCGCGGCTGCCGTGCACACCCCAGGTCTACGGTCCTCACCCATGATGACCTTCTCACCCGACTCACGTTCGCCGTCATTTTGGTCTGCCCGGACCGCCGCCCTGGTCCGCTCGCGCCCACCCGACGATCCCGAGCTACTCGATGCCCGCGACGCGCTTCGTTACTGGAGAGTGCGCCGTGCCCTGGATCCGGAACTGGATGCTCTTTCGCCCGCTAACCGTCGTCGTCTCGCTGACCTGCTGTTGGAGGGGGTGTCGTCATGCCGGTGATCTATGAACCGGTCCTTGCGAACCCCGCCCCGGTCGGCCTCTACCAAGTCGCAATCGTCCTCGACCGCGACGATCCGACCCGCCTCGCGGACGGTGTGCTCGTCCGGTCCATCAACTGCGGCCCCTCCGGGGTGTGGCCGATCGAATACTGCGCCGGCCCACCCGCCGAACCGAAAGGCGGCGACCGGGCACCCGACCACCTGTTCACTGGCCTCGTCGTGTGGGCCGCCGACGATTGCGGCCTGCTCGCGGACCTCAACGACCAACAGGCCCGGGCACGGCAACTGCTGCGGCTGCACGAACGCCGCCACGTCGAGGAACACGCCGCCACGGTGCTTACCGCCGAAGCCGGGCCACCGAACACCGCGACGGGCCTCGTCGCCGCTCTCGGTGCGGTGGAGGAACAGCTCGCCCAGTTCGGATACCCGGGTGTCGTCCACGCCGCACCCCACCTCGCCGCCGCCGCCCACGCCGTGAACCTCGTCGTCCGTGACGGTGCGCGACTGCTCACGCCGTCGGGGAACCAGTGGGCATTCGGTGCCGGGTACGTCGATCTCGGCGACACCCTGTTCGGCACCGGCCCCGTCGTCGTCCATCGCGGCCCTGTCGTCGAATCCACCGGGCCGTTCCACCGCAGGAATGAACGCCTCGTCGTCGTCGAGCGGGAAGTCCTCGTCTCCTGGGAATGCGTCACCCTCGCCGTCACCATCGCCTGAAAGTGAGTAGACTAATGAAAAACGTTGACACACAACACATCCCAGAACCTGCCCGGCTGTACCTCGGGGATGTGCTCGCCCAGCAAGCCGGACCCGACCTGGACGTCGAGTTAGATGCGCTGCTCAACGACGACGACCTCCCCCCCGAATGGCGGCAGGAAGTCGCAGCGGAACGCGAAGAGCTGATCCGAACAACCCGCGACCGGATCGGTGCGCTGCGCGCCCACATCGACAAACGGCACCGCATCCACGTCGACCGCGCCGGATACGCCCAGGCCCGCAAGGAAGCCGAGGAACGCCGCGAGGAAGAACGCCGCCGCGCCGAAGAGAAAGTCGCAGCGGAACGGCTCATGCTCGACGCCGCCCGCCGCCGCGCCGACAAACTCGGTGTCGTCCTTGAACCGATCCGCGTCCCCCACCAGGGCACGTCTCGGTCCGCCGGATGGGGCACCCTCGCCGAAACGATCGAGGAACGCATGTGGCGGGTCGCCGCACCACTCGACCATCCCCTCGCCGCCGACCGCGACAACCTCATTCCCACACTCGACCGGGAAGGTGTCGAACTACGCCGGGGCACCCTCCGGTCCTGCTGTGAATGGATCGCGATACAAGCCACCGCGCACAGCGAACCCACGCGTCGACCCGGCCTGCTCCGCCGAGGCTCCCGGGAGACGGCATGACAACCGACCCGGTGGATCTGCTCGACGACGTGGACCATCTCGCCGCCCTGCTCGCCGACATAGGCCAGCACCTCTGTGATCTGCAACGGAACTTCCGGGGCCTCGACACCTCCCGGGAGGCCACGGAAAACCCCGGTGGTGACCGCACTGCACTGCCGGGTCCTCAGCCCGTCCTCGACGCCCTCAGCCGCGTCGAGGACGGGTTGGCCGGCGCACGCGCCACACTCCGCGGCGCCCGCAAACACACCCGGCGGCTCGCCGACCACACCACCCAGACACAGTGACCACACCCGACGAGGAGTGAACGCATGGCGATACAACGCGGCCGGAAGGAATCCACGCGGCAGCGGCAACGTCGGGCCGTGGAACTGCGAACCAAAGGCAAGACCTACGAACAGATCGCCGAACAGTGCGGCTACTCGACGCGCGGTGCCGCATACCGGGCAGTCATGGGCATGTTGAACCGGCAGGAGTCGGCGTCTGCCGGGGAGCTGCGGCGGCTCGAGGACGCCCGCCTCGACCTGTTGACGCGCCGCCTGTACGCGGAGTTGGAGGTGTTGAATCCGGGTGACGATCCGGGGGCGGTGGTGCGGATCGTCGATGGGTTGATGCGGTTGGGAGAGTCGCGTCGCCGCCTGCACAGCGTCGATCTGGTGAAGCCCCCGGTGGTGGTGGACGTGCATGCTCAGGCGGAGTTGGAGGACGTCAAAGCGGATATGCGGCGGTTGCTGGGCATAGACCCGCCTGTAGTAATCGAGGAGGACGACGACGAGCGTTGGGACGAGGACCGGAATGCCGAGAACCACACCGCGGCGGACGAGGAACCCGACGATCCTGTGCCGCCGACCTTGCCCGCCCCACTCGAACCGGCCCCCGCGCCGAAGACGCCCCGCTGTAGTCGCTGTGGTTCCCCGTTGCAGGGTGCTGCGGCCACGGGATCCGTCGTGTGCGCGGGGTGTCGCCGTGGCGCTTGGTGACTCTCCACGCGATACCGAGCTATCTCACTCGATACCCAGCGGTTGCGGACCCGTGCCCTGCGTGAGGTGCATTTCGCTTGCGACAGCGCTACTTACCGGCATAGACACAGCAACAGGTCCATGCGCTCAGAACTTGTACTCTTCGGTATGGTCAACCCATGCCGGACTTAACACGCATTCGAGTTAAGGGTCTCCTAGGCCGATTCGATCATGACGTTTTTTTTCCCGAAGGGGATAGTTTTGTAATTCTTCATGGCCCCAACGGCGTCGGCAAGACACACTTGTTGCAATTGACCCAAGCGGTTCTTTCGGGAGAATTATGGCGCTGCCAGAAGATCCGTTTCGAAGTTGCCGATTTTAATTTTTCCGACGGCCATCGTCTGCAAGTGTGGAGGCACGGCTGGAAGAAAAATGAACGACACAAGTTGCGCTCCGCGTCGGCGCTTGATAGACAAATTCACGGACGTGGATCCGTCCAACTCATGCTGTTTAGGGGAGGTGGGCTGATCGGACGGTCAACCGGAATCGAGAATGAAAAAAGCGAATTAAAAAGCGCGCAAATTAGGAAATTACTTGAAGTAGAGCTGGGTCTGGATCGCGTCGGATTTGATGAATGGCTCGATCCACGCGCTGATCGGTACCTGACCACAGAAGAGGCCCTTTCTCGGTACCTGCCACTTCGACCGGGTCGTTTAGCGGACATATTGGCCTCACTTTACGGAATCCCAAAGGAACTGTCTGAGTTTCTTGTTGGGTTGTCTGTAAAATTTGTGCAGACTCAACGGCTTTTAATTGCAGATGACGCAGGTGTTTATGCGGCACGACGCAGACCTGCCAGAACGCGCGAATCTACAGTAGCGGAGTTTTCTCGGGATATAGCAAGAATAATTTCAGACAAGCTTGCAGAAAATGCTCGGATTTCATCACAGCTCGATCGAACCTTCCCAAAGCGCGTACTTGAGCGCCGGGATGAGCCGAAATGGACAACGAATGAGTTGCTAGATCAGTACAGGGAACAGACGCTGCTGAGAAACCGACTGGCCGAAGTCTCGCTCCTAGACTCTACTACGGACATCACGCTTGAGGGCACGGAACTGAATGCTACGGAAATGCGCGTCCTCGAAACTTACCTGGATGACACAGCGAAGAAACTAGGAGTGCTGAATGAGACGCTTCAAAAAATAACGCTACTTCGCGACATTATCAATCGCCGCTTCCTCTATAAGACTATGCGCATCGACGCATCGGAAGGGTTCATATTCGAAACCGATGAAGGGGAGCAAATCAGCCCGGATCAGTTATCGTCCGGCGAGCAGCATGAACTCGTTCTGCTCTATGAGCTTCTCTTTAGAACAACATTCGGATCCCTTGTACTTATCGACGAACCAGAGATATCTCTCCATGTAGGTTGGCAGAGAGAATTCCTTAACGACCTGCAAAATATCGCGCTGCTTTCTAATGCGCGCTTCATTGTTGCGACACATTCGCCCCAAATTGTAGATAAGTGGCGCTCAAAAGCGGTCTACCTCGCCCCCGATGAGGAGCGTAATTGAGTTCACAGTCAAACATGTTTGATGGTCTCACCGCCGACAGCATCTATGCCGACATGATGATGCTTCGTCCCCAGGATACACGCGCTTTCTTGGTGGTAGAGGGTGTCGAAGACGTTCGAACCTTAGATGCGCACATATCTGAAGAGGCCTGCCAATTATTCATCGCGGGAGGGAGGGAGAATGCCCTCGGCGTAATTGAAATTGTGGTTCAGGAGTCCATGGAAAATGTCGGCGCCCTCGTCGATGCCGACCATGTCAAGCGTAGTTTCGATGTTCGAGTTGAGTTATATGGTGTGACCTCGACTGACCTTAATGATTTAGATTCCGAGGTACTTCATGTTCCTCATCTTCCAGACAGGATATGCGCAAGTCATGTAGACGGACGGGGTTTCCGCGAAAAACTCACCAGGAGGGGATTCGCCACAGCTATCGAGGCGATCGAAAATGTCGCGTGCCCGGTGACTGCCCTTCGATACAACTGCGAGCGGTACGGAATTGGCTTGTCCACGAAGGATTTTCCAATTGTGGCACTGTACGCTCGCGGGGAGGTTTCTCTAGATATTAATAAGTCTAAGAGAGCAGCTATCGCTAGGCTTCCCGTTTCGGCCAAGGGGGAGAGCACCTCACTTGTGGAAGAGTGGATTGAATCTCAATTAATGGGTACTGAATTTGTAAGTCCGGGCTCCTGGCGACCATACCATAATGGGCATCATCTATTCAGTGCATTACATGCACTCCTAAAATCCGAAGGCGGATACATCCCCAAGATTGACAATATCGAGAATTCGGTGCGGGGAGCAGTCAGCTGGCCTGAGTTGTGGTCCATTGCCTGCATCCGTCGGCTAAGTGCGTATTTCGAGGCGCTCGGCTTTTGGATTTGGAGACATCCCAAGCCCACATAAGGCACAGACCACGTGTCAGTTGCTGAGCATGTACGGGGTGTGGCCTTGCGGCACTTGACGCGGACTTCTGCCCGAGGGGGTTTGCGTTACGAGCGTTCCAGGCGGGCATTTGGGCTGACCGCCACTGCCCATTTCGTCACCCGGCGTACGGCGCAGGCTCAGCTATTGCTCGGGAGTCGGAGGGTAGACGAGTATTGACTCTATGAGCAGCCACCCTCCGTTCGGTCCTCCCTCGAAGCTCAGCGACGACGAGTTACGAGAGCGGATACGCACTCTTAAATCAATGAGAGACCGCCACATACGCGAAGGAAATCACGCGGATGCCGCAATCTACGCCGACCCGATCAAAGAAGACGAGGACGAAGCCAGGCAACGAGGGTTGATCTGACAGTCGTCTCGTCGTTGAAGCGTCAGCCTCAGCCGACCCTGCGGCCAGTCCCTGCTCCATACGGGTCTCGGGTGGGCCCCGAGTTGGCTCATTTCGTTAGTGCGTGACTTCGGTACCTGAAATCCGGTCGAGCAGCACCTGCATATCGGCCTCGACCTGCGGCGGGAACGTGTGCC
>NZ_JBNQFT010000037.1:0-25318 GCF_050321925.1 Rhodococcus sp. IEGM1339
TGTCCCCCTCCGATTTTCAGCGGTATCTGGAGGGCACGAAAAAGCCCCCTCACCTGCATCAGAAGGTGAGGGGGCTTTGTGGGCGCGGAGGGTTTCGAACCCCCGACCGCTGGTGTGTAAAACCAGAGCTCTACCACTGAGCTACACGCCCGAAAGACGGCGGCAGGTGCCGCCGACTTCGCATCAGGACTTTAGCGCGGCGAGCGCTCTGGCCCAAGCTCCCTGGTCACGGGCCTCTCCGGGCTGGTTCTCCTCCGCGAACTGCACGATGCCGTCCTTGTCGATGACGAACGTGCCGCGGTTGGCGAAACCGAACTTCTCGTTGAACACACCGTAGGCCTGCGCGACCTCGCCGTGCGGCCAGAAGTCGGACAGCAGCGGGAAGGTGTAGCCCTGCTCGGCTGCCCAGATCTTGTGGCTCGGCGACGGGCCGACCGACACCGCGAGGATGGCGGTGTCGTCGTTCTCGAAGGTGGGCAGGTCGTCGCGGACGGCGCACAGTTCGCCCTGGCAGACGCCGGTGAAGGCGAGGGGGTAGAAGACCAGGAGCACGTTCTTGCTGCCCCGAAAGCTCGACAGCGTCACCTCCTGGTTGTTCTGGTCCTTGAGAGTGAAATCGGGGGCTTCGGCGCCCACGGCGATCGGCATGCGTATGGATCCTTACGTTCCGGGAGCCGGTTCAGCGGCGGGGACGGCCGGCCTTGGGCTGGACGAGGCGGCTGCCGATCCAGTCACCGAGGTTGGTGGCCGTGGTCTGGGTGAGGCCGGCTGTGGCGGCCGACTCGGCGATCTCGCTGGGCTCGACGTGATCGGGGCGCCCGGTCTTGGGGGTGAGCACCCACACGACGCCCTCGTCGGCGAGGGGGCCGATCGCGTCCATGAGGGCGTCGACCAGGTCGCCGTCGCTGTCGCGCCACCACAGCAGCACGACGTCGACGACCTCGTCGGAATCCTCGTCGAGCAGCTCGGTACCGGTGACCTCTTCGATCGCAGCTCTCAACTCGTCGTCGGTGTCCTCGTCCCAACCGAGTTCCTGCACCACGTGGTCGTGAGTGATACCGAGCTTGGAGACATAGTTCTTGGCATCCGCCGCGGCGACCACGGTGGCTCCTCCTAAGGGTTGTGGTGCGCGAATCGGATCCGCGTACCGGCGTGACGATCAATTGGTCAAAGCGAACATCGTTGCGGGCCTCAACGCAACCCGAATCGCTGGGAAAAGCGGGAGAATCTTTCCAGAGGGACCCATTGCACCGCCTCGTACGGTGTCCGTTCCGTCCTGTTGGCCGGGCCACGGCGTGATCCTTCGTCGCGGATGGGGGAAGATGAGGGGTGCATCATGTTCAGATGTCGATTGCGTCGGCTCCCACAAGAGCCGGCCGACGGAGAGGGCGCTCCACCTACGCGCCCACCACGATGAGGAGCAGACGTTGACAGACCTGATCCACGGATCCGACTCCCGAGAAGGCGCCGCACCGGGCGCGTCGGGACCGGATTCCTCGGCCAAGCCGGCATCGACCAAGGACAACCGTGTCCGGGTGATCCGCGAGGGTGTGGCCTCCTATCTGCCGGACATCGATCCGGCGGAGACCGAAGAGTGGCTCGAGTCGTTCGACGGGATGCTCGAGGCCGCGGGCCCCACCCGCGCGCGCTACCTGCTGCTGCGCATGCTCGAGCGTGCCAACGAGCGCAAGGTCTCCCTTCCCGCCCTGACCTCCACCGACTACGTCAACACCATCCCCACCGAGAGCGAACCGTGGTTCCCCGGTGACGAGGAGGTCGAGCGTCGCTTCCGCGCGTACATCCGGTGGAACGCGGCGATCATGGTCACCCGCGCGCAGCGCCCGGGTGTCGGCGTCGGTGGTCACATCTCCACCTACGCGTCGTCCGCCGCCCTGTACGAGGTCGGCTTCAACCACTTCTTCCGCGGCAAGGACCATCCCGGCGGCGGCGACCAGGTCTTCATCCAGGGCCACGCCTCCCCCGGTATCTACGCCCGAGCCTTCCTCGAGGGCCGCATCGGCACGGAGCAGCTCGACGGCTTCCGTCAGGAGCACAGCCACGCCTCGCTCGGCGGCGGCCTGCCCTCGTACCCGCACCCGCGCCTGCTCCCGACCTTCTGGGAGTTCCCGACCGTGTCCATGGGCCTGGGCCCGATGAACGCGATCTACCAGGCACGGTTCAATCACTACCTGCACGACCGGGGCATCAAGGACACCTCCGATCAGCACGTCTGGGCGTTCCTCGGCGACGGCGAGATGGACGAGCCGGAGTCGCGCGGTCTGGCGCACGTCGCGGCCACCGAGGGTCTCGACAACCTGACCTTCGTCGTCAACTGCAACCTGCAGCGTCTCGACGGCCCGGTGCGCGGCAACGGCAAGATCATCCAGGAGCTGGAGTCGTTCTTCCGCGGCTCCGGCTGGAACGTCATCAAGGTCGTGTGGGGCCGCGAGTGGGACGCCCTGCTGCACGCCGACAAGGACGGCGCACTGGTCAATCTCATGAACGCCACCCCCGACGGCGACTACCAGACCTACAAGGCCAACGACGGCGCGTTCGTGCGCGAGCACTTCTTCGGCCGCGACCCGCGGACGAAGGAACTGGTCAAGGACCTGTCCGACCAGCAGATCTGGAACCTCAAGCGCGGTGGCCACGACTACCGCAAGATCTACGCGGCCTACAAGGCGGCGATGGAGCACAAGGGTCAGCCGACGGTGATCCTCGCGCACACCATCAAGGGCTACACGCTCGGTAAGCACTTCGAGGGCCGCAACGCGACCCACCAGATGAAGAAGCTCACCCTCGAGGACCTCAAGTACTTCCGCGACATCCAGCGGATCCCGATCTCGGACGAAGAGCTCGAGAAGGATCCGAAGATGCCGCCGTACTACCACCCCGGCTTCGAGTCGCCCGAGATCCAGTACATGCTCGAGCGTCGCCGGGCCCTCGGCGGTTTCCTTCCGGAGCGCCGCACCACCGCGAAGCCGTTGGCGCTGCCCGCGGAGAAGACCTACGACGTCGTCCGCAAGGGTTCGGGCAAGCAGGAGGTCGCCACCACCATGGCGACGGTCCGTGTGCTCAAGGAACTGTTGCGCGACAAGGAGATCGGCAAGCGCATCGTGCCGATCATCCCGGACGAGGCCCGCACCTTCGGTATGGACTCGTGGTTCCCGTCGCTGAAGATCTACAACCGCAACGGTCAGCTGTACACCTCGGTCGACGCCGATCTGATGCTTGCCTACAAGGAGAGCGAAGTCGGGCAGATCCTGCACGAGGGCATCAACGAGGCCGGTTCGACGGCGTCGTTCACGGCGGTCGGGACGTCCTACGCAACGCAGGGCGAGCCGATGATCCCCGTGTACATCTTCTACTCGATGTTCGGTTTCCAGCGCACGGGCGACGGCCTGTGGGCGGCGGCCGACCAGATGGCACGCGGGTTCGCCCTCGGCGCGACGGCCGGTCGCACCACGCTGACCGGTGAGGGCCTGCAGCACGCCGACGGGCACTCGCTGCTGCTCGCGTCGACCAACCCGGCCGCGGTCACCTACGACCCGGCGTTCTCCTACGAGATCGCCCACATCTTCCGCGACGGTCTGCGGCGGATGTACGGCGGCACGGAGGGTGTCGACGGCTTCGGCGGTGAGGACGTCTTCTACTACATCACCATCTACAACGAGCCGTACTCGCAGCCGGCCGAGCCGGAGGATCTCGACGTCGAGGGCCTTCTCAAGGGCATCTACCTGTACAAGCGGGGACCGGAGTCGGGTCCGAAGGCGCAGATCCTGGTCTCGGGCGTGATGATGCCCGAGGCGCTGCGTGCGCAGAAGATGCTCGCCGACGAATGGGGAGTGTCCGCGGACGTCTGGTCCGTCACTTCGTGGGGCGAGCTGCGCCGCGACGGCGTCGAGTGCGACCGCCAGGCGCTGCTGAACCCCGGTGAGGAAGCCTCGGTGCCGTACGTCGCGTCGGTGCTCAACGACGCGGCGGGTCCGTTCGTCGCGGTGTCCGACTGGATGCGCGCGGTGCCCGATCAGATCCGCAAGTGGGTTCCGGGCGACTACACGGTGCTCGGCGCCGACGGCTTCGGCTTTTCCGACACCCGTGGCGCCGCCCGCCGCGTGTTCAACATCGACGCCGAGTCCACGGTGGTCGCGGTGCTCTCGGCACTCGGCCGCGAAGGCGCGATCGATCGTGAGAAGGCCGTCGAGGCGGCCCGCACCTACAAGATCGACGACGTGACGGCCGCCCCGGTCTCGATGGCGGATCCGGGCGTCGCCTGATCCGTCCGCCGGTCACGTCCGAGTGGCGTGACCGGCCGGGTCGCGGGCGCCGGGTACTTTCGTCCCATGGTCGACGAGCCGCAACCCCGCCGGACCGGGCAGGTACCGGGCGTTCACAGGGAACGCCCGGTACCGCCGTCCCGTCCCGAGCGGGCACCGCTGCCCGACGCGCTGCTCCGTCGGGTCAAGCAGTTCTCGGGGCGACTGTCCACCGAAGCGGTACACGTCATGCAGGAGCAGTTGCCCTTCTTCGCCGATCTCGACGCGTCGCAGCGGTCGACCGTGCAGCTGGTGATCCAGACGTCGGTGGTCGACTTCCTCGAGTGGGTGCGCAATCCCGACAGCGACCTGCGCTTCAGCCTCGACGCCTTCCAGATGATCCCGCAGGATCTCGCCCGGCGACTGACGCTGCGCCAGACGGTGGACATGGTCCGCGCGGCGATGGAGTTCTTCGAGCAGTGGCTGCCGGCCCTCGCCCGCAACGAGGAACAGCTCGTGGCGCTCACCGAGGCGATCCTGCGGTACGGGCGCGAGCTCGGTTTCGCTGCCGCGGCGGTGTACGCGGGGGCGGCCGAGTCGCGGGGCGCCTGGGACACGCGGCTCGAGGCCCTCGTCGTCGACGCCGTGGTGCGTGGGGACACCGGGCCCGACATGCAGTCGCGGGCCGCGACCCTCAACTGGGACGCGACCGCCCCGGCGACGGTGATAGTCGGTACTCCCCCGCCCGACCAGGGCGTCTCGGTGATCACCACCGTGCACACCGTCGCCCAGGAGCACGGTCGCGCGGCTCTCGCGGTGGTGCAGGGCGAACGCCTGGTGATGGTGGTCAGCGGTGAACTGCACGGGACGGTCGACGCGGCGGACTTCCGCTCCGAGTTGATGCGCGCGTTCTCCGACGATCCGGTGGTGATCGGTCCGACGACACCGACGCTGGCGACCGCACACGTCTCCGCCGTCGAAGCGCTCGCCGGCATGGAGGCGGTCGTGGGGTGGCCGGGGGCTCCCCGGCCGGTGCACGCCGCCGAGCTGTTGCCCGAACGTGCGCTGCTCGGTGATCCCGGCGCGATCGCCGCGCTCGAGGACTTCGTCGTCGCCCCGCTCGCAGCCGCCGGGCCGTCCCTCGCGGACACGCTGGACGCATACCTCGACAGTGGGGGCGCTGTCGAGACTTGCGCCCGGAAGCTGTTTGTTCATCCAAATACCGTGCGGTATCGATTGAAGCGGATCACAGAAGTAACGGGTCGGGATCCCACAAATCCTCGCGATGCGTACGTGCTTCGAATCGCTGCCACGGTAGGCCGCCTGGCACGAAGCCATAACGAATTGAGATCGCCTGCACCACCTGTCACACGATTCACAATTCGCGAATCGGACACGTAACGTCCCCGGCCTTTCCACCGATAGCGAGCACCGACGTGCAGATTTGTGGGAACCCTACAAATCGAGGGGCAACCTTTCATCGCTACCGACATCTCGCAGGCACCCGTTCGCGGTGTTCCCTGGTGATCGTGATTTCGCTGCTTGCCCCCGGCCAGGGGTCTCAGACACCCGGAATGCTCGCCCCGTGGCTCGAGCAGTCCGGAGCGCGCGACCGGATCGACCGGTGGTCGCAGACGGCGGGACTCGATCTCGCGCGTCTCGGCACCACTGCCACCGCCGAGGAGATCACCGACACCGCGGTGACCCAGCCGCTCGTGGTGGCCTCCGCCCTGCTCGCCTTCGAGGATCTCGACCGTCGCGGCCTCGTGCCCGCCGACACGATCGTCGCCGGCCACTCCGTCGGCGAACTCGCAGCGGCCGCCATCGCGGGTGTCATCAGCGCCGACGACGCCGTCGCCCTCGCCGCCGTCCGCGGAGCCGAGATGGCCCGCGCCTGCGCCCTCGAACCCACCGGAATGTCCGCCGTCCTCGGCGGCGCCGAGGACGAGGTGCTCGCGCGCCTCGCCGAGTTGGATCTGGCCCCCGCAAACATGAATGCGGCCGGTCAGATCGTCGCAGCCGGGCGCCTGAGTGCGCTCGAGGAACTCGCTACGAACCCGCCCGAGAAGGCCCGCGTCCGCGCCCTGCCGGTCGCCGGTGCCTTCCACACCCGATTCATGGCACCCGCCCAGGACGCCGTGGCTGCCGCCGCGGCGAAGATCACACCTTCGGATCCGACGCACACGCTGCTGTCCAACTACGACGGCAAGCCCGTCACCTCCGGAGCCGACGCCCTCGAACGTCTCGCAGCTCAGGTCACCCGGCCCGTCCGGTGGGACCTGTGCACCGCCTACCTGCGCGCGGCGCAGGTGAGCCGGATCGTCGAGCTTCCCCCCGCCGGCACGCTGGTGGGCATCGCCAAGCGCGAGATGCGCGGCACGCCCACCGTCGCCCTCAAGACCCCCGCGGAGATCTCCGCTCTGGCCGAAAGTCTTCAACTCGGTTAGGTTGCTGCGCGCGCCGTCGCACAGCACGGGCACCTCACCGGGACCTCCCCGGACCCCCGACCGGAAACATCCGGCCGGTTTCGAACGACATAGTCGACAGATCGAGAAGGGAGCCACATCGTGGCCGCCACCCAGGAAGAAATCATCGCCGGTCTCGCGGAGATCATCGAAGAGGTCACCGGCATCGAGCCCTCCGAGGTGACCGTCGACAAGTCCTTCGTCGACGACCTCGACATCGACTCGCTGTCCATGGTCGAGATCGCCGTCCAGACCGAGGACAAGTACGGCGTGAAGATCCCTGACGAGGATCTCGCCGGTCTGCGCACCGTCGGTGACGCCGTGAACTACATCCAGAAGCTCGAGGCCGCAGGCGTTCAGGCCACGAACGACAACGAATGAGTTCTGCTGTGACCTCCCCTTCTCCTCGGGCACTCCGCGACGTCGTCGTCACCAGCCTCGCGGCTACGACGTCGATCGCCGGCGACGTGGACGCCACCTGGAAAGCACTGCTGGCCGGTGAGAGCGGGATCGGCACCATCGACGGCGGATTCGTCGACGAGTTCGACCTCCCGGTGCGCATCGGCGGAACCCTGAAGGTCAGCCCCGACGAGGGACTGTCCCGGGTGGAACTCCGTCGCATGAGCTTCGTCGAGCGCCTCGCGCTCACCCTCGGGCGCACCGTCTGGCAGAACGCCGGCAGCCCCGAGGTCGACCAGGACCGTCTCGGTGTGGTCATCGGTACGGGCCTCGGTGGCGGCGAGTCGCTCATCGACGCCGTCGACAAGCTCCGTGCCGGCGGCTACCGCAAGGTCTCGCCCTTCGCGGTGCAGATGATCATGCCGAACGGACCGTCGGCCACCGTCGGGCTCGAACTCGGTGCTCGCGCAGGGGTCATCACCCCGGTCTCGGCGTGCTCGTCCGGATCCGAGGCGATCGCCAACGCGTTCCGCATGATCGCCTTCGGCGACGCCGACATCGTCGTCACCGGTGGTGTCGAGGGTCAGCTGGACGCGGTCGCCACCGCGGGCTTCGCGATGATGCGGGCGCTGAGCACCCGCAACGAGGACCCGAAGGGCGCCTCGCGTCCGTTCGACAAGGACCGCGACGGTTTCGTCTTCGGCGAGGCCGGCGCACTGATGGTCCTCGAGAGCGAGGAGCACGCCAAGGCACGCGGAGCGACCATCCACGCTCGTATCCTCGGCGCCGGCATCACCTCCGACGGTTACCACATCGTCGCCCCCGATCCGGAAGGTACGGGAGCGGCTCGGGCCATGCGGCGAGCGATCGAGACCGCCGGGCTCACCAAGGCCGACATCGGGCACGTCAACGCGCACGCGACGGCCACCCCGATCGGCGACGTGGCCGAAGCCAAGGCCATCAACGCGGCCGTGGGCAACCACGCCGCGATCTACGCCCCCAAGTCCGCGCTCGGTCATTCGATCGGTGCGGTGGGTGCACTCGAAGCAGTACTCACGGTCCTGGCTCTGCGTGACGGGGTCATCCCGCCCACGCTGAATCTCGAGAACCAGGATCCAGAGATCGATCTCGACGTGGTCAAGGGCGAACCACGTTCCGGCCGGATCGATTTCGCGCTGAACAACTCGTTCGGTTTCGGTGGGCACAACGTGGCGCTCGCATTCGGTCGCGCCTGACCGTCGACGCCGCTGCGCCCCATGCGGTGGAGGCTCCACCCGGAGCCTCCACCGCAGCCCACCACCACCGCGTCTGCCCGAGGAGCACCCGATGACCATCCTGGATCCAGCCACCCTGCGTGAGACGACGGTGGACCCGAGAGATCCGTTGGCCCGTCTCGAGAAACTGTTCGACCCGGGCAGCCTGGAACTGCTGCACACCCGCGACAAGTCGGGCGTCCTCGCCGCCGTCGGCGAGGTCGACGGCATCCGCACCGTCGCATACTGCTCCGATGCCACCGTCATGGGCGGAGCCATGGGCGTCGAGGGATGCAAGCACATCGTCTCCGCCATCGACCACGCCATCGACCACGAGATCCCCGTGGTCGGCATCTTCCACTCCGGTGGCGCGCGTCTGGCCGAGGGCGTCGAAGCCCTCCACGCCGTCGGCCTGGTCTTCGAGGCCATGGTCCGCGCGTCCGGTCTGATCCCCCAGATCTCCGTCGTTCTCGGCTTCGCGGCCGGCGGTGCCGCCTACGGCCCGGCCCTGACCGACATCGTCATCATGGCCCCCGAGGGCCGTGTCTTCGTCACCGGACCGGACGTGGTCCGCAGCGTCACCGGTGAGCAGGTCGACATGGAGTCGCTCGGCGGCCCCGACACGCACACCAAGAAGTCCGGTGTCGCGCACATCGCCGCGCACGACGAGGCCGACGCCCTGCACCGGGCCCGCCGCCTGGTGTCGATGCTGGCCGAGCAGGGCGAATTCGACGTCGTCGCAGCGACACTCGGCGACACCGACCTGCGGGCGCTGATGCCCGCCTCGCCGCGACGCGCATACGACGTGCGGCCGATTGTCCACCAGTTGCTCGACAACGTCGACGGCGAGTCCTCCTTCGAGGAACTGCAGGTCGGCTGGGCCCGCAGCATCGTCACCGGCTTCGGCCGTCTCGGCGGCCGCACGGTCGGGGTCATCGCCAACAACCCGCTGCGCCTCGGCGGCTGCCTCAACTCCGAGAGCGCCGAGAAGTCAGCGCGTTTCGTGCGGATGTGCAACGCCTTCGGTGTTCCGCTCGTCGTCATCGTCGACGTTCCCGGTTACCTTCCCGGTGTGAGCCAGGAGTGGGAGGGTGTCGTGCGACGCGGCGCCAAGCTGCTCCACGCGTTCGCCGAGGCGAAGGTTCCCCGTGTCACGCTGGTGACGCGCAAGATCTACGGCGGCGCGTACATCGCGATGAACTCCCGGGCGCTCGGGGCCACCGCCGTCTACGCGTGGCCGGAGTCCGAGGTGGCCGTGATGGGCGCGAAGGCCGCTGTGGGCATCCTCCACAAGAAGGCCCTCGCCGCGGCTCCCGAGGAAGAGCGTGAGGCGCTGCACGACCGTCTCGCCGCCGAACACGAGGCGATCGCCGGTGGCGTCGGTCGTGCGATGGCCATCGGTGTGGTCGACGAGATGATCGATCCCGCCACCACGCGCAGCACCCTGGCCGCCGCGCTCGCCGCCGCACCCGCGGTTCGCGGACGGCACAAGAATATTCCGCTCTGATCCGGACACAGCACGAGAACACCGGCACCGCTCCTCGGAGCGGTGCCGGTGTTCTCGTATCAGGAAGATGTGGGGTGCGTTCCGGTCGCGTCGCCGGGGCGGCGGACCGCGGTCAGCCGACGTCCCGGCGGAGCCACGTCACCTGCGCGCCTTCGTCGCCGCTGCGGTACGGCTCGAGCTCTTCGTCCCATGCCGTTCCGAGGGCGCGGTGCAGTTCGCTCGTGACATCGGCGGAGGACAGCATGGCGCGCAGACGCATCTCTCCGACGACGATGTCGCCGTTGGCGCTGGTGCACCCGCGCCACAGACCCAGTCGGGGGGCGTAGCTGAAACGTTCGCCGTCGACGCCCTCGCTGGGATTCTCGGTGATCTCGAAGCGGAGCATCGGCCACGACCGCAGCACGTCGGCCAGTCGCGCGGCCGTGCCCACGGGCCCGACCCAGTCGACGCAGGTGCGCAGCAGCCCCGGTGCGGCGGGCTGGCCCGTCCACGAGAGATCGGGCCGGCAGTCGAGGATGTCGGCCAGTGCCCATTCGATGTGCGGGCACACCGCCGCCGGTGAGGAGTGGACATAGATCACCCCCGCCGTGGCATCCGCGAATTGGTTGGATGCGCGCATACATTCACCTCCGGTTCGACCAGGACGTCTTCCCCAACGACCTTCGTCGACCAAGGCTTCTCCATGCAGGCTGCGTACAAGTGTGCCCGTGTGGCGTGTGTTTCGCCAGCGAACCAGAGAGGTTCATGTGAATTCGGTGATGATCGCGTCTCCGAGGGCAGGCCAGAGCGGTTTGGCCCAGTCTCCGAACGCACGATCAGTAAGTACCACAGCGGCGACGGAAATTTCGGGATCTACCCAAATGAATGTGCCCGATTGACCGAAATGACCGAAAGTACGCGGTGAATTACCGGTGGCGGTCCAATGCGGATTCTTCTCACCGCGGATCTCGAATCCGAGGCCCCAGTCGTTGGGCTTGAACATCCCGTAGCCGGGCACGAGTCCGTTCAGACCCGGAAACTGCACGCTGGTCGCCTCGGTGAGGGTTTCGCGCGAGACCAGCACGGGGTCGAGCAGCTCGCGCGCGAACAACGCGAGATCGGCGACCGACGACTGCGCCCCGTGACCCGCCGGCCCCGGCAGGGACGAGGACGGCATGCCGAGCGGCTCGAAGACCGCTTGCCGGAGGTATTCCGGGAACTCGATACCGGTTTCCGTCTCGACGAGTTCGGCAAGCACTTCGAAGCCCGCACTCGAGTAGATCCGCTTCCGTTCGGGTTCGGTCTGCACGGTGCGCTCACCGAACGCCAGACCGGAGGCGTGGGCGAGCAGGTGGCGCACCGTCGACCCCGCGGGGCCCGCGGGCTGGTCGAGCTCGATCGCGCCCTCCTCGACGGCCACCAGCGCGGCGTACGCCACGAGCGGCTTCGTCACGGATGCGAGTGGGAAGACCTCGTCGAGGTCTCCCCTGGACGCGACCGTTCCGCCGTCGCGGGTCACCACCGCGGCGGCGGAACGGTCGACGGGCCAGTCGCTGAGCAGATCGAGGCTGTGCACGCGATCAGCCTACGAGACGCCCCGGCGGCGCGGGGTCACCGGTCGGTACCGGTCACCAGTCGGCTTCGGTGTAGCGGATGACGCCGCGGATGTTCCTGCCCTCGAGCATGTCCCGGTATCCGTCGTTGATCTGCTCGAGGGTGTAAGTGCGCGTGACCATGTCGGCCAGGTTCAGTTGACCGGACTTGTACAGGTCGAGCAGGTTGGGGATGTCCACCCGCGCGTTGCAGCCACCGAAGATGTTGCCCTTGAGGTCCTTCTGCAGCATCGAGAGCAGGAACGAGTTGAGCTTGACGTCCATGTCGGACATGTAGCCCATCGCCGTGACGACGCACCGGCCGCCCTTGGCCGTGAGTGTCAGTGCCGGATCGACCAGCTCGCCCTTCATCTCGCCCACGGTGATGATCGTCGAGTGGCACATGCGGCCCCACGTGATCTCCATGATGGGCACGATGGCCTCCTCGATGGAGGCGTAGGTGTGGGTGGCACCGAACTTGAGCGCCTGCTCCCGCTTCCACGGCTCCGGGTCGATCGCGAACACGTGGCGCGCACCCGAGGCGACGGCGCCCTGCAGAGCGCTCATGCCGACACCGCCGACGCCGATGATGGCGACCGAGTCGCCGGCCTTGACCTCGGCGATGTTCGTCGCCGAACCCCAGCCGGTGGGCACGCCGCAGCCGACCAGCGCCGCGAGCTCGAAGGGTACGTCCTTGTCGATCTTGACGACCTGGCTCTGGTTGACCGTCATGTACGGCGAGAAGGTGCCGAGGAGGCACATCGCGATCACGTTCTCGCCGCGGGCCTGAATGCGGTAGGTGCCGTCGGAGATCGCCTGGCCGCCGAGCAGTCCCGCCCCGAGGTCGCACAGATTCGAGTGCCCCGAGGAACAGGACGGACACCGTCCGCACGCAGGGATGAAGGACAGCACGACGTGGTCGCCCACCTCGAGACCCACCACACCCTCACCGACCTTGGTGATCACGCCCGAGCCCTCGTGACCACCCATGGCGGGGAAGGACGGCATCGGGGTTGCGCCCGTGACGATGTGATGGTCGGAATGGCACATGCCGGCGGCTTCCATGCGGATCTGCACTTCGCCCGCGACGGGATCGCCGAGGTCGATCTCCTCGACGGACCACGGTTCGTCGATGCCCCACAGCACTGCACCCTTGGTCTTCATCTGACTCGCCTTCCATCGCATTGCCGGTTGTGCACGTGACGATAGCCACAATCACACAGAATTGGAACAGGTTCTACATACTTTCCCGGTCCGGTGGGACACCCGCGCTCGATACGGTGAGAGGCAGTCCCGCGGGTCACCACCGCCCGAGCGTCCGAGGAGATGCCGTGTCCGACAATCCGGAACTCACTTTCCACGGGGCGGCGAGAACCGTCACCGGTTCGTGCGCGACGGTCGAACTCGGCGACGCACGGATCCTGATCGACTGCGGACTGTTCCAGGGCTCCCGCAGCCTCGAGAACCTGAACGTCGCAGAGTTCCCGTTCCCCCGGAGTCGGTCGACGCCGAGCCCGCCACCGCCTACGTCGAGGGCGTCGACGAGGTGACCGACCAGCACTGGACGGTCCGCGTCTATTCCCCGGCCGTGGATACCGTGATCCCCCTGGACGTCCTGCGTCCGGCCGATCCGAGCGAGCCGCGGCCGGTCGTCTACGCCCTCGGCGGCGCGGGTGTCGGGGTGATCGACGGCACCGGGTGGATGGAGAGCAGCGACATCGCCGAGTTCTTCTCGGACAAGAATGTCAACGTGGTCATCCCCGCCACCGGCAACTTCGTCTACTTCACCGACTGGGATCTCGACGATCCGGTTCTCGGTCGCAACCAGTGGCAGACCTTCCTCCTCGAGGAACTGCCGCCCGTCGTCGACGAACTGCTCGACACCGACGGCAAGCAGTCGATCATCGGGATGTCCATGAGTGCCGGCTCCGCGCTGGACCTCGCGATCCGGAGCGGCGACCTGTACTCCGGCGTCGCATCCCTCAGCGGATGCGTGCGCACCAGTGATCCGGTCGGTCAGCTGTACGTGAGGCTCGTCGTCGAGCGCCGCGGCAAGGGCGACGTCGAGAGCATGTGGGGTCCGGCCGACGGGTCCGCGCTGGGCCGAGCACGACGTCTACCTCAATGCGGAAGGCTTGCGCGGCAAGGCCTTGTACCTGTCGAGCCGCAACGGTCTGCCCGGCACGTACGACGTCCCCGGTCAGGAACGCGCGGCGGGTGAATCGTTCGCCACGCAGATCGTCGCAGGCGGAGCGATCGAGGCCGCCACGAATGCCTGCACGCACCAGCTGGTGGACCGGCTCGAAGCGCTCGACATCCCGGTCACGGCCGAACTCGATGCCGACGGAACGCATTCGTGGGGTTACTGGGAGGACGACCCGCGCAAGGCGTGGCCGATCCTCGCCGAGTCGATGGGCGCTGAGGCCTGATCGCGAGGCTTCGCTCGCGGGGGGCCTGATCCCGAGGCGTCACTCGCCGGGGGGCCTGATCCCGAGGCGTCACTCGCCGGGGGGCCTGATCCCGAGGCGTCACTCGCCGGGGTCCAACCGGATCCGGGCGACCACCGAACGGTGATCCGCCCTGGGAAGGTCGTCGGAGTCGAACGCGACGGCCGTCCCGTTCCCGACGAGGATGTGATCGATCGCCACCAGCGGCGGGCCGGGTTTGTCGGTCGGATAGGTACGCACCGCCCCCGCTCCCGCCTGCTCCGCGGCATCGGCGAAACGCCCCGAGAGCAACGCGCGGAACTGCGCATGGTCGTAGGTGGCGTTGAAATCGCCACCCACGACTGCGGGGACGTCGGCCGGAGATCGATCGAGGATGTTCTGCAACCGTGACAGTTCGGCAGCCCAGTCCTGCGCGTCGAACACCGGTGGGACCGGGTGGAACGCGTGGACCGCGACCGGTCCCGCTCCCGGTACGTCCGCGAGCGCAGAGAGTTGACGGAAGACGAATCCGTCGTGTTCGACGGTGTCCGACAGCGGAAATCGGCTCCAGATCCCCGTTCCCGACGCCAACTCTCCGGGGACGAGATACCGATGGGGTAACAGCTCGTCGAGACCGGCACGGGTGAGTCCATCGACCCCCGCAGAGGTGAGTTCGTTCACCGTGAGCAGGTCGACGTCGCGGTCCCGGACCCGGGACACGACGACCTCGGGATCGGCACCCCTGTCGAACAGAATGTTCGCGTGCATCACGGTGATATCGGGACCCGCACCGGCCGCAGCCGTCGCGACGTGGAGAGGCGCCTGGGTCCAGACCGCAGTCGCAGCAATCGCACCCGCAACGAGGGCCCCGAATAGGCGTCGACGGACGGCAAAGGCGATCAGCCCGATCACCGCACCGGCCATCAGATACGACGCGCCGGACGCTGCGAGCACCAAGGGTTGGGCCGACCACCTACCGAAGTGGAGCGCGAGACCGACCGCGCCTGTCGCGGTTGCCGTCCACCCGAGAACGTCCGATCCGAGCCGGAGCCACTTCGCCGTCACCACGCCACACAACCATGCCGCAGGTCGCGTGCGCGAGGACCCGTCACCGATCGGAGCGGGAGGCGATCGCGGCGAGGTGCGTCGCGAGCCGGTCCGCGGCCGCCCGAAGTTCCGGTGGCTCGAGGACGACCGCCTCGAAACCCATTCGCGCGACGTGCATCACGACCCAGTCCGGGTCGTCCGCGCCGACGACGAGCACGCACCACCCGTCCTCGTCGTCCTCGACCCGCCCGACCTGCGGCGGCACCATGTCGCGCACCTGGTCGGCGTCCGCCCGCAGGCGGATCCGCGCGATGTACCGGTAGGGCGACTCCGTCACGGACCGCTGGACGTACGACACCGGATCGGGATGCTGCCGCGGCCGGAACCGCCAGGTCGTGAGGGACACGTCGCGCATCCGGTCGAGCCGGAAGGTGCGCCAGTCGTCGCGATCGACGTCCCATGCCATGAGGTACCAGCGCTGTCCGGCAGCGACCATCCGCACCGGTTCGACGGTGCGCTCGTCGTCCGCCTCCTGCCGGGTGGTGTACCGGAACCGCACACGGGTCGCGTCGCGGCACGCGCGGGCCAACGCCAGCAGCGTGTCGGCGTCGATCTCGGTGCCCGCGCCGACGACGGTCTCGGTGGCCCCGTAGATCGCCCGCACCTCCGCGCGCAGACGCGGCGGCATCACCTGATCGAGCTTTGCCAGTGCGCGCAGGGCCGCCTCGGCGGCACCGGCGATGGTGCTGCCCGACGCCAGTCGCAGCGACACCGCCGTGGCGATCGCTTCGTCGTCGTGCAGGAGCAGCGGCGGCAGTCTCGTGCCGGCACCGAGCTGATAACCACCGCCGACACCGGGGGTCGCGCGGACGGGATAGCCGAGGGCGCGCAACCGATCGACGTCGCGGCGCACCGAGCGATCGGTCACGCCGAGTTCCGCAGCCAGTTCGTCAGCGGTCCACGAGGGGCGACTCTGCAACAGCGCAAGCACCCTCAGAACCCGTTCGGTGGTCGACTCGACGGTCACACGACGATAGTCGCACGGATCACGGACCGAAGCTGTCCGGAATATGCGCCAACCTGGTGCCATGACAGAACTCGACTGGAACCACCTACTGCGACAGCAACTCGACTATCCGGTTCGCCGTCGCCTCGACAGCCTCACCGACGACGAATACTTCTTCGAGCCCGCACTCGACTGCTGGAGTGTTCGGCCGCGCGGGACGGGCACCGCTCCCCTACTGGGAGGCGCCGGGGCGACGACCATCGATTTCGCGGTCCCCGAACCGGATCCGCCGCCCATCACGACCATTGCGTGGCGGCTCGGGCATGTGATCGTCGGCGTGCTGGCGATGCGCAACGCGAGCCATTTCGGACGCACAGCCACCGACTACATGTCGTTCGAGTACGCAGCGACCGCGGACGAGGCCCTCGCCCAGCTCGATGCCGAACTCGCCACGTGGATTGCGGGCGTCGAGTCCCTCGGGGAAGACGGACTCGCCCGACCGTGCGGTGAAGCCGAAGGACCGTACGCCGAGTACCCGATGGGCGCGCTGGTCCTGCACATCCACCGCGAACTCATCCATCATCTGTCCGAGGTCTGTCTTCTGAGGGACCACTACCTGCACACCCGTACCCGCGCCCGACAGGAGGCGAGCTGACATGGCCCGCGACATCCAGATCACGTTCGACTGCGCCGATCCCGCGGCTCTCGCGGACTTCTGGGCGGACGCCCTCGGCTACGAACTCCAGAAGCCGCCCAGCAATTTCGTGTCGTGGGACGACGCGCTCGACGCGATGGGGGTGCCACTCGAACGACGCAACGACGCGTCGGGCATCGTCGACCCGGACGAGGCAGGGCCCCGACTGTTCTTCCAGAAGGTGCCCGAGGGCAAGCAGGCCAAGAACCGGATGCATCTGGACGTGCGTGCCGCGCCCGGACTCGACGGCGCCGAGCGCATGGCCGCCCTGGAAGCCGAGGCCGAACGGCTCGTCGCACGCGGGGCCACGCGCCTGGAGCGTCACGACCCGGCGCCGCCGTTCGGGGCCGGCCACATCGTCATGGCCGACCCCGAGGGCAACGAATTCTGCCTCGACTGAGACTTCGCATGGTCAGGCCGGTTCCGAGACCCAGTGGACGAGTTGCCAGATGATCCCGTTCGGATCGGCGAACTGGCAGTACCGTTCACCCCACGGCTCGGTCTCCGGCTTGGTCACGACCGTCGCACCGGCTTCCGCGATGCGCGCGAACTCGGTGTCGACGTCGTCGACGACGAAGGCGATGAGCATGCCCTGACCGGCCGGGCCGGCGACGGATTCCGGCTTGAAGGTCGACAGCCCGGTACGCAGGAACACGATGTTGAATCCTGCGTCCGGGTGAGTCAACGAGACGAATCCGTCCGCCGACATCTCCTCGGTGAAACCGAAGTGCCGGATCGCGAAATCTGCCGATGCGGCAGTGTCGGCGACGTTGAGCGACAGTGCTGTGGACTTGATTTTCATAGGACCTCCCCCAGAGCAGAAACCTTGTACGGCGTATAGAGTACTCCCGAGACCGAGTTTTCGGGAGGCATTTATGGCGCGCGATCTGATCGACCTGCTGTGGCGCGAGCATCCCGACGCGCCGACCGGTGGTTCCCGCGGGCCGAAAGCCAAGATCACCACCACATCCGCGGTGGACGCTGCGGTAACCGTCGCCGACGCGGTGGGCCTCGACGCGGTGACGATCCGTCGCCTCGCGACCGATCTGGGCGTCTCCGCCATGGCCCTCTATACCCATGTCGGGTCGCGCGACGACCTCCTCGTCCTCATGGTCGATCGGGTCCACGCCCGGCAACCCCGGCCGCCCTACGAGTCCCCGTCGTGGCGGGATCGGGTACGGCAG
Source organism: Rhodococcus sp. IEGM1339 (assembly GCF_050321925.1). Taxonomy (NCBI): domain Bacteria; kingdom Bacillati; phylum Actinomycetota; class Actinomycetes; order Mycobacteriales; family Nocardiaceae; genus Rhodococcus; species Rhodococcus sp. IEGM1339. Next base: position 17,809 of record NZ_JBNQFT010000037.1, read on the forward strand.
GTCGCCGAATCCGAACTCGAGCACTACGCCGCACACTGGTGGCTGCTGGACGTCGACGATCAGCGCACGGCCCTCGGCCCCGGCACGATCGCGAAGTACGACCACGAACTCCACGCCTTCGACGGCACGCCCCTCGGCGACATCGATCGCGACGCCGCGCTCACGTTCGTCGCGGACTTCGTGCGGGGTGCGGCCCGAGCCCGACGACCTGATCCGCACGCCGCCGACATGGGCGAGGCCTGGGCGCGATGGAACGAGCGACTCGCGCACTATCTCGGTGACGACCATCCCCTCGCACAGCGGGTGGGAGCGGCGGCCGGAGCAGAGATGAACGCCGCCTACAGCCCGCACCACGCATGGGAGTTCGGGCTGCAGCGCGTCCTCGACGGGCTCGAACCGCTCGTCTCGAATGGCGGGGTACGACCCACCGGGGAATGATTTCCCCGAAGGTTCGTACGAGAGATTCGAGGATTTCATGAAGCGATTCGCCGCGGGCGTGCTCGGTTGTGCCGCAATCGCCTTTGCAGTGCCGGCCACGGCGTACGCAGATCCCGGCACACCTACGCTCCCCACGGAGGACTACTCCGGGTGCCGCTTCGCGTCGATCTCCGCGGAATGCCGCTGGGAAACGCTCCTCGCCAGCTTGGCCGGCCTGTTACCGACCGGATCCGCGGAGGCCGGACCCACCATCCGGTAGAAGCCGTCACGACTTGGGTGGATCCGCCCCGCTTTCCGGGGTCGGATCCACCCGAATCGCATCACCTCTCGCGCACCTCTTCGAGCCTGCGGATCAACGTCGCCGCGTCGAACGGGCCGGTGTGCCGGGCGAGGTCCGATCCGGTGGCGCCGAGGTAGAAGGTGGGCGTTCCGAAGACGTCGCTGGTCTCGGCGTCGAGATCGTCGTCCTCGACACGGTGACGATACCGCCCCAGGCGAAGGTCCTCGTCGAACCTGTCCATATCGAGACCCAACTGCTGGGCGTGTTCGTAGATCTCGTCGCGGGACAGAGCGTCGCTGTGGGCGAACAGGTGGTCGTGCATGTCCCAGAATCGTCCCTGCGCCGCCGCAGCCTCGGCCGCTTCGGCGGCGAACCGGGCGTGCGGGTGGTGTTCATCGAGGGGAAGGTGCCGGGAGACGTACCGCAGGTCGTCGCCGAAGTGCTCGCGCACGTCGCGGATGCTGCCGGTGGCCTTGCTGCAGAACGGGCACTCGAAGTCTCCGTACTCGACGAGTGTGAGCGGAGCGTCGACCGGTCCCCGTATGTGGTCGCGGTTCGGATCCACCGGACGCAGCAGCACGAGCCCGGCAGATCCCTGCGGCGGATTCAGGCGGTCGGACAGCCGGAACAAAGCCCAGCCCAGCGCCGTGGCGAGAACAGCCGCGAGAAGGACGCCGATTCGGGCGTCGTTGGCCGCTTCGGGAGATTCGATCGCCAGATCCACGATGAACAGTGAGATCGTGAACCCGATGCCGGCGAGCGCGGCACCCCCACCGACGTGCGAGAGGGTGAGTCCCGGCGGCAGGCTGCCCGGACGCAGGCTCGAGAAGACGGCAGTGGCCGCGGTGATGCCCACGAGTTTGCCCGCCACGAGACCGAGGACGACGCCCCACGTGATCGGCGACCGGATCGCAGTGCCGACGGTCTCGGCGGAGATCACCACACCCGCGTTGGCGAGGGCGAAGATCGGCACGACGAGGAACGCCGTGTACGGCTGGTAGAACCGTAGCAGCCGCTCGTTCACGGACACGGCTCGGAGCACCCCGAGTTGCGCGGCGCGCGCGTAGTCGGAGTTGGGCGACTGGCGGAACGCCCGCGTGAGTTCGCCGGCGCGCTCCACCTCGCTGCGGCGCGGCGGATAGACGGGAAGGATCAACGCGATCAGTACACCGGCGAGGGTCGGGTGCACACCGGATTCGTAGAACGCCACCCACGTCCCTGCCGCGACGACGAAGTAGACGACGCCCCGCCACACCTCGAGCCGGCGGAACTGCAGGATCAGCAACAGTCCGATCGCGGCAGGTATCAGGTAGACCGGCTGCAGATCGTCGGTGTAGACGAAGGCGATGATGGCGAGGGCGCCGATGTCGTCGGCCACGGCCAGTGTGAGGATGAACACGCGCAGGCGGGCCGGGCAGCGGGGTCCGACCAGCGCGAGCGCACCGAGCACGAAGGCGGTGTCGGTGGACACGACCACACCCCACGCTCCTGCGGCCTCCCCGCTGGGGTTGAGCAGCAGAAACAGTCCCGCAGGTAGCGCGAGCCCCGCGATTGCCGCCACGAGCGGGACCGCGGCGCGCGTCCGGTCGGTGAGCTCTCCCATGGTGAGCTCGCGTTTGACCTCGAGGCCGACGACGAAGAAGAACAGCGTCATGACGGCGTCGTTGACCCAGTGCGCGAGGTCGAGATCGATGCCGTAGTCGCCGATGCTGATGCTGAGAGGTGTGTGCCAGAACGCCTCGTACGAGTCGCCCAGGTTGGCCCAGACCAGAGCGATCAGGGTCGCCGCGAGTACGACGCCTGCCGCGAGCGTGTCGTCGTCCGTGCCGTCGCGGACCCTGCCAGAAGGTCGGACGCCCGGCGGAGCGTCGTCGGATTCTCGTCGACCGTCATGTGCTCCCTCGTTCCGCAATCCGCTCCGAGCAACTCGGTGCCGGTGAGTACACCGACGACATCGCACAACGCCGGCCCCCGGGGCGATTGTTTCCGGTATCGGCCGTTCGAACCTGCATTGTCCGAACACAACAATGCAACCGGTTCCGCCGTACAGGAGGCGGAATGCACCCCTCCGACTACCGACCTCATCCGAAACTAGACCGAATCGTTGTGCCAACAAACGATTTCGGCGTTTCGACAGCCCGACCGTTACATTCCGCCGCTACCTGTCGCCTCGACGGAGGATAGCCCTGCGCGTCCGCCCCGGGTATCGTCACGATCCACCGAAGCATCGGTTCCGAATAACCCTCGGTGAGAACAACTTTCCTAAGTTCTCTTACGGAGAGGAGGTGGATCCGCTGCTGCACACGGGGACGATCCGAAGAGCCCGATGGATGTTGATCACCGCACTGGGAGCAGGGGTGCTCGTCGCGGCGACGACGCACCAGCCCGACTCTGCGGTCCGGGCCGACCCGACGGTCGCGCATGCCCGGTCGTCGCACTCCTCGGTCTCGGTGTGCGCACCGCCGGACGGTGCGCCTGTCTGGCGTCCGGACGAGCTCGGCGACCACCCGGATCCACCGGCTGCGATCGGAGCGGTGGCGAACGGGCGGATCGGAGGCGTCTTCCATCCGTCCACCACGATTCGACTGACCGGCCTGGACGTGTGCGAGCAGTACATAGACCGCACCATCGTCACGACGAACGACGGTTGGTTCCTGTTCACCGGTCTCATGCCGGGTCGCTACACGCTGCGGAGGGGACGACGGAACGGTGCTCACCGAGGTCGAGGTCTCCGCCGAGTCATCGGATCATTCCGGACTGGTGTTGGCTCCCGGTTAGGTCGTCAGCACGAGGAGGTAGCCGCCGCCGGCCTGCTCGATCCTGGTATCGAACCGCACTCCCGGCTCGAGTCGCGACAAGCGGTCGAGGAGCCATTCGGAGGCGTCCTCCGCGTCCGACTTCTCGGGACACCGGGCAACGGCGACACGACCACCCTTGCGGGTGAGTTGCTCGACGACGCCGATGATGGGCGCCGGGTCGACGACGAAGAGCCGGTCGGACCACGGCACGACGGGTTTGACGGCACCCTTCTTGGTGTTGCAGGCGCGGTGCGCGAGTCGCTCGACTCCGCCCTTTCCCTTGCCACCCTTCTTGGCGGTGTTGATGCTGTCGATGCTGGGACCGCGCGGGTCGTTGACCGACATGTCGGGGTCCACGGGCTCGTCGCACAACCAGCAACGCCACGCCTCGCGCTCACCGACTTCTCGAAGGGTGCTCATGGGGTCGAACGCTACCGTTCCGACAAGCAGGAACATCTCGCGGCCATGAGCGAAGGATGTGGGGCGGGCGGGGCTCGAACCCGCGACCAGCGGATTATGAGTCAGAATCCGCCTGTGACACCGGATGATTCAGCGTGATACCGAAGCCGCGTTCGTGCAGGTGAGAGTGGGTTCGCGTCCGCTCTCGTGATACCGGGTGACATGGTCACACACATCGTCTGTGACCACTTCGTGGCCACGCTAGAGAGTTTCCCGATCAAGCTCTTACGGAGCGTTCGTCCCTCGGCAGAGAGGTTCACCCCGAACCTCTCTGCCGAGTACCGGCACGTGAGTCAGTGACTGCCTGTCACGCACTCCCAGGTTGCCGGCCCCAGATTTGAGAGGTCCCCGACGAACCTCTCAACCACGGTCATGATGACCGCGGTTGAGAGTGACGGGCCGTCACGCTCAAACGGATTTTCTGGGATCGGGGAAAACTTTCCGGGATCCCCGAGAGTTTCCGGATGGGCGGATTCGGAATCAGGGCGTCCCGAGGCTCTGCCACCACTTACCCCGATCGGTGAAAGTGGTGGACACCGTGTCCACAACTCCACAGGTTCAAGCAGTCACGTTCAGCGTGGACGTGACCAGCGAATTTGTCGGCGTCGGCAAATAGATCCTGACCTGCCACGTTGTCGACGCCGGCAGCGTGGCAGGTGCCAGACTTGCGCCCATGACCGACACTCTCCTCGCGTCCATCGACCGCATTCTCAGCGAAGCCCGAACCGACCTCCAGGTTCTCGACCAGACCGCCGACAGCCGAACCCTCACCCCCGACGAGGTCCACGAAGTCCGGTACCTCCGGAAGCTCATCGACGCCGAGACGAGAGTCCGGGCACGCATCCTCGCCGAGCTGGAGTGAGCAGACAGACCGCGGCCCCGATACCGAGCGGGTACCGGGGCCGCGGGGTCGTCCGGGGTCACTTGCCGATGTTCGACCAGGGTTCGGACTCGACCTCCGGACTCGAGGGGTCGGAGGTCAGGAAGTCGGGGAGCGTCCGCGCGTCGGCGTCCATGATCTCCGTCATCAATCGGGCCGCGGTGACCGCGAAGTCCTCGCCGGCCGGTCCCGGTTCGATGCTCACGCGCGCCGGCAGGTCGAGACCCAACAGCCGGCACCGCTGCGCCGAGATGCGTAACACGAGCTTCGCGGCGTCGAGGTCACCGGCGAGTGCGGCCGTCCAGTACGCCGCGTGCAGGGCGTCGAGGCGGTCGGACTCAAGGACTCGGTACTCGTCCACGGACTCGAACTCCGTGCGGTCGAGCAATCGTTCGACTGCCTTGCGTGCGCCGCTGCGATCCGCGTAGCCGAGCTGGTCGGCGATCTCCTGCCAGGTGTGGCCCTCTCGTCGTAGCTCAAGGCACCGTTGGGCCCGGAGTCGCTCGTCGGGCTGGGGGACGTTGTTTCCGGTCACGGTGGGGACTCCTTCGTGGGGACAGCGATTGTGGGGACAGCGGGGTCGGCGCTCCGCAGCCTCTCCCGGGTGGGCATCCATTCCGCCCGGGAGAGGCCGGGGCATCACCGGCGGGCAGGGCTGTGGGTGCTGCCTGCCGGGAGTTTCTGGGGTGTGGGTGCGAGGCCGGCATGGATCGCTGCTGCCTGGGCGCTGAGGTGGGCGTCGGTTTCGGGGACGCCGAGTGCTGCGCAGACGGTGGCGTGGTCGGCGCGGTCGTGGGCGACGAGGTGCCGGGCGATGGTCTGGACGGCGGGCCATGTCGTTTCGATGAGGCGGCCGACCTCGAACGGGAGCGGTTCACCGGAGGCGGTGAGCTTGTCGAGATCCCCGGTGCCGTCGGCCGCGCAGTGCCCGTCGAGGACGGAGCGAACTTCGCGGACCGAAGGCATTTTGCCGTACGTCCAGCGTGCCTCGCCGACGGCCCCGGCGAAGGTGACCTGCGCTTCGGCGGAAGCCGACAGTCGGCCGTCGTAGGTGCAACGTCCCATGTGGTCGGGGTCGTGCGGGGTGAGGGTCAGGTCGGTGATCCGTCCGCCGGCGAGGACCGCGGCGACGGCATGGCTTGCTTCGTGGATAGCGGCGGCGGCGATTGCAGCGGCGGGGATACGTGCGCGTGCTTCGTTCGCCTCGCGTGCCTTGCGGATCTTCTCGCGCTGGGTGGTCAGCTCGCGGAGGAATGGGGTGTCCGTGGTGGTGGTCATGGGGTTCTCCGATCGTGGTGGGGTGTGTCCCCCGGGTGCCGGCGCGGCCCATAGCCAGTCCGCCGGCACCCGGAGCACGAGACGAGGCCAGGTGGTCAGGGGGTGATGCCGAGGGCGTCGAGCTCGTCCCGGCTGGGGTTCAGTCGCCGGAGCTCCGCGTTCATCGGGGTGGATGCGGTCGACCGGCTGGCGTCGAGGTAGTCGAGGGTTCGGGTCGCGGAGAGCACGGCCCGGTCGACTTCTCGGAGTGCCGTCTCGACCCGCTCGCTGATCGACACAGCCCCGCGGGTCTGCCCGGGCGGCGTCGCGACCTGCAAGTATGCGCTGAGAGGCTCTGAGAGCTGCGCGGCGTGGTCGACCAGGCTGGCAGTCCAGGTCCCATCGGTTAGCGCGTCACGGTCGATCGCTGGGCAGGCGGGTCGTTCCCACGCGGCGACGATCAGGTCGATGGCGCGTCCGCGGCGTTCGAACGGTAGGTCCGCGGTCCGTCGGCGGGCGTCCCGTTCCACGAGCAACTTCCCGAGGGTGAGGACGCACTCGTGTACGGCTGTGGTGACTTCGCGGGCGATGTGCGGGTACCGATGTGTGTCGGATCGTTGTGCCAGCGGGGTGAGGATCGCGGTGATCTCGGCGGCCAGATCGAACGTGCCGGTGTAGTGGATCTGGAGGTGCTGGCGGCGTCGGTGTCGTTGCTCGTCCTGCGAGGGGGTCGGGGCCGGCACGCCGCGGAGCTGACGCAGCGTGGAGTCCCGGGTTCGTTTCGCGCGTTCGGACTCGGGAAGCTGGTCTCTCCGTTTGCGGGTCAGCTTCATGGCGTGCCCCCGATGGTGACGGCCGAGATGAGCGATTCGTAGCCGGTGACGACGGTGCGCTCGGCGATCGCGGCCCGGAGGTGGGCATCGACGTCGATGGTGTCCTGGGCAAAGATCTCCGACCGCCACACGGTCGTGGGGCCGGTCGCGACGAGGGTCGAGCCGAGCACCGCGTCATATCCCCCACCGAAGGCCAGGGCGTTACCGAGCTTCGTTCGCGGGATCGGGCCGGTGCCGACGCTGATGCCGGCGGCGTCGAGGGCCGACGAGTACCGCATCGACAGGTGAATGATGCCGGTCGTCCCGGTCTCCCCGATCGCGACCTCGAGCTCCCCGATCGCGGCGACGAGGTCCGGCACCGAGACCGGGGTGCCGGCGTCGGCGAGCAACCGATTCGCGAAATGTGCCTCGACCATGCCCTGTTCGTGCATCCGCAGGTTTTGCAGTGCCCGGGCCTTGATCGTCTGGGACTGCTGCACGGATAGGTGACATCTGAACTGTGGTGCCGTGAGGCACTGCTGGAAGGATGGACCCCGTGCCCAAGCCCTATCCGAAAGAGTTCCGC
>NZ_JBNQFT010000038.1:0-21116 GCF_050321925.1 Rhodococcus sp. IEGM1339
GCTCTCGGCGTCGGCATAGGTGTCGAATGTCGCAATCACCTGGCGAGCAGGTGGGTGTGGACTTACGGCGGAGGTTCCGCCACTGGACTCTGACATCACCTCCCTGCCTGATGGGTTGGCCGGCCAGAATATCTCCGTGTGGTGCCGCTGCCGCGGATGCCTGGGGTTTTGCGTAGGGGCAGTCCCAGTGTCATCCGATGCGGTTCGGCCGCAGTGAGAATTGTCGCGTCAAGATCGCGTGAGTCCTGCATGTACCTCGCCTCTGCCTCGGTCCGGGGCACTTCTCAGTATCGCCCAGAACGGTGCCTACCGTCATGGAATGGGGGAATCGACGCGGCGGGTTCAAGTATTGGTCGTAACCCTGCTGATTGGAGAGAAGTGTGCGGATGGGACGAAGAGAGCAAAACGGGAGTCGAGTGTCGGCAACGCTTGAATTCGAGGCCGATGCGACGGTGGAGAACGAGAGCACCGTGTCGGTGTGTGGCTAGTCTGCCTAATTCTCCATTCTGATCCTGGGAAGACTGTCGATTCCGCGTCCTCAAACGCGGTAGCTGGCACCTTCGAGCGTCAACACGTCGGCGTGATGGACGATCCGGTCGATCATCGCGGCGGCGACGGCCTGATCACCGAAGACTCGACCTGACCTTCGTCGCCCGGCGGGACCGCTCCGCGGGGCATCGTGGCTTTCGACGCCGCGACCCGTTCGGCGAATCGCGCCGAAATATAGCGACGCACAGTTGATTCCGATACCGGGACACCGTGGTCGTCGCGCAGTCGTTGGGCGATCGTTGCTACGGTCACCGACTCGTCGCGCTGGCCTTCGATCCAGGTGTGGTGGGCGGCGATCGCCGGCGAGGTCACCGCCCGCGCCGTCGGGGCCACCACTTAGGGGAACCAGGCCCCGATCAACTCGCGCCACAGGTTCTCGTCGAATCTGTGGCCGTCGCCGGGGGGCAGCCCCGCCTCCAGCGCAGGGGCCAGGTACTTGCGGATGGGGAATTGCATGACCGCTGACAACCGCAGGAACCACATGGTTCGATCCGGTCAGCGGAGACGAGGGAAGCGACACGCGGGCCGAGATATCTGTGTGCCACTCGGGGGATCGAAGGTCGCGGTTGGTGGGCTGTCGGTCGTGAACTCGTGCGCTCGAGGTCATTCATTCGTGCGCTTCAGGACATGTTCGTTCTCTGCTCGGCCACCTAGTGTTCCACCTCACAGCGATGCGACGGGGTTGCTCAACCGTCATCCAGATTGAACTTTGAAAGGTGGCTGTCGGCGTGGCTGGTCTGCAAACAGTGCAAAAGATTGGTCCGGTGCTCGATCTGTTCACAGTTCAGCGTCCGGAATGGGGTGTTTCCGAAGTTGCAGCGGCTATCGACGTGCCCCGGTCGAGTGCTCATGCATTGCTGGCCAGTCTCGTCGACACCGGGTTGTTGCAGTGCCGGAATCGCGGCCGATACCGGCTCGGCTGGCGCATCGTCGAATTGGGGGAAACACTCCGCAGCACTGTGGACGTACGGTCCTGTTCCGCTCCTGTGTTGGAAGAGCTGGTCGAAAACTATGGAGAAACGACACACCTGGCCATCATGGAACGCTGGAGTGTCCTCTACGTCGACAAGGTGATCGGTACGCACAACATCACCGTGCAGGGGGCTCGAGTGGGTACCCGGCTCGATGCCCACTCCACAGCTGTGGGCAAGGTCCTGCTCGCGCAACTCGACAAGACTGAATTACAGCGGTACTTGACAGCGCGTCCGTTACGTCGATTGACACCGTCGACGACTACGAGTCCGCATGCGCTCGCCGATGCTCTCGAAATGACTCGCATGGCTGGTGTCGCGGTGGACATGGGCGAGACGGTGTCGGAGGTGCACTGTGTCGCCGCACCGGTACGAGACGACATGGGTTCGGTGGTTGCTGCAGTGAGCATAAGTGTTCCGGCCACCCGATTCGCTTCGCGGCGAGCTCAACTCGAGCGTGCTGTGATCGCTGCCGCCAACAAGATCACTCGCTCTATTGCCGAAGCGGCGGACATCGTTCCACTCGAATCCCGGAACCACCCATCGCTGGAGCCGGTCGGTAGCTGTCCCCGAGCGTCCTGACATCTGTATCAACCGCACGACACAACCGAGGAACTATGGATATTGCTGTTCAGAAGGCAGCGGATCGTCTGCTCGACGCGTATCGCACCGCCGAGCCGATCGACCCGCTGACGCCCGAGTATCCCGACGCGTCCCTAGAAGTGGCATACCGCATCCAGCAGGCGCAAGTAGAGCAGTGGACATCGGCCGGCGATGTCGTCAAGGGACACAAGGTAGGCCTCGCGTCGCGAGCAATTCAGCGACAGATGGGGGTCGACCAGCCCGACTTCGGGCATCTCACCCAGAGCATGTTTCATCTGGAGCACCATCCCATCGCCAGCGGCACATTTCTGCAACCGCGTATCGAACCGGAGATTGCATTCGTCCTTGGTCGTCCACTGGCCGGCCCAGGCGTGACTGCCGCAGAGGCAGCGCGGGCAGTGGATTTCGTCCTGCCTGCGCTGGAGATTGTGGATTCGCGGATCAAGGATTGGAAGATCGGAATTTTCGACACCATCGCCGACAACGCTTCGTCCGGCGGGGTCATACTCGGCAGTTGCCCGGTCTCGTTGGACCAGCTGGATCTGCGTCTGGCTGGCTGTAACCTGCACATCAACGGCGAGCTCGTCGCAACCGGTGCCGGTGGCGCAGTTCTCGGGTCACCGCTCAGTGCGCTGGTGTGGCTGGCCAACACGGTGGGTCCGCTCGGCGTTACCCTCGAGCCGGGGCACGTGGTGCTGCCCGGCTCGATGACCGGTGCGTATCCTGTCGCACCCGGCGATTCCATCGTTGCGACTATCAGTGGGCTCGGCACCGTCACCGCCGTGCTCGGCGGAAAGGACGAACAGTGACCGAGCAACTATGGAGCCCGGCCAAAGTGGCCGATGTTCTTATACGAGCGGAGGATAGCGGCGTCGCGCAGACGTCGATTCTCGCAGAATGGGACGGTCTCGATCTGGCCGCGGCATATGAGGCTCAAGATATTGCGCTGCAAATGCGGATCTCGCGGGGGGAGAGGGTCACCGGTGTCAAACTGGGTGTGACCTCCAAGGCGAAGCAGCGTCAGGTGGGAGTCGACTCGCCGTCGACGGCGTGGTTGACGGACGCGATGATCCTTCCGATCGGTGAGCCGGTGCCCCGGGAGAAGATGATCCACGCGCGTGCCGAACCGGAGATTGCGTTCGTCATGGGACGTCGACTCGAAGGGCCCGGGGTCTCGGCGGCGACTGCGCTCGCGGCGGTCGACCATGTGGTCGGTGCGATCGAAATCATCGACAGCCGGTTCTCGGGTTACAAGTTCTCCATGATGGATGCTGTCGCGGACAACAATTCGTCCGGCCGGTACGTCACCGGTCCCATCAGTGTGCGGCCGGACTCGCTGGACCTCGGTCTCGAAGCCTGCTTGCTCGAAGTGGACGGTGAGATCGTCGATTCGGCGACAGGAGCTGCTGTGCACGGCCATCCCGCGGAGGCGCTGGCTTTCGCGGCGAACACCCTCGCCGAGCGTGGCCTGGCAATCGAGCCGGGCTGGGTGATCCTCACCGGGGGGATGACGGATGCGGTTCCGGTCCGGCCGGGGGCGCGGATCGCTGCTCACTTCACTCATCTCGGTACCGTAAATGTGTCAGGAGGCTGATGATGCCGTTCATCGAGGTGACTATTTCCGCAGGGCGTTCGCCCGAACAGCTCCGCGCACTGATACATGAACTCACCTTTGCCGCCCAGCGGGCCGTGGACGCGCCGTTGAGCAACATTCGGGTGGTGCTGCGTGAAGTTCCGGCTACTCACTTTGCCGCCGGTGATGTGACGATTGCAGAACGATCTCCTGCTCAATGACTTTCGTTCGATTCTCCCGAACGATCTTCGTGTCCATGCAAGCGAGTCGGGACAAGACGATGAGTGCAAGGGACACGTAGACCGGAGTTGGGGCGGACCGCCCTGTTCCTTTTCCCGTTCGGGGAGTCGCTATGACGACGGCACGTCGTCGCCGGCAATGCCTTGACCGGGGACAGACGAGCAACGTCGCAGGCGAGACCGCCGGGAATCTACGAGGGAGTCGGTGAGATTCAACGCTGGTGCTGGCGCGTCCGATTTGCGGACGCGCCAGCACGCCGGGTAGACGAGATTGCTCAACAGCTTACCGGCGGTTGCTGAACACCGTTGCAGGAGTTCGAAAACCGCTATCGGATACACGATGACGGCTACAGGTCAGAACGTGGCGGTCTGGTCACCCGTTGTCGCTGCTGGTGCTGGTGCTGGTGCCGAGTTGCTGCATGCGGAAATGCAGTGGGCTGGTCCCGAAGCGACGTCGGAACGCTCGACTGAAATGCGAAACATCGCGGAAACCTACGCGGACGCTGATGGTAGAGATCGTGGCGTCGGTGCTCAGCAAGAGTTTGCGAGCTCGCTCGAGCCGCTGTTGATTCAGCCATGTGCGTGGTGTCGTGCCTGCTGCGCTGAAAATCTTGTGGATGTACCGCACGGACATTCCCAGTTCGGCTGCAAGGTCGCTGATCGAGTAACCGGGGTCTGTCATGTGTCGTTGCATTGCCTGCTGTATGACTCGAAAGTCCTTGTTGTGAACTCGTTTGGTGGTGTTGAACGGAGTTGTGCGTTCACTGATGGCGGATACGAGTAGGTCCATCGCGCACGCGGCAACGGAGGCTGAGGAGTTGGGCGAAAGAAGGGAGTCGTCAGTTGCCATGTCGACGAATAGGCGAGAGACGTATCGGCTGATGCCGCTGCGGCCGGAAAAACCTTCACCGGTAATCTCCGCTACGGCTTCCAGGGGAAGATGTGGCGCAAACACCGCGCGCGGCGCGCGGACGACAATCTGCTCGAACTCGGTCTGGGCGTCGACGATGAACGGCGCCGATGAGTCGAGGATTCCGAACGCCCCGCTTTCGAGCTTTGCGGACCGAGAGTGTTGACCGATGACCGCTGTACCGCTCGTGATCAAGCACAGTAGGTAGTCGTCGTTGGGATCGGACGAGATCATGTTCGGGGTGCGGATTACTGTGTGTGGGTCTGCGCGTACGACACTGACTGTGACGTCGACGAAGGGACGCACCGATAGTTCCGCCCCGAACGAGTCCGATATGTCAGGCCAGTCGACGTCGAGTTCGCAGTATGTCGAGTCGAGTGTGTCTACCCACCGCGAACGTACCTCGCTCGATTCGAGCTCGCGTGTGCTGATTACGACCTTGGCGCTGGCCTTGTCGGTGCAATCGGAGTCATTGTTCTGTGCACTGTCGGTCATGTCGCTGCCCACCTCCATATCCTAGTGTTGCAGATCACACCGGCTTCGAATATAGGAGGTATTCGCTCCCCGGAGTCACGCCCACAGCTTCCGCGTCCGCACTCGTCCCGAACGGAGTAGATCGTGACCCGCGCTGCTCCGCCTGGGGCGATTGGATCACCTGAAGGCGTGACACCGACCGGAACCCCATGACGCTCGACTTCGCCGCGAAGCACCCGTGTCCTACGTCCGCGTAGTCGGCATGCATCTGGTGTCGATCTCGCGAACTGTCTCGACGGAAGAGTTCGCGGTAGAGGGCGCAGGACCGGCTCGACTGTCGGCATGAGCCGCGGAGGTGACCCGGAGCGAATCGGGCCACCTGTGTAGGTCAGCGGTGTTCGGTTCGATAACGGCCAGGGCTGGAACCGTATGCGGCGCGGAATGTGCGGCTGAAATGGGACACATCGCGAAAGCCTGATTGCTCACTCACTTCGGCGACTGTCAGATCGGTGCTCAGGAGGTACTTACGTGCTCGCTCCACCCGTGTGCGGTACAGCCAGGCGCGAGGGGCCGTGCCTTGCTCACGGAAGAGGTTCTGAATGTGTCGCACAGACATCCCCGCTTCTGCAGCGACCCTGGATAGTGATAAAGCGGGATCGTGTAGCTGTCGCTCGACGATCCGCTGCACTTCGGCCAGATCACGCGCGTGACTGATCTTCGTCGGGTCGGTCTCGGTGGCGCTGTCGGTGAGGGCGGTGACCAGCAGGTCGAGAGCGACGGATGATATCGAGACCGCTGACCTCGTCGGCAGTGTCCGGTCCTGTTCGGCGACGTCGAGGAGGAACCTGCTCACGAGTCGGCCCGTTCCCGAGATCCCACTGATGGGCAGCCCGGTTCCCTGCTCGAGTACTCGCTGGGGTAACCGCGCTTCGAGCAGGGGTCTGGGAGTGTCGATGACGACCTGACGAAAATTCGACTCGGCTTCGAATTCGAACGGGGCGGCGCAGTCCAGTAACGCGAACGATCCCTGCTCGAGAACTCCGCTGCGTCCGTTTTGGGTGACGCGGACGTTACCGTCGGTCACCACCAACACGAGGAAGTCTCCCGCGTCGTCCGAACGCACCATCGCCGGCGAACGGATGACCGAGTGGACGTCCGCGCGCATCGTGCTGACATGCAGTTCTCCGATGGGATGACCGCCCCATTCTGCGATGAACGGTTGGCGTGGATTGGGCCATGCCACGTCCGACTCGCAATAGAGGGTGCCGACTGTGTTCGCCCACAGATTACGGCCTTCCGTGGAGTCGAGTCCTCGCGTATCGAGAGATACCACAGTGGGTTTGGTGGATTTACGCGTGGAGTCACTCCATCGTTCGCACTCAGTCATGTTTATCGGTACCTCCGGAATCTAGTGTTCCGTGTCACAGGGAGCTGGCTCTGTACGGACCGTCGAGTGCGGAATTGCCTCGGAGCGGCGCCTGGATTCGCATCGGCCGAGAACACCGTCTCGGTCTGAGCTCGACAACAGGAGTGAGCACGTGACGACGCCAACTATTCTCGAGACCTCCACCGGAACCCCCAACGATGTCCGGCCGATGACCGGCGCGGAGTACATCGAGTCCTTGAAGGATGGACGCGAAGTGTATTTCCGCGGAGAACGTGTCCCGGATGTCACGACTCATCCGGCTTTCCGGAACTCGGTTCGCTCGATCGCTCGGATGTACGACGCGCTTCATACCCCCGAAGCCCAGGGGGTGCTGGCGGTGCCGACCGATACGGGTAACGGTGGATTCACGCACCCGTTCTTCAAGACCGCCCACAGTTCCGACGATCTTCTTCTGTCCCGCGACGCGATCGTCGCGTGGCAACGTGAGGTGTACGGGTGGATGGGCCGGTCGCCCGACTACAAGGCCTCTTTCCTCGGGACCCTCGGTGCCAACGCGGACTTCTACGGTGAGTACAGGCAGAACGCACTCGACTGGTACAAGAAGGCGCAGGAGCGGGTGCTCTATCTCAATCACGCGATCGTCAATCCGCCCATCGACCGTGATAAGCCTGCCGACGAGACCGCGGACATCTGCGTACATGTGGTGGAGGAAACCGACGCCGGCGTGATCGTTTCCGGCGCCAAAGTGGTGGCGACCGGGTCTGCGATCACCAATGCCAATTTCATCGCCCATTATGGACTTCCGCTGCGCAACAAGAAGTTCGGGTTGATCTTCACTGTTCCGATGGACTCGCCGGGCTTGAAGCTGTTCTGTCGAACGTCCTACGAGATGAACGCTGCAGTGATGGGCAGCCCGTTCGATAATCCCTTGTCGAGCCGCTTCGACGAGAACGACGCGATCATGGTGTTCGATCGTGTGCTGGTTCCGTGGGAGAACGTGTTTGCCTATGACGCGGACACCACGAACGGATTTGTGACGAAGTCCGGGTTCATGGCTCGGTTCATGTTCCATGGTTGTGCACGCTTGGCGGTCAAGCTCGACTTCATCGCCGGCTGTGTTCTGAAGGCGGTGGAGACGACAGGTACCAACAATTTTCGTGGTGTCCAGATGCAGATCGGCGAGATCCTCAACTGGCGCGATATGTTCTGGGGCTTGTCGGATGCGATGGCCAAGTCTCCCGATGAGTGGGTGAACGGGGCTGTGCAGCCGAACCTGAACTACGGTCTGGCCTATCGCACGTTCATGGGGGTGGGCTATCCGCGGATCAAGGAGATCATCCAGCAGACGCTCGGTAGCAGCTTGATCTACCTGAATTCGCATTCGAGCGACTGGGGTAACCCCGACATCCGGCCCTACCTCGACCAGTACGTGCGCGGGTCCAACGGCATCACCGCGATCGATCGTGTGCAGCTGCTCAAGCTGCTGTGGGATGCCGTGGGCACCGAGTTCGGAGGTCGGCACGAGCTGTACGAGCGCAACTACGGTGGCGACCACGAGGCCGTCCGCTTCCAGACATTGTTCGCCTACCAGGCCCAGGGACTGGATACCGAGCTCAAGGGCTTCGCCGAGAAGTGCATGTCCGAGTACAACGTCGACGGGTGGACACGTCCGGACTTGATCAGCAATGATGATCTGAAGATCGTGCGTGGTTGAACGGGACGCGACGATGACGAGCACGACCATGACCGACAACACCCCGAACGGCGGGATCGAGGTCACACCCCTACAGATGCGGAAGGCCCTCGGCCGGTTCGCCAGCGGCGTCACCATCGTCACCACCGCCGAAAGCGAGGACGACGCGTCGGTGCACGGTATGACGGCCAACGCATTCACCTCCGTTTCGCTCGACCCCCCGCTTGTTCTGATATCCATCGCGAACCGAGCCAAGATGAACGAGCGGATCAACAAGACCGGCAAGTACGGTGTTTCGATCCTGGCGACAGATCAGGAGCCGTTGTCACTGCACTTCGCAGGAGCTGCCCATCAACCCGATCTGGTGCGATTCGTCTGGCGCCGGGAGGTTCCTCTCCTCGAAGGCGCGCTGGTGCACCTGGCCTGTTCGGTGGACGCCTCGTATCCCGCCGGTGACCACATGTTGCACGTGGGCCGAGTGGAGCAACTGTGGTATGACGACGGACATCCGCTCGTCTTCTACACCGGTAGCTTCCGGTCGCTCGAGTTGCTGCGCGACGACCCGTGGGGGTTCTGAGTAAACCCCTCGGACAGGGGGTGGGATTGCCGAAGGTCGATCCCACCCCCTTGCGGTGTCGGGTAGATCAGATGGACGATCCGCTGTCCGCGCGAGCGGCGATTTCGTCGGCGCGTACCCCCGCTGCTGAGTGGCCGCCGATGAACCAGTTCGCCGGGTCCACCTCGATGATCCGACCACGGACGGCCGAACGCGGCACCCCGAGTACATCGACGATCAGGTCGGTGAACCGGGCCGCGAGCTCCTCGCGCTGTGCGCGAGGACGACCCGCCAGCACGATGGCTGTAAAGTACGGTGCAGCCGTGCTGCTCTCGGAGGCAACCGCGCCGGCGACCGCGACATCATCGGTGGTGTAGCGGACGATGAAGGTCCGAACTCGCTCGAGCGGGGAGTCGAGAACCTCCGAATAGCAGTGGCTCGCCTCGACAAGCAGACGGTGCCGCTGCTCGACGGTGAACCGTCCGTCGAGCAGATGGAAATGTGCAACAGGCATGAGAGGGCCTTTCGGGAGTGGTGCTCTATTGGACGCCGTGGCGTGTGCCGGCGTCGACGTTGAGGACGCTGCCGTGTAGCACGCTCGCCTCGGGGGCGAGCAGCATCTCGAGGATCCAGCCGAGCTCGTCCAGCGTCGGTAACCGGCCGAGCGTGGTCTTGGCGCGGTAGCGCTCCCAAATGGTGTCGAGATCGCGGCCGGTCTCGGCTGCTTCGGTTTCGACGAATTTGCGGAGCCGTGGCGTGTCGACCGGGCCGGGCGCGATGGTGTGTGTGGTGATGCCCTTCGGTCCGTACAAGGCGCTGAGCTGGCGCATCAGATTGAACACTGCGGCGTTGACGGTGCCCGGCGCGGCGTCGAGCGGGCCGGGTTCGAAACCGAGCGATCCGGCGACGGCGACGAATCGCGATCCGGGGACCAGCTGGCCGCGGACTGCGTGCAGCAGCCGTACCAGCCCGCCGACCTTGATGTTCGCCCCTACAGCAAGCTCGCCGGGGCTGATCGTGTCGGCGGAACCACGTACTGGCAGACCCGCGGCGAACACGGCCATCCGGATCGGCGCGTCGACATAGGCGGAGATCGCCTCGATCGCACTGTCGTCGCTGATGTCGGTGACACAGGGGATGATCAGGCTGTTTTCGGCTGCAAGGGTTTTGAGGTCTTCGGCGTTGCGCGCGACCGCGATCACGCGTAGGCCTCGACGGACCAGGCGTCGGGTGAACTCGGTGCCCATCGCACCGGTGGCGCCGACGACGACACACAACTTGGGGCAGGTCACGGGTGATTACTCCTCGGGGAGAAGCGGGGACGGCCGGTGCAGCACCTACTGCACCGGCCGCCCACGTGGATGAGTCGAAGGACCGGATCAGCCGCGCAGCCGAAGGGTCACGGCGCGCGGTTCGGTGAAGAAGTCGCGGGAGTACTGACCGCCTTCACGTCCCAGGCCGCTGGCGCCTTCGCCTCCGAAGGGGAGACGCAGGTCGCGTTCGAAGAAGCAGTTGATCCATACGGTGCCGGCCTTCCAGCGCGCGGCCATCCGGTGGGCGCGGTCGAGGTTCTGGGTGAACAGCATCCCGGCCAGGCCATAGCGTGAGTCGTTGGCGATGCGCAGTGCCTCGTCTTCTGTGTCGAAACCCAGGACGGTTTCGACGGGCCCGAAGATCTCCTCTTGCGCGGTCCGGGAGTCATTGGTCAGCCCAGTGATGACGGTGGGGGGATAGTAGAAGCCCTTGGCGTGGGCGTCGCCGGCCAGACGGGCGCCGCCGGTGACGACTTTCCCGCCTTCCTGCTGCGCGAGTTCGACATAGCCGTGGACTTTGTCGAGATGGCGTTGTTCGATGAGCGGGCCGATGAAGTTCGACGGATCCTTCGGATCGCCGACGCTGAGCTTGTTCGCCTCGTCGACGAACCGCTCGAGGAACTCGTCCATGATGCTGTTCTGCACGAGCAGTCGGGATCCGGCCAGGCACACCTGTCCGTTGCCGCCGAAGATCGCACGGATCGACATCGGTACGGCCACGTCGAGGTCGGCGTCGGCGAAGATGATGTTTGCGGACTTTCCGCCCATCTCGGCCGAGACCGGCGTGTGGTTGGGTGCTGCTGCCTGAAGGATCTTGACTCCTGTGGCACTCGACCCGGTGAAGGTGATCCGGTCGACTCGCGGATCGGAGGTCAGCGGGCCGGCGACGGCTTCGCCACCGAAACCGTGTACTACGTTGAGTACTCCGTCGGGCAGTCCGGCTTCGAGTGCGAGTTCGGCGAAGCGGTGTGCAGTCAGTGGGGTTTGGGGTGCCGGTTTGAGGATTGCGGTGTTACCGAACGCCAGGGCGGGCGCGATCTTCCAGGTGGCCAGCATCAGGGGTGCGTTCCAGGGGCTGATCGCCGAGACCACGCCGGCAGGCGGGTAGAGCACGTAGGACAGCAGATCCCCGTCGGGGTAGGCCTCGTTGGCGGCCATCGACGCGTAGTCGGCGAAGAACCGCAGGTTGTGCGCCACGCGCGGGATTTCGGCGTGCAGGGACTGGTTGATGCCCTTACCGCCGTCGCGGGTTTCGAGCTGGGCGAGTTCTTCGCGGTGCTCGTCGACCTTGTCGGCGACCGCGTGCAGGATCTTTGCGCGTTCCTTCGGCGACATCTGTGGCCAGGGCCCGCTGTCGAAGGCGTGGCGGGCGGCGGTGATCGCAGCTTGTCCGTCTTCGGCGGTGCCCTTGGGTACGACACCGAGTAGCGACCCGTCGTGCGGATCGATCGATTCGAAAGTTGCTCCGTCCGATGCGTGCTTCCATTCGCCGCCGATGAGATGACGGACCTGTGTGGTCGACGGTGCGTTGTGGGTGTGGGTCATGACAGTCTCCTGTGTCAGACTCCGGCGCGGGCCGGGAGTTCGTAGGTGCGGCCGGCGAGCTCGGAAGCGACGTCGATGATCATGTCCTCCTGGCCGCCGATGACACCGCGTCGGCCGAGTTCGATCAGGATGTCGCGGGTGGAGACACCGAATTTCTTCGCGGCGCGTTTGGTGGGGTGGAAGAATGTCGAGTAGACACCGGCGTAGCCGAGGATCAGTGCAGTCTCGTCGACGATCTGGGGTTCTTTCATCAGCGGCGCGACGATGTGCTCGGCGGTGTCGATGAGTGTGAACAGGTCGACGCCGGTATCCCAGCCGGCTCGTTCGAACGCGGCGGCCAATACCTCGGTCTGGGCGTTGCCGGCGCTGGCGCCGAGCCCGCGCAGAGATCCGTCGATGAATGTCGCCCCGTTCTCTGCGGCGGCCAAAGCGTTGGCGATACCGACCCCGAGGTTGTTGTGGGCGTGGAAGCCGATGTCGGCGGAGATCGCCTGCCGCAGCGCGGCGACGCGCTCGCCGGCGTGCTGCGGCACCATGGCGCCGGCAGAGTCGACGACGTAGACGACGTCGGCGCCGTAGGAATCGAGCTTGGCGGCTTGCTCGGCGAGCGGCTCGGGGTCGAGTTTGTGGCTCATCATCAGGAACGTCATGACGTTGAGGCCGTGTTCTTTCGCCCATTCGATGGGTTGCTGGCCGCAGTCGGCTTCGGTGCAGTGCACCGCTACCCGGACGGTTTTGATGCCCGCGTCGATCGCTCTTTGCAGTTCGGCGAGGGTAGCGATGCCTGGCACGTAGAGCGCGGCGATGTCGGCGTTGTCGACGGCGTCGACCGCGGCGCGCACGTACTCGGGGTCGGTGGCGGCGGCGAAGCCGTACTGGATGGACGAGGCGCCGAGGCCGATGCCGTGGGCGACCTCGATGGTCGGGATGCCGGCCTGATCGAGTCCGCGGGCGATATCGGCGACGTTCTGCGTGGTGAACTGATGCGAGACCGACGACATGCCGTCGCGCAGTGTGGTGTCGACGAGGGTGACCTTGCGGGGTGTATCGGTGGTGGCGGTGGTGGTCACTGGATTGCTTCCTTGACGAGGGTGCGCTGGGCCATGACGTCGGCGACCTGCACGGCGGCGGCGGTGATGATGTCGAGATTTCCGGCGTAGGTGGGCAAGAAGTCGCCGGCGCCGACGACCTCGAGCATGACGGTGACCTGGTCGCCGTCGACGTCGACCAGGCGCAGGGTGTAGCCGGGGACGTACTGCTGGACCTTGGCGACCATGTCGATCACTGCGCGCTCGATCGCGGCCGGGTCGGGGTTGCGGACTTTGGCGTAGACCGTGTCGCGCATGTTCATCGGTGGTTCGGCTGGGTTGATCACCGAGATGGCCTTGGCGCGATCGGCTCCGGCGACCTGGGCAAGTGCCTTGCCGGTTTTCTCGCTGAATTCGCTGAGGTTCTGCCGGGTGCCGGGTCCGGCGCTGTGCGAGGCGATGGCAGCGACGATCTCGCCGTAGGACGCGTCTGCGACCTCGTTGATGGCATACAGGATCGGGATGGTGGCCTGGCCGGCGCAACTGACCATGTTCACGTTCGGCGCGTCCAGGTGCGTGCTGAGGTTCACGGCCGGCACCACGTACGGGCCCACTGAGGCAGGTGTCAGATCGATCGCGCGGATGCCGGCTTCGGCGTAGCGCGGGGCAGCGGCGGCGTGGACTTTCGCTGATGTCGCTTCGAAGACCACGTCGGGAAGGTCGGGCCGGTTGAGTAACCAGTCGATTCCCTTTGCGGAGGCCTCGAGGCCTTCCTGTCGGGCTCGTTCGAGCCCCTCGCTGGTCGGATCGATACCGATCATGTACATGGGATCGACGTGCTCGGATCGCAGCAACTTGTACATCAGGTCTGTTCCGATGTTGCCGGATCCGACGATCGCAGCTTTCAATCGACTCATCTGTGCGGCCTTCCCTGAACTCTCGGGTGATGGGCTCGACGCTAGGAAGGGGTTGCTGGTCGGAAGGCGGAAATCCTGTGGTCCTGAACATGTGCGCGGTCGGGAACGTCCCTGTTCGGTTATCCCGGATGTCGGCGACTACCTGGTTTACATGGCCGCAAGCTCGTGGTCACCACCACAGCCCGGTGCAGCTCGCCCGGACAGCTCAGATCAGGAGTAGCCATGACCGAACTCACTGCTCGATTCGATATCGCGCATCTCGCCCGCGCCGAACTGTTCACTCCCAAGCCGCAGGAGACGCTCGACTTCTTCACCAAGTTCCTCGGCATGTATGTCACTCATCGGGAGGGTCAGTCCGTATACCTTCGCGGCTATGAGGATCCGTACCAGTGGAGCTTGAAGGTCACCGAGGCACCCGAGGCAGGAATGGGTCACGCCGCGCTGCGCGCGAGCTCTCCGGAAGCACTCGAACGTCGGGTGGCATCGCTCGAGCAGGGCAACGTCGACGGTAAGTGGAGCGAGGACCAGTTCGGTTACGGCAAGACCTTCGAGTTCCAGTCCCCGGATGGACACAACCTGCAGTTGTTGTGGGAGGTCGAGAAGTACGTCGCCCCGACGGCACTGCAGAGCAAGATCCTTTCGCGTCCTTCCAAGAAGCCGCTGTCGGGTATTCCGGTCAAGCGCATCGATCACCTCAACCTGATGGCGTCGAATGTCACCGCGCTCAAGGAATCGTTCGAGCAGCACCTCGGGTTCCGGACCACTGAACGTGTCGTCGACGGCAACGTCGAAATCGGGGCGTGGATGAGCTCGAACCTGCTCGGTCACGAAGTTGCCTGTATGCGCGACATGACCGGTGGGAACGGCAAGCTTCATCACGTGGCGTTCTACTACGGCACCGGACAGCACCTGGCCGACGCGGTCGAGATGTTCCGTGACTATGACATCCAGATCGAGGCTGGTCCGGATAAGCACGGCATCACCCAGGGGCAGTTCCTGTACGTGTTCGAGCCCGGTGGAAACCGTATCGAGCTGTTCGGTGAAGCCGGCTATCTGCATCTTGATCCTGACGCTGAGACCAAGACCTGGCAGATGTCCGACATCGATACCGGTCTCGCTGTTGGCGGTGCGAAGCTGCCGTGGGAAACGTACTTTACGTATGGCACTCCCAATCCGCTCGCGCTGGATCAGCACATCGAGAAGTTCAGCCACTTCGGTCCCGGCGCGCCGATCGAGGATCCGGATGTGGCTGCTGCCGAGCAGGCCATCCCGGACGACATCGACCACTCGCGGGCGGTTTCCGGTTCGCCCGCCTGATTGGGATCCGTGCACCCGCTCAACCGCAATCGTGTGATTGTTGTTGAGAGCCTGAGGTCTCCGATGTGGACAGCGAGTTGAACAATTCTCCACATCGGAGACCTTTGTGTGGACAGGAGCGCTTCCCATACAGAATTGCCGTTGGTGTAGTTGAATCGACGGACTGAGGGGCGATGTCCATCGGCGGGTGGTCTCGAATGAGGTCCGGGGCGGTCGAGTTCTTCCTCTGCTGTGAAGGAAATCGGTGTCGGTTCGGGATGACGGCATTGAGCGTCAACTCCACCCTGGGAAGGGATGCTGGCGCTGACGGCGAAGTTCGCGGGGATACCGTCGCAACCCAGCTGGGTCCGTTGAGCAGTGCTACCAGATGTCTTGTCTCCCTATCCTGTCAGGAGATGTCATGGAATATCCCATTCGTTATCGAGTATCAGATTCGACGACCGAATCGGTGACCGCACGCGATCTCGAGGTAGTGCTGCAAGCGCTGACCGGTCGCCCTATGGAGGCCGTTGATATCGAGGCTGTCGAGTCTGCTCTCGACCTCGAGAGGATGTCTCGTGTGGGTATCCCGCATCAGTTGTGAAGGCATACTGTCGAATTCGATGGTGCATTGCTCTGGTGCACAGTAGAACTGGCCTGTACGAGATGCTTGTGCTCGCCTAGAGCTGTGGCGGGCAGGGGTAGGAATGCGAAAAAGGCCGGCAGTCGCGATACCAAGGATTGTGAGCAAGGCCGAGGTGATGGCCGCCCCTGGTTCGGAGGGGCGATTGCCTGTGAACACGGTGGTCAAGACTGATGGACCGATGCCGTTGGTGAACTGCAGCAGAGCGCAGAGCGAGCTGCCGGGCGAGCCAGCCTCCTCGGATTACTCGGGCTGAAGGCAATATTTCCCGCCACTTGCCATGCTCGATAAATCGGGACTCGGAACATCCGAGGACGCGAGCTGGATACGGTGACGCCTAACCGCGCAGGACCGTGCATCCGCCGACGTCACTGAAGTCGCGCAATTGGGGTTCTTGCATGCTCGGCGGTTCACGGGGGCGGGGTTACAGAACGGCCTTCGGGTCCAGCTTTGCGGAAGATCTGCGGGTTACCTCCCCGGGCGAATGAACTGGCAACGAACAAAGTCTGGGGCAGCGAGTACATACGCGCTGCCCCAGACTCTTGTCGTGGTGGATCCTGAAGGTCAGAGCACTGCCGGCGCTGTGCTGGTTGCGGGCGTAATGGCGAACTCCTCGCGGAAGATCAATCGAGGAGCCATACGCCTGCGCTTGAGTGCCTTGACCGCCGCATCGACCATCGCGGGTGGGCCGCACAGGAATCCGCTCATCCCCTTGCACGAGGGAAAGTCGCTGACCACGACATCGGTGACCAGCCCGGTTGCCCCTTCCCACTGCTCCTCGCTGAGAACGGGTCGGTAGTGGAAATGCGGGTGCCGGTGTTCGAGATCGCGGAAGAATTCGACATCGTAGAGGTCTTCCCGCCGGCGGCCGCCGTGGTAGAGGAACAGTTCTGGGACGAGGTCCTCGACGAGGGCGTGTTGGACGATCGATTTCAGTGGAGCCAACCCCGTCCCACCGCCGATCAAGATCGCCGGTTCATCCTGTTTCGCGACGAGATTGAACTGCCCGAGGGGGCCGCGCAGCGAGACTCGTTCCCCGAGCGTCATTGAGCGGAAGATCCACCCATCGGTCGACAACCCGCCCGCGGTGAGCTTGATGTGAAATTCCAGCCGCCGAGTCTCGGTCGGAGGATTAGCCATCGAGTACTGCCGCGCCCCTGCGTGCTCAGGAACGATGAGTTCGGCGTACTGACCGGCATTGAACTGCATCGGAGTGTCCAACTCGATCACCAGTCTGCGCGTGTTGGCAGCGATGTCGTCCAACACGACGACGGTGCCTTCATAGTCGCGTAGAGGATGACGAGGCACGCCGTCATCGCTGACGTTGCCGAGCGGCTCGACGGTCAAGTCCGAGCGGGGAGTGGCCATACACCCCAGAGCCAGTCCTTCGGCCCTTTCCTCGACGGTCAGGGTGTACTCCGGAGTCTGACGGTGGTCGACCTCACCGCGCAGCACCTTGAGTTTGCATGTCCCGCAGGTTCCCTGAGTGCACGAGTGGGGCAGCCACTCGTTGGCCCGCAGGGCAGCATCGAGAATGGATTGGGTTTCTTCAACGGCAATGTCCGTGTTCTTTCCCTCTATACGGACCAAATATTGATCAGACATTTCCGGTAGCGCTCCAATTCAATATCGATAACCTCGGGTGTTCCCGATGCTCGCCGTATCTGTGCAGATGATTCAGGAGGGGTGAGGTCGAGGTCGCCTACACTTCCCATTCGACCAACAGCTGCTTGGGGCCGCGGAAACCCCATCCCCAAAAGTCCACCTCGTGGGTTTCGTCTCGTTCGATGTTCGGAATTGCCTCGAGCAATTCTTCGAGTCCGATTCGGACGACTGCATTGGCGAAATAGGTTCCGGCGCATGCGTGTTTTCCGCCGCCGAAGGTCATGTTCGGCACCAGGGCACGATCGAGGTCGTATTCGGTGGGGGCGTTGTACGCGTTTTCGTCCTGATTGGCCGAACCGTACGACAGCATCACGATTGAACCCTCAGGAAGCGTGACCCCGCCCACGGTAACTTCTCTCGCGGCGCGCTTGACCGCGGCGGACCAGATCGGGGCAACCCAGCGCATGCCCTCGGATGCGGCGCGGGGGATCAGAGTCGGATCGTCGATGACACGTTCGAGCTGGTCCGGTCGGCTGAACAGTCCGGCCAAGGTCGTGGCCATGGCATGACCGGGCTCCTGCATTGCTCCGAGCAGGAAGACATACAGGTTGGGGTAGATGACGTCGCGACTGCGGGTCTGGCCCTCCGGCATCCCGTCGTGCAGCCAGTGCGAGATGGCTGAATGGTCCGGTTCGACGATCCATTTGTCGATCTTCGGGTCGACATGCGCGATGATTTCCGCTTTGGCGCGGTCGCCGGGGGCGAACCCTTCGGGGTTGGCGAACTCACCGTTTTCGTCGACTGCCGCATTGGTGAACGACACGCTCAGATTGTGGAACCACTCGCGCAGTTTTTCGGTGCTGACATCCCCGAGACCGAGCAGGTCGCCCAGTGCGCGGACACTCACCGGCTCGCAGTAGGCGGCGACGATATCCGCGTGCCCGTCGTTCTCGAACTCGGCAATGCGCTGTCGCGCAAACGGTCGGACGAGATCGTCGATGTACTTGTCGACGGCTGAGGGCTGCAGGTGTGGTTCGACCATGTCCCTCAGATTGCGGTGCTCGTCTCCGTTGGTATTCAGCAATGCCTGAGGGCCGAAGGTGCGGCCGCCGGCAGCGGAGATCACCGCAGGCCAGGTTGTGTCGTCTTTGGAGATCTCAGCACACAGTTCTTTCGTCGAGACGATGTGCATGCCGAGGGCGGGAACGTAGGCAATGGGTGCCTCTTTGCGGAGGCGCTCGTAGAACGGGTATGGATCGGCCTCGAGCTCCTCGATGGTGATTTCGTCGATGAAGCTGCGGGTGGAAGTCATCATGCTCCTTCTGATTTCGGGTGCTTTGAGCCGGGAGGCGGGCTGAGGCGGCTGTGAGCTGCTTCGGTTGGCCAGGCGGAGGTGATCGTCGGGTCAGCGAAGCGCTGGTAAATGTCTGTGTGAGCCGGCCGCGACAAACGTCAGTTGGGTGTGCCGATTATCGGGATGTCTGATGGGGCCTGATCGCTAGCGTGTGCTGCGCTCGAGAGCGTCGAGAGAGCTGGTACGAAGTGCTGCACGGTCGAGTCGTATGTCAGGGGCCTCGTTCATCCTCGGACGTCACTGGCGCGGATCTTCGTAGCAGCGCAGACAAGCTGCTCGGACCTCACTATGGGGCCCCGTCCACGCCTAGAAACCGCGTAAAGACGATCTCAGTTCCCCGGGGTTGGAGGCTCAGTGGTTTCGCGTGCGCCAGAGATTGGATATCGAGCCGGTCGCGGCGGTCACTCATGCGTCGTTCTCCTTCGTCACCTGCGGCGGAGTGAGAGGTGGTGTGGCGGCCGGCGGGTGGCGGCGCGCACACGAATAGCGTCGGGCATGAGCCCGCAGGATCCGGCTTCCCAACTTCACCGAACCGCGTCGGTTTGTGTCTGATGTCACGAGGATGGTCGGAATCGTCGGCTGTGCGTCGCACTGTTCGGGATAGCCGAACGGAAAGGGTGAATCGTCGGGACATTTTCGGCTGCACCGGAAATGAGACGTGTCAGGGATGATTCGGGGAGCATCCCTGAGCTTCGTTGTTGGGTCCGGTCGAAAAGTGAGCAGCTGGCCCCGAGGTGGTCGCACTCCATCGTGTGCGACACGCACCTACACATCTGGAGGCTGTGCCGTCGACTCGAGATGTCAATAGGGCGCGGGGCGGCGCCCACTGTCTGCCAAACCCCGACGATTCCTCGAGCTGTGTGCCCGCCGATAGGGCGTACGCACCGTCGCTCGACAGGTTGGAGCCCGACCTGCCGCCGGGGAGTTGGGCCGGCGGCTATATTCTCGAGCGGGACGGCAGATCGATCACGACCGTCGCCCCACTCGACCGCCTCGTCGTCCGCGAGATCAGTTCCCTCTGTCTGCCCGAAGACTAGTGCCGCATCAGGCTACGTTCGCCCTGTTCACGATTTCGCGTAGCCGTTGATCCTCGGCGTGCTTGTTGCGCCAGATGATGTAGCGACGGATCATCGACCCCTGCTCCCGATGACTACCGTGATCGGTGCCGTCGAGTGCGAAGTACCGCAACGCCGTGAACTGCGCCTCGATCCGGTTCAACCACGAACTGTTCGTCGGGGTGTACGCGATCTCGACGTTGTTCGCCTCTGCCCACTCCGCGACGCGACGGCGCTTTCTCGTGGTCAGGTGGGGTGAGAAGTTGTCGCACACGATCGCGATACGGACCTCGGCTGGGTACAAGGTGCGCAGGTAGCGGCAGAATTCGAGGAACGTGGTGCGGTTCTTCGTGGTCTTGACGTGCCCGTAGAGCTTGTCCTTGCCCACGTCGTACGCGGCGAACAGATGCCGCACTCCGTGCGGGCGGGTATAGGTCGCCCGCCGCCGGCGCCGCGGTTCCCGGTCCGGGTCCTTGTGCTTGCCACCGCGCTCGGCCCACTGCCGGCCCGGATGCGGCTGCAAGTTCGAGGGACCGAACCCGTCGAGGCAGAAAATCACCTGCGGCTCATCGGGATCGGGCACGACCTCGCCGTCGGCGATGGCGTACAGGTGCTCGACACGGGCTTTCTTGGCTGCGCACTCCGAATCTTTCGATCGTTTCCAGGTTTTCACTTTTTGAAAGGAGACACCCTCCTCGCGGAGCAGCACGCGCAGACCTTCGTGGCTGATGTCGTCGACCACCCCCTCGGCGACCAGGAACTCGGCGAGTGTGGTCAGGCTCCAGGTCGAGAACGGCAGGTCATGTTCGGTCGGCACCGATTTGGCGATCTTCTTGATCTCCCGGCGTTCCGGGAGAGTGAATTTCTTCGGCCGGCCACCGGAATATTTCGGGTACAGCGAGTCGAATCCGTCGGTATTGAAGTTGTGGATCACATCGCGGACCCGGTCGGCGCTGGTGAAAGCTACTTCGGCGATCTTGGGTACTGGCATGTTCTGGGCGGAGAGCAGGATCATCTGGGCGCGCCGCCAGGTCACCACCGATCCGGTGCCACGGCGGATGATCCGCACCAGCCGCTTGCCTTCGTCGTCATCGAGTTCTCGCACTCGTACTCGTACTCGTTCTGCCACTCGACCAGGTTGACCGATCCCGTGGCCGACACGCCGCAACCGGTCGGCGTGTCGGCGAGAACGGGGCAAAGGTTCACGGGTGCGGCACTAGCGGATCCAGATCGCGGACCTCCGTCGGGACGGCATCAGCGTGGTCGGAACTGTCCGACTTCCGAGCGCCGTCAACAGGATTTAGCCTCAATACCGTTAAGTTAGTGACTCACTATGGTGCATATCGGTGACTGGGTGGGTTGTGGATGGTGTTGGTGGTGCGCGCGTTTCGCGGCCCATTTGAGG
>NZ_JBNQFT010000039.1:0-20253 GCF_050321925.1 Rhodococcus sp. IEGM1339
CAGTCCTTCGAAGCCTCGACCGAAGCAAGAACTCATCAGCTACACCCCACCGCTCTGGGCATCCAGGGCACTGACCCCAGACACCTACAAACTTAGGGAGATCTCATGAGCAGCGCCCGATTCCGCCCCACGCGTGCCGGGATCATCAACCTGTGGGACTACCGCGACCAGGAGTTCTCGTTCGCCGACGGACGACTGGTGCTGCGCGGACCGAACGGGTCGGGCAAGACGAAGGCGCTCGAGGTGCTGTTCCCGTTCGTGCTCGACGGCCGGATCGAACCGCGACGTCTGAACCCGTTCGCCGGCGAGGAGCGCACCATGCGCTCGAACCTGCTGTACCGGGGGCAGGACAGCGCCCACTCGTACGTGTGGATGGAGTTCTGCCGCGGCCGCGCCGACGACCCGGAGGCCGTCACCATCGGCATCGGGATGCGCGCCACCCGCGGCAACGACAAGGTCACCCGCTGGCACTTCGTCGTCGACGGCCGTGTGGGAGTCGACTTCTCGCTGCTCGACGACGAGGACCGACCGCTCACCCGCAAACAACTGGTCGATCAGATCGGGGCCGACGCGATCGCCGATCGTCCCGTCGACTACCGGGCGGCGATCGACGCGCGCATGTTCGGTCTGGGCGCACAACGCTACGACCAGCTGATCAACCTGATCCTCACGCTGCGCCGCCCCCAGCTCGCCAAGAACCTCGACCCGAAGGGCCTGTCGCAGGCGCTGACCGACGGTCTTCGTCCCCTCGACGACGATCTCATCGTCGAGGCCGCCCGCTCGTTCTCCGCGATCGAGGAGGTCGAACGCACCCTCGAATCCCTCGCGGCCGCCGACGATGCGGCGCAGCAGTTCGTCAAGGTGTATTCGAAGTACATCCGGCAGCAGGCCCGTACCGCCGTCGACAAGGCCGCCACCCGTCTCGGGGTGGTGGACACCGCGGTGCGGTCGCTGCGTGAGGCGGCCGAGGCCCGCACCGAGGCCGCCACCGCACGCACGGCCTCGGAGGAACAGCTCCTGGTGGCCGAACGTGACCACGAACAGGCACGCACCACCCTCGAGGCACTGCACCGCTCCAGCGCCTACGAGGGCAAACAGCAACTCGACGACCTCGCCTCGGCGGTGAAGAACCTCGAGCGCACCACCGCCGCGCAGGCCGAGCAGGCGAACCGCGCCCAGGCCGTCGTGGCCGACCGGCTCCGCGACCACGACAGTGCCCGCGACGCGCTCGAGACGGCGACGGCGGCACGTCGTCGCGCCGAGGACGGGCTGAGTGCGGCGGCCGAGGACGCCGGCATCACATGGACCGGTCTCGACGGCATCGAACGGACCGAGCAGCTCAGCGCGGCGATCGACGCGCTCGCCGAGGAACGCGACGCCGACGTGCGCGTGGTGCGCAGCGCACTGTCCCAGCTCGACGGTGCCGCCGCTGCGCGGTCGCGGGCCGAGGCTGCCGCGCTGCGTGCTCGCGCGCAACGCGACACCGCGTCGGCCGCGGTGGAGGCCGGCGAGACCATGGTCGAGCTGTCCCGCAGCGAGGTCGCCGCCGAGCTGGGCCGGTGGTGGTCCGATCGCGCCGAGACCTTCGCGGCTGTGGGCCTGTCCACCCCGGTCTTCGAGGCGCTCGACACCGCCTTCGGCACCGTCGGTCAGGACGATGCCCCGTCCCCGGCGGCGGTGTTCGCCGAGCACACCGGGCCCGTGCTCGACGACCTGCGGTTCCGGCGTCGCGTGTGCGGCGCGGAGATCGAATCGCTCGGCACCCGGATCGCCGAACTCGAGGCCGAACGCACCGCCGTCGCAGCCGAAAGTGACGACGCTCCCCCGACCTTCCCGGCCCGCACCGGCAACCGCGACGATCTCGTCGGCGCGCCGCTGTGGCAGCTCGTCCGCTTCCGCGACGACGCCTCGGCGCAGGACGCCGCCGGCATCGAAGCGGCCCTGCAGGGCGCGAACCTGCTCGACGGGTGGATCACCGACGGCCTCGGCGACCTGCCGGACATCGAGTCGGAGCAATTGTTGGTGCCGCTGGCACCCGGGCACCGGCCGAGCGGTCCCACGCTCGCCGATGTACTCGTTCCCGAAACCGACACGGCCGTCCCCGAGGAACGGGTCGCCGCGGTGCTGTCGTCGATCGCATGGGCCACCGATCCCGGCCCGGACGCGCGGGTGTCGGTCGATGCGCACGGTAGGTTCCGGCAGGGAGTGCAGCTCGGTCGCCACGTCAAGGAGCAGGCCGAGTTCATCGGAGCCACCGCCCGCGCCCGGCGGCGGCAGCGTCGCATCGTCGAACTCGAGACCACCATCGCCGAGTGCCGAGCCGACGTGGCGTCGCTGCGCGAGCAGGATCGCGAGATCGGCGACCGGCTCACCGCACTCGACGAGGCCGTGAAGTCGTTGCCGCG
Organism: Rhodococcus sp. IEGM1339; assembly: GCF_050321925.1. Taxonomy (NCBI): domain Bacteria; kingdom Bacillati; phylum Actinomycetota; class Actinomycetes; order Mycobacteriales; family Nocardiaceae; genus Rhodococcus; species Rhodococcus sp. IEGM1339. Next base: position 2,406 of record NZ_JBNQFT010000039.1, read on the forward strand.
CACCGGATCCGTGCTCGCCGCGCTACGCAAGGTCACCGAATGCGCCGGCGCGCTGCGGACCGCATCCGAATCCGCATCCGCCGCCGACCGCGATCTGGACCAAGCGATCGCCGCGGTCGCCACCAAAGAACAGCACCTGCGGTCGACGGCCGGCCGACACCGGGCACCGCTCACCGCGACGGAACTCGACAGTCTCGATGCGGCCGTGCGGCACTTCCGTTCGCAGGGCCAGGCCTTGCAGCGCGCGCTGCGCGAGCAGGTCACCTGCGGTGATCGCCTCCGCGACAACGACGTTCGCCTCGACGAGGCGCGGGTCTCCGCCGAGAATGCGGCCGAACTCGCGGCGGAGAACGCCGAGACGCTGGCCAACGAGCAGCAGAAGCTCGAGACGCTACGCGAGTCGATCGGGGCGAGCGCCGACCGAATCGATGCCCAGCTCGACGAGGCCCGGCGCCGAATCGAGGCGGCGAAGACCGCCGAGCGGACCGCACGTAAGGCCCACGAGTCGGCGCTCGAGCGGATCGGCAAGGCCGAGGCCGCCCACACGGGCGCCGAGCAGACACTGCGGTCGGCGCTCACCGAGGCCCGCGCCGACGCCGATGCTCTGGCTCCCTTCGCCCGCCGCGACCTGCTGACCCTGCTAGGCGTGGAGAGCGAGCACATGTGGCCGTCCAGCGCCGCCGCGTGGCTCGACGCCGATCAGCTGACCTATCGGATCCGGCAGTCCCCCGACGACACCGTCGACGTGCTGCCCACCGAGGTTGTCGCGTTGTTCCGGGCACTCGACGCCGCCACCGACTCGGTCACGGCCTCCGAGTCGACCCGCAAGTCCACCGCGTCTGCACTGACCTCCGCGCTGCAGGAGTTCGACGCCGAACTCGCCCGGGGTCGCGACTACCGCCTGCATTGGGACGCTGCCGACGGCATCACCGTCGTGCAGGTACAGGACGAACAGGGCTACACGTCCGTCGCGGCGTTCGCGCAGCGCATCGCGCGGGCGCGGCAGGAACAGGAGACCCTGCTCACCGACTCCGAACGGCGCATCCTCGAAGACGCGCTCCTCACCGGTCTCGCGCAGCAGATCCACGAGCGCACCGTCGACGCCCGCGACCTCATCGCCCGGATGGGTACCGAGATGCGGCAACGGCACATGTCCTCGGGCAACACCATCGGGGTGCACTGGGTGCTCGCCGACCATCTCGACGAGCCGGCCCGGGCGGTGTGCAAACTCCTCGACCGCGACGCGTCGATGCTGGCACCGGACGATCTCGCGGGGATCCGCGCGCATTTCGCCTCGCGGATCCGCGCGGAGCGGGCCGCGCACCCGGAACGGTCGTACCCGGAGATCCTCGCCGCGACGCTGGATTACCGCCGGTGGCGGGTGTTCTCGTTCAGTCTCGTCGGTGCGGACGGCAGCGAGGACCGCCTCACCCCGGCCCGGCACTCGGCGTTGTCCGGTGGCGAACAGTCCGTCTCCCTGCACCTGCCGTTGTTCGCGGCGGCACACGTGATGCTCGATTCCGCCGACCCGCATGCGCCGCGCCTGCTCGCCCTCGACGAGGCCTTCGCCGGCGTCGACGACACCGGTCGCAGCGAACTGCTCGGCCTGTCCGTGCAATTCGACCTCGACCTGTTCATGACCGGTTTCGACCTGTGGATCACCTATGCCGGTGTGCCTGGCTGTGCGCACTACGACCTGTCGCATTCGGTGGCCGAGCACACCGTCGCCACCACGCTGCTGGTGTGGTCCGGTGGCGAACTGCTCGCCGAGCACGACGGGTCGGATCTGGAGAGCGCGCTCGGATCCCCGCGCACCCGACGGATCACACGCCCGGTGGAAGGAGCCCTCGAGTTCGCCTGATCATGACGACGGTCACTACGGCGTGTTCCTCCTCGATCGAGGCTCTCACCTGCGCCGCGGACCTACGATCCGGAAGATGACGAGGCTTCGGGTATCCAGACTCATCGTCGGCGCCGCGACCGCGGTCGGGCTGCTGCTGGGCACGAGCCCCGCGGCAGCGGCACCGGCACCGGCACCGGGCGCGCGGGTGACCGCGTCGCCGGACGGTTTCGCGCTCGACGGTCGGGCCTGGTGGCCCACCGGGTTCAACGCCTACCAGCTCGCCACCGACTGGTCGGTGAACTGGGGATGCGGAGCGATGGTGAACCTCGACGCCTATTTCGGTACGTTGCCCCCGAATTCGCTCACCCGCTTCAATCTCTTCCAGGCGCTCGCCGTCAACCGGTTCACCGGGCAACTCGACTTCGGACCGATGGACGCGGTCTTCGCCGCGGCCGAAGCGCATGATCAGATGCTGCTGCCGGTCCTGGCAGCACAGGACGGCGCATGCGAGGACGAGGTCTTCAAGGGACGGCAATGGTACGTCGACGGGTGGACCGAATTCAACCCGGGACACGAAAAGGTGGTGATGAGCTACCGGGACTGGATACACACCGCCGTCGCCCGCTACCGGAACTCACCATCCCTCGCAGCATGGGAACTGGTCGGCGAACCGGAGACGAGTTCATGCACCGACCCCGCGTGCCACTGGTGGACCCGGTCGTGCGAGCCCGGCGCCGCGCAGGTGCTGCGCGACTTCTTCGACACGGCCGGAGCCGAACTGCGCGCCGTCGACCCACGCACCCTGATCACCGCGGGTTACACCGGGGGCGGTCAGTGCGGCACCCAAGGTGACGAGTACCAGTTCGTCAGCGCCTCCCCCTATGTCGATGCCGTGCAGTACCACGACTACGGCGCCGACGGCGTGCCGTTGCCCGGCGATCAGTGGAACGGTCTCGCCCGGCGGGTCGCGCAAGCCGCAGCCGTCGGAAAGCCGTTGCTCGTGGCGGAGATCGGTGAGCTCGCCGGGTCCTGCGGGTCGCTCGGTGACCGCGCCGACCACATCACCACAAAGATCGAGGGCCAACGCGCCGCCGGCACCGCAGGTGCACTGCTGTGGGCGTTCGTGCCCGACCCGCGGGAAGCCGACTGTACCTACGACATCGGCCTCGACGACCCGTTGTGGGATGTGGTCGAGGACCTCGGATCCGTCGAACCCTCCACCCTCCCGAACGCGCAGTCCTCTCCGTAAGAGCAGTCCTCACACATCGACGGTGAATCCGAGATCCACATCGCACGCGGCCTGCCCGGCGCGGATCCCCCAGCTCTCGGTCGGGATGTCGCGCACGATCACGGTCACGTGGTCGGCAGGAATCGCGAACGCGCCGAGCCGCTCGGTGATCTCGCGGTAGAGGCGCCGCTTGGCGTCCACGCTGCGCCCGGCGAAGCAGTCGACGATCACGAGGGTGTAGAGCTCGGGCGATGTCAGGGTCGGCGGCACCGCGAAGCGTTCGGGTTCGTGAACCACGAGCCGGATGTGCTTGTCGGCCTCCGGAATCCGGAAGGCGGCGACGAGCGCGTCGTGGACGGCGTCGATCATGCCGGTCTCGACCTCGCGGTCGTGGCGGGTGCGAACCTCGATGAGCGTGCTGGGCATCCGACACTTCTACCCGTCGGAGAACCCCTGTGCAACCTCGTGGGGCAGGTCGTCACCCATCCGCCGCGCCGGTCCCCAATCGGTCGCCGTCGCGGATCGGGAGCGCACGTAGTTCGGCAATGTGTTCATCAGCCGTGCCTGCCGTGCCTCGACCGCTCTGATCGAGTGTTCCGCAGCGGGCCAGTGCTGGGCGAGCAGTTCGTAGGCGACACGGCCGAAGAACATGCCGTCGATGCCGGCGAGGACGTCGGCCATGTGATCGTCGAGGTCGTCGTCCGCGACATCGATCCAGTCGAGTTCTCCGTTCGGTCCCGCAGTGAAACCGTCGAGGGTCGTCATGACCGACAGGAGGACCTTGCGCATGGTGGCAGCCTTTCGTCCGGGTCTCGACAAGGCGGACCCGGAACGAACGGCGAATTCATCGGTGTGCGGGCACGAATGTCGTCCGACGATCGGCGGCCCCAGCAGGCATGCCGGCGATTCTCCGGTGTCGCCGCAGGTTGCCCACGCACACCCGGCCCACGAGCGCGGGATGCATCAGATGTCCGGGCGGATCCATCAGGCTGCTGACCGAAGGAAACGGTCGACGACCACGGGATCGTTCTCGGCCGCGGCCAGGACCCGCGCCACGTACGCGTTGCCGAGTCGCGTCTGCACGCTGCGGGGTCCTTCGACTTCGGGCAGCGCGAGGTCGGAGCCGATCGCGAACTGCCACGCAGCACCGATCGGTTTCTTCGCGGCCCGGAAGAACCTGCGGGACAGGTCGTCCTCGCCGAGGGGTTCGGCGGTCCGGAGCGCGGCCACCACCTGGTCGGGTGCGTACGCCTCCACGGCGAAGATCATGCCGGTCAGGCTCGGTGGCGGTTCGCGACCGGCCCTCGCAGCGACCGTGAACAGCCACATATCGTTCTTGTAGCCGAACAGCGCCATGCCCGCCGGACGTCCCGGCACAACACCGATCAACACCATCTTCTCCATCGGTGTGCCCGGCGCGAGTCGTAGCAGCCGGCTGCGGTACACGACGTGGACGACGACGTGCTCTTCGACCGGTCGTCGGTAGCCGAGTTTCTCTAGACCCGCCGGGGTGCGGGCGCCCCGTCCCATCGCGTCGACCACCAGATCCGCCGTCATGATCCGAACACCGTCGCCGCTGCCCATCTGCACCCCGGTGCCCCGGCGGCGGTCGGGTGTCGTCGTCAGGTCGCCGACGTTGTGTCCGTCGAGGAGGGTGATGTTCGGGATGGCGCGGACGCGTCGCCGGACATGGTGTTCGAGCAGCGGCCGACTCGGCACGTAGGTGGCTCGACGGTCGCGGAAGCGACGGTTCTCTGCACCGGACGGGAGGACGTCGCGGTCGACGACCGTCACCGCGTCGTAGGACTCTGCCGGCGCACGGGCCGCGAGCAGACCACCGACGCTCGCGCCCAGAACGATTGCATGGTCCCCGATCTTGTCCATCTCGTCATCTCCGTCGTCCGGTCGACTGTCGCACTCCGTGCCTGTACACGAAGTCTGTGGTGGCGATCGTCGAGGGTCGCGAGTAGCGCACTACTCGATTCGGAATCCGGTTGACCGGCCGCGGCGGCACTGCTTCGATCGGTGCCATGAGCGACCGCACGCGCCTGACCCGCAAACCCGAACGCGGCACCGACGATCCGGCGGTGCTGCACCGGCTTCTCGACGAGGCCCGCATCGCGCACGTGGGTTTCGTCCGCGAAGGATCGCCTGTGGTGCTGCCGATGGCGATGGGCCGCGACGGGGACCGGTTACTGCTGCACGGCTCGACCGGCGCCGGCATGTTTCTCGACGCGCGGTCCGGGATCGTGGTGTCGGTCGCGGTGACGCATCTCGACGGGCTCGTCTTCGCCCGGTCGGCCTTCGACCACAGCATGAACTACCGCAGTGCGGTGTTGTTCGGTGTGGCCACACCGGTCGCGCCGGGCGAGAAGGAACACGCATTGAAGGTGGTGACGGAGCATCTGATTCCCGGTCGGTGGGACGAGGTCCGGTCGCCGACACCGAAGGAACTGGCCGCCACCACGGTCCTGGAAGTGCCGCTCACCGAGGTGAGCGTAAAGGTCCGGGCGGCCGGACCGGGAGAGGACGCCGGGGACGGTGAAGACCACTCCGTGTGGGCGGGAGTGGTGCCGTTGCGGACCGTCGCCGACGATCCGATCCCGTCACCGATCACCGGGTCCTCGACCGCGTTGCCACGCTCCGTGCGCGCATTTCTGTGACATCGAACGGGCTGTCCGTTGTGACATCGAAGGGGCTTTCCGTCGTGTCCGCCCCCGAATCCGACATCGGTGATGAAAGGATGCCCGCGTCGAAGGAACAGATCGGAGTCGCCGCGAGTGCCATCAACGTCCGTGTCCGTGAAAGCCGCACGCAAGCGGCTCGGTGAGCTGGTCCGGGAGGTCAACGACGAGACCGTCGCCGTCGAGATCGTCGGCAAACGCGGCACAGGCGTCCTGATCTCCAAGGACCGCTATGCGGCGCTGCAGGAGGCAACCTTCCTGCTCCGCTCCCCCGAACTAATGGACAGCCTGCGCCGGGAGATGCAACGTTCGCTCGAGGCCGCCGCGTCGACGGGCCGGCGGCAGCCGCGGGCTGCTCGCCGGCGCGCGAAGAACAAGAAGAAGCGCAAGAAACGGCGTCGCGCCCGTTGACCGTCTCCATCCCGTACATCTGCACACCGCCGCCGAGCACTGCGGCCGGGCGGTGCAGATGCCGGAAGTCTCGCCGCGAGGCGGTGAAAGCGGTCGTCCAGCTCGCCGATCCCGCGGCCGCCTTCGACGCGAACTCGCCACCTGCAAGTGCCCGACCGGAGTCGAGTTCGTGCGTAACCGGCCGCGCGATCCGACCCGCACCCGACTGGTCCAGAATCGACCGAGACCGGTGTTGTTCGCGAAATCCGTTGGGAACTCGCGAACAACACCGGTCTCGATTCGTCAGTATCGGGCGGTCAGGTGCCGCAGAAGGTCCGGAAGGACTCGGCGAACGAACGCGGTGCGGGCGAGACATATTCGTTCCACTCGGCACGCGCCTCGAAGGGATGTGTGACGACCTCGAGCAGCCTCGCGAACGGTTCGAGGTCGCCGCCGGTCGCTGCCTTCAGCGCGGCGTCGACCTGATGATTGCGCGGGATGTACAGCGGGTTGACGCGGTCCATCGCCTCCGCCCTCTCCCCTGCTGCCCGGTCGTCCCGCTCGGCCGCGGCGTGCCAGCGTTCGAGCCACGGCGCCGAGCGCTCACGCGGCACGAGTCCGTCGAGGGGTGCCGGATTGCCGCGCAGTTCGTCGGCGAGGGCACGGAAGGTCACCGTCCAGTCGGCGCGGTGCTCTTCCAGCAGCGTCAACAGATCGTCGACCAGTTCCTGATCGAGAGAGTCCTCCGGGAGACCGAGTTTGGCGGCCAGACCGGACCGGTAGTGACGCTCGTAGCGGGTGTCGAAACTGTCCAGAACAGCGGTGACCGCGGCGATCGCCGCATCCGGAGTCGAATCGACGAGTCTGAGCAGGGTTTCGGCGAAACGCGCCAGATTCCATTTCAGGACGGCGGGCTGGTTGCCGAACGCATAGCGCCCGCTGTGGTCGATGGAACTGAACACCGCCGCCGGATCGAAGGCGTCGACGAAGGCGCACGGACCATAGTCGATGGTCTGCCCCGAGATGGTGGTGTTGTCGGTGTTCATCACCCCGTGGACGAAACCGACGAGCATCCACTGCGCCACCAGCGACGCCTGCGCCTCGACCACGGCGGTGAACAGTCCCAGGTAGCGGTTGTTCTCGCCGGTCTCCGGCAGGTCGAGCAGATCCGGATAGTGCCGGGCGATCGCGTGGTCCGCCAGTGCACGCACGACCTCTCCCTGCCGCGCCGCGAACTCGAAGGTCCCCACCCGCAGGTGGCTGGCCGCGACACGGGCCAGCACCGCGCCGGGCTCGGCACCCTCGCGGTGGACCGGCCGACCGGTCGCCACCACCGACAATGAACGGGTGGTCGGAATGCCGAGGGCGTGCATGGCCTCGCTCACCAGATACTCGCGCAGCATCGGCCCGACGACCGCGAAGCCGTCCCCACCCCGGGAGAACGGAGTGGGCCCCGAACCCTTGAGATGGAGATCGACGCGGTCACCGTCCGCGTCGACGAGTTCACCGAGCAACAACGCCCGACCGTCGCCGAGCAGCGGAGCGTATCCGCCGAATTGATGTCCGGCATAGGCCATCGCGACCGGCTTGGCACCCGCCGGCACCTCCGCGCCGGCCAGGACGGCGACGCCGTCGGCGCTGCGCAACGCCGCCACGTCCAGTCCCAGCGACACCGCGAGGTCCTCGTTGAGCGCGAGCAGTTCCGGGTCGGGGGCCTCGGCGCCCTGCCACGGCACCGACAATCCGCTCAATTCGTCGGCGAAGGAACTGCCGAGACCGGATATCGTGGTGTTCGTGCCGACGGGGAAATCCGGAATCGCAGTCATCCTTCGAGGGTAACCGTGTGAGACCGACGCATGTCGCGGGCGAGGAGCACGCCGGTGGAGCCCGGTCACCGGCGGCGCTTCATTCCGCCCCGGACCGGGTATCCGCCCCCGTGCACACCGACCCGGACGATCCTCGCCGTCCCATCCGGCGGATCCAGGTACGCGACGTCGCCGAGCACCTCCGCGATGTCCTGCGATCCGGACCAGCGGACCGGCACGACCATGTGATCACCGGCATCAGCGACGATTCCCGGACGGTGCGCCCGGCGATCTGTACGTAGCGCTACCCCGGACACCACGCCCACGGCCTGGACTTCGAAGCCGAAGCCGCCGCCCATGGCGCGGTCGCGGTGCTCAGCGACCGGCCGTCGCGCCTGCTGCCCGCCTTCGTGGTCGATCGACCGCGCGACGTGGTCGGCCCGTTGGCGTCGTGGATCCTCGGGCATCCCTCCCACGACCTGCAGGTCCACGGCATCACCGGCACCCACGGCAAGACGAGCGCGACCTATCTCCTCGACACCGCACTCGCGGCCACCGGCGTGGTGACCGGCATGATCGGCGGGGTCGTCGTGCGCGGTCCGGCCGGCACACGACCCGCGACCCGCACCACTCCCGAGGCCTCGGTCGTGCACCGCACGCTTGCCGAGTTCCGTGACCAGGGCGTGCAGGCGGTGACGCTCGAGGTGTCCTCGCACGGCATCAGTCAGGGCCGCGTCGACGGTGTGCGGTTCCGTACCGTCGCCTTCACCAATCTCGGGCCCGACCACCTCGACTTCCACCACACGATGGAGCAGTACTTCGCCGCCAAGGCGGCACTGTTCACCGCCGACCGCACGCAGACGGCCGTGGTGAACATCGACGACGAGTACGGGCGACGTCTGGCGGCCTCCGTCGACGTGCCGCTGTGGACGCACTCGACCTGCGATGCCCGCGCCGACGTGTACGCGGACTCGATCCGGTGCGATCTCCACGGCACCTGCTTCACCGTGCACACGCCGGCCGGGAGTGCGCCGGTGCGCCTGTCGCTGCTCGGACCACACCAGGTGGCCAATGCGCTGACGGCGCTCACCTCGGTGGCCGCCGTCGACGGCGACGTCCTGCAGGCCGCAGCGGGTCTGGAGACCCTCGCGGGTGTGCCCGGCCGGCTCGAACGCGTCGACGCCGGTGAAGGTGTTCTCGCGCTCGTGGACTACATGCACAACACGTCCGGGCAACGCGAACTGTTGCCCTTCCTCCGGTCGCTCGCCCCCGAGCGGCGACTGGTCCTCGTGATCAGCGCGACCGGAGAACGCGATCCCGGCAAGCGATTTCCGCTCGGGCACACCGCCGCGACCTACGCCGACGTGGTGGTCGTGACCGACGACAGTCCCCTCTCGGAGGACCCGCGTGTGCTCAGGGATGCGGTCGCCGAAGGGGCCTTCGCGGCGTGCAGTGCCCGCGTCGTCGTCGAGGCCGACCGACGTCGCGCGTTCGATATCGCCGTCGCCCACACCGGCTCCGGAGACGTCGTCGTCGTGGCCGGACGCGGATGCGAGCCACGCCTGGTCTCCGGGGACACGGTGCAGGTGTTCGACGACCGGGACGAACTGCGGCGCGCACTGCACCGTGCGCAACACCGGTCCGTCTCGCGCGTCCCCCGCCCCTGAGTCATCCGCCCGGTGGCTACGGCTGCAGCCACATGTAGCCGCTGGTGCCCCAGCTCGGAACTCTCATGGCGCCGGTGTTCGGGACGGAGACCAGCAGGCTCACACCCGCACCGCGGTTGATGATCGTGCTGGTGCGGCCACCGGCGACGGTCACCGAGTACCGACCGTCCAGGATGTTACGAACGCGGCTGCAGACCCGGCTGACCGGACACGATGACGAACGACGCCACCGTCGACACCGGCGCGTCCGGTTCGGTGACCGTGTCGAGCACCCGGAAGTCGGCGTGCACGGCGTCCGGGGTGATCGTGGTACGCACGTAACCGCGCCGGTCGTTGTGGAACTTCAGGTGCGGGTTCGCCGGCATGTGGTCGACCTGCGTCGCGCCGGTTCCGTTGCCGTTCGACGTGATCGACGTGCACACCAGGTCCGAACCCACTACCGGCGCGTCGGGATCGGTGAAGTCGACCTTGATGTCGTTGGCCCAGTGCCGGTGCACGTCGCCGGTGAGCACGACGGCGTTGCGTACCGGCGAATCCACCCAGCCCTGGGTGATCCGACGACGTGACGCCGCGTACCCGTCCCAGCCGTCCATACTCACCTCGTCGCCCTCAGGGCTCGGGTCCTTGTCCTGTTCGGCGAAGAACACCTGCTGACCGAGGAAGTCCCACTGCGCGGTGGAGGTGCGGAAACCGCCGAGCAGCCACTGTTCCTGTTCGGTTCCGGTGAGTGTTCGTGCCTCGTCGTGACGTTCGGCGACGTTCTTCTTCCACCCGTCACCGGCGGCCTGATCGTCGCGATACTGGCGGGTGTCGAGCATGTGGAAGTTGGCGAGATTCCCCCACTGGATCCGCCGGAAGATCTTCATGTCGTGCCCCCGCGGTGTCGACGAGGGTCGCAGCGGCATGTTCTCGTAGTAGGCCTGGAAGGCGGCGGCGCGGCGGGCGAGGAAGTTCTCGGTGGTCTCGTTGCTCTGAGCGGCATCGGTGTTCTCCGGAATCGTTCCGGCCCAGTTGTTGTCGACCTCGTGGTCGTCCCACACCACCAGCCACGGCGCGATCGCGTGCGCGGCCTGCAGATCGGCGTCGGCCTTGTACTGGGCGTGACGTTGCCGGTAATTCGCCAGGGTGACCGTCTCGGGTCCGTTGAGCGAGCGGACGAGACCGGTGTCGCTGGTGTAACCGCCGCTGGTGTACTCGTACAGGTAATCCCCCAGGTGCAGAACGAGATCCGGGTTGTCCTCCGCCATGCGCCGGTAGGCGGTGAACCAGCCGTGTTCGTACTGCGCGCAGCTCGCGAACGCCATCGTCAGAGCCGCCGCGGTCTCGGTGGCCGACGGTGTCGTCAGCGCCCGCCCCACCGCACTCATGTGGTCGCCGGTACGGAACCGGTAGAAGTACTCCCGGCCCGGACGCAGCCCGAACAGTTCGACGTGCACGGAGTGGGCGCTGTCGGGGACGGCTCGTTCCTCACCGCGTGCGACGACGCGGGTCATCTTCTCGTCCTCCGCGACCTCCCACTGCACGGTGACGGGACGGTTCGGCATGCCGCCGAGTCCGTCCTCGGCGAGCGGGTCGAGCGCGAGGCGGGTCCAGATCACGAATCCGTCCGGCACCGAGTCGCCCGAGGCAACACCCAGCAGGAAGGGGTCGCCCTTCACTCCCGGCGCGTCGGCGCGCGCGTATCCGGTGACACCGACGGAGGTGGCTGCGGTGACGACAGTGATTCCGAGTCCGACCGAAAGGAACGATCTACGTGACAAAGGCATGGCCACGGAAGGTAGTGGCCGAATCTCCTTCGCACGGACTACGTTACCGAACGTAGGAAGAACACTCGGAAACATTTGGGGATACGCCGACAGGGGTCGGCAGCACCGCATCGAGGTCTACGATGAGGAGGGGCCTCGAACGGAGGAGACTGTCATGGTTTTTCCCGCACTCACCCACGTCGCCGTCACCGTCTCGGATCTGGCTGCAAGCACGGCCTGGTACTCGAACCTCTTCGACGCCATACCCGTCCTCGACGAGGACGACGAATCGGGCACCTTCCACCACGCGGTCTTCGCACTCGACGGCGGCACCCTGTTCGGCCTGCACACCCACCCCGATGCGCCGGCGCAGACGTCCTTCGACGAACGGAACACCGGGCTCGACCACATCGCGTTCGGTTGCACCGCCGACGAGCTCGACAAGTGGCGCGACCGGCTCGACAGTCTGGGTATCCCACACGGGGACATCAAGAACGCCTCGTACGGTTCCGGGTTGTCGTTCCGCGATCCCGACAACATCGCGCTCGAATTCTTCGCGCCGCCGAGCTGATCACCCTCGCCCCCAGCGACGATCCGCCGCGCCCGGATGCTCTCTAGCGCAACCTCCGCCGCGGACGATAGCTCAGTCGCGGACGATAGATCGACGTTGCCCATTGAATGGCGTCCTCGAGTTGCCGCTCGCTCATCTCGAACACTTCGTCGACCTCCGGCTCCACCGGCTCGCAGGGGCAGTAACCGTTTGCAGGTCCGGCATAGGTGGACAGGACGGCACCACCTTCCACGACGAACACCCCGGGGTAGATCTCGCACGCGAAACGCCGGTTCGCCAGGACCCGATGGGTGACCTTGACTTCGTACACCTTCGTTACCTCCTCGGAAGCCCGAGTGTTCGGACCGGGTAATTTGCAAACCTGCAGAACTCCGCAGCGAACCGATCGAGTCGAATACTCGCGGTCGTCCAGCGATTGCTCGAATTCACGCCTGACGGCACGATGCTTCGCTCTGCCTCGACGGGAGTTCCGCGAACGAGGCCAGAGCAGCAGCGGCAAGTTGCCGACAATGCGACGGCTTGTACGCCGACTGACGTTTACGCATCAAGTCGAGGTTGAACTTTGCAGCCGCAGCGCGGACGTGCTTCGATTTCAGAGCTGAACGCACGAAGCGGATGTCATCGACAATCAAGCACTGCTCGAATCCTCCGCCAGACTTGTGGGTCCCCTCGTCGAACATCACTCCCCGAGCGGCGAGCAACACCCGGCCCCACCTACTGACCGGGAGATAGCGACTATCCACGAAGAACACGGCGGCTATGTCGTCCGACTCGTCGGAGACCGCAATGTAGAACGTCTCCAGGGCAGCCATGGAGATGCAGAAGATTCGCCTGCGGTTGGAACTCGGGAAACAACTCACCGTCCAGAAATTCGCCTCGGTACGGCACGGATACGGCACGCAGCGGGAAGGTACAGTCCAAGCGCCGCGACGATCTGGTCGTATCGAGGGTGTTCCTGGAGCCGTCGGAAGTCGCCGGCGTGATCCTTGATACGTTCGAGGCCCTCGCGTTCGTGGCCGAACGGGGAAGGGCTGATTTCGACCCACCGGTCACTGCGCACCGGGTTCCCCCTCTTCATTCCGATCGTTCACGTCCGTCACAACGTACCCGGACACACACAGTAGGGATCAGCGGCTATCCGGATCAGGACAAGGACTGTCGGACGCCCCAAGCACCAGGAGCATTCGAAGCTGGAGAAGTCAGACGGATTCGGCAAGCAAAGACTCGTCACCGACACGGACCAGCGACTTCTTCAAGCGTGGACTCGGACGATTCGACTCGAGCCAGCGCTTGATCGCCATCTTCTGATCCGACTTCGACAATCGACTCAGACCGAGGTTGTTGATCAACTGGCCGACGGCCCGCGGCTCCGAACGCTGAGTCTCAGGCGGATGAAAGCCTCTGTCGTCCCACCGACGACACCGAAGTCCGACATCAGATCACCTCCGCTTCCAGAACCGGCAGGACAACGCCAGAGCAGTCGGAATGACTGATCCGGCCCACGCGATGGGAGCGACCTGGGCCGAGCAGTGGCTCGCATCGGTACCGGAGGATCCGCTGAATCCGCTCGTAGAGTCGATCTGATCGCTGACACCGCTTCGACGCAGCGCGCTGCGCCTGGGTAAATTCCGCGGGCGCAACACTCCGACAACCACGCGGCCTCGATGGCATTCCCACCCGAGAGCACCAGCGAGCGCCCCACGTCCCCTCCCTCATGGCTTCGTTCCGGTGCCCTTCAGATCGCAGATGTGCCGATCTGCACCACACGCGCCCATTCCGGCGGCCTGTCCGGAACGAAGTCGGGGTTCGATTCGCTGCGGGTCGCAATGCGGGGGAACAGACCGACGATCGTCCGGCACCCCGGACGGCTGCTGGGCCAGGGGGTTTCCCCGTCGGTGAGCACCACCATTACATCCGGCCGGGGCCGAAGACGCAGCATCCGGGCGAATCCGGCGCGCAGATCCGTGCCACCGCCTCCGACCAGCGGAATGTCCTCGGCCTGACACAGCGGGTGCACGATCCGCGCGGCCGCGTCACAGGACAGCACCGTGACCAGGTCACGACGCCCTCCCACGGCCCGCGCGATAGCGGCGACCTCGAGCAGTGCACTGCCCAGATCCGCGTCGCTCACCGAGCCGGAGGTGTCGACGATGACACCGACCCGCGGCGGGGTTCGCCGCAGGCTCGGCAGCACCGCTCCGGGCACGGCAGCAGAGCGCCGCGCCGGCCGGCGGTAGGTGTAGTCGTCACCGGCGCCGGACGCGGAGGTGGCCGAGCGGATCGCCGCCCCCAACAGAGTTCGCCACGGCTGCGTCGGGTGCAGAGCTTCCTCCGCCCACCGCTGCCACCCGCGGGGTGCACTGCCCGGCTGCCCGATGATGCTGTGCGCCAACCGGAAGCGCACAGCGTCCCGTTGCTCGTCGCTGAGCGCGTTCGCCCTCTCCGGGCCCCACTCCCACTCACGGCTCAGGCCGTCGGCACCGCTGCCGCAGTCGAGCCAGGCCAGCCTGTCGGTGCACGGACCGAGACCGAACTGCTGCAGATAGTCCTCCATGAGCTGACCGGCGGGCAACTGCAACGTCGACGGTAGAACGGCGTCGTCGGGTAGGGGCAATCCGTCACCGAACGCATCGTCGTTGATCTCCGCGTCGGCCGCGATGTTCATGCGTAGTCGATCGGCGCGACCGTCCAGGTCGTGCGCGCGGGCGTAGCGGTCGCTGCGGCCGTGGTGATCGCGCAGCAGATGCGAGACCTGGTGAACGAGGATCGACGCCAGCTCCTCCACCGGTCGCCGAGCGACGAAACCGGGCGAGATGTAGCAGCGCCAGTGCCGGTCCACACCGATGGTCGGTACGCGCGGCGACGCGACGATGTGCAGCGCGTACAAGGCGGTCGCGAGATAGGGTCGGGCGCGAACGGCATGCAACCGTGCGGCGTAGATCTTGTCCGCGTCGAATGCCGACGACGTCATCGGCCGGCCTGCGCGACGGCGTCCGCCGACCGAGCGACCGAGACGACACCGGCGAGCTCGTCGATCGATGCCGGCACCTCCCAGTCGTCGCGGCGCAGGGTGGCCAGTGTGACGGCCGGCACGACCACGAGATCGGGTGGCCCGGATTCCACCGCGGTGGCCAGGAGGGTCCACGCCGCGTCCCAGCGCCACTTCTCCGGCCGTCGGCGGACCGCGGCGACCACCGCGTCGAGCACGGCCTGGCGCAGATCACCGCGCTCGGGCAGGTCGGCAGCCGCCGGATCGGCGAGCAGCGCCTCCGGATCCGGCAGGTCCATACGTTCGATGGCTGCGAGCAGCTCGAACCCGGGTCCGTCGCCGACACTGCCCCGAACCAGCAACGACAGCACGTCCTTCGACGACGAGGTGGCGGTCGCGAACGCGATCAGCCGCACGGTCATGTCCCAGCTCCGCGGCGACGGCCAGGCACTGCCACGGCGGCTCTGGCTGCTGGGGAGTTGATGCACGAGGGCGGGCCGGGCGGTGAGAAGCTCACAGACCGCGCGGCGGGCGAACGTCACCGCGCCGGAGAATTTCTCCGGATCGAGACGCGGCAGCGTCGCCCGTGGCCAGGTCCCGCCGAGACCCCGCACGACCACGTCGTGGTCGTAGGTCCAGTGCAGGTGCACGAAGCGGTTCGCCAACGGCGGACTCAGTTCCCAGCCGTCCGCTGCCGAGGACGGCGGGTTGGCGGCAGCCACGATACGGACACCGGGTGGGAGTTGCAGTGCCCCGATTCGTTTTTCGAGGACGAGACGGAGCAGCGCCGCCTGCACGGCGGGCGGAGCCGTCGACAGTTCGTCCAGGAACAGCAGTCCCCGCCCGGCCTGCACGAGCCGGACGGCCCAGTCCGGCGGTGCCATCGGGACGCCGCGGGTTGCGGGATCGTCTCCGAGCACGGGCAGACCCGAGAAATCCGACGGCTCGTGCACACTCGCGATGACAGTGGTCAGTGGCAGGTCGACGGCCTCGGCGAGCTGGCTCAGGACGGCGGTCTTACCGATTCCCGGTTCACCCCACAGCAGTACCGGTAGATCCGCGGTGACCGCCACCATCAGGGCCTCGAGTCGGTCGTCGGGTCGAGACTCGGTGGTCACCGCGTCGAGCATCGCCGACAACGTTGCGGCGCTGTCGAGTTCGTTGCTGCGGGGACGGCCGGGACGAAGTGTGGAGGACATGTGCATCACCTGTGATGTCGGAAGGGACCGCAGGACACGACCCGTAGGACGCCCTGCGGAACAGTGGATTTCGAGAAAGAAGAAGAGTCAGTGTGATCGGGTGCAACGCGACCGTCCGAGTCGGCGAGGTCGCGATGCGGGCGGCGGTCCCAGCGGTTCGGAGAGATACCGGTCGTAGATGTTGCGGCGGTCCGCGGACCTCCGGAGTTCGTCCAGCAAAGGTCCGTCACGGAGGACCGCGCCGGGACCGAGCAGCCCTTCGACGACTGCCAGCGCCCCATCGGCGTCCCCGTGGTCCAGGCGTTCACGAACGCCCGGCAGACAGTCCGGTCGGCGATGCGCCTGGTCGATGACGTGAAGACACGGTAACGGGGTGCCGCCCAGTGCGGCGAGCAGTTCCTCGCGCCGGATCTCGGCGGGATCATGATCGAGCGCGGTCAGGACGCCGTCGACCACCCCCAGCCGGTGCCGTTCACCACGACAGTCGACCAGGTGAATCCGGTTCTCCTGCTTCGGCATCCGGGGTCTTCTCGGCGGTGGCCGGTCCGGATCCAGCGCGGCGGCGACCAGCGGATGCAGCCGGTCGACGGTGATAGCTCCCGACCGCAGCAACGCCAGGTCGGGCGGCACCCAGGTCGCGGCGTCGGGCAGCACCGGCAGCGCGGCGAGCCGGCCGCGCGGGTAGTCGTCCACACGACGCAGCGCCACGGGCTCAGTGCTGCCGACCGGTTCCACCACCACATCGTGTCGACTCCCGCATCGCACCCGCACGGGACCGTCGCGCCGACCGTGCGCGCGCAGCAGGATGTCGCATTCGGCCGCCCAGCGGTCGACGGCACAACCCTCCGGAATCACTGCGGCCCAGTAAGGTTCGAGGAGGTACCCGACCGGCACCTGCCCTGCCCCACCGCGGATCGGAAGCTCGCCGGACCTGCGCACGTCCCACAGATGCCGATGGAGGTCGAACCGGAACCGTCTGTTGGGGCGCGGATGCGGATGGTTCGTGGAATCCGAGCCGTCCCACAACGTCAGCGCGATCCGCTGACCGGCATCCGCCCAGGCGGGAGCGGTGCGGACCACCAGATGCACGGAACCTGTTCTGCTGCCACGTTTTGCAGGCTCGATGTCCCCGTAGCGGGCCAACGTGATGGTCAGCCCGGGGCGCAGAAGGCCGTCGGGGGCCACGCGTGGAAGGTGCCAGCGCAGCAGGTCGGGTGCGAGGTGACGGAGGTCGTCCGAGACCTGCGAGGCGACATCGACGCCGTGTGCGTCGGCCAGCACGGACACATCGAAGTCGACATCGAATCCCGCTGCGGCACAGGCACCGCGCCAGTCGCCTGCACGACGCCGGTCGGTTGCGGACTCGATCATGGACGGCGGCACGGCGACCTCGCGCACACGCAGCCAGAAGGACAGTCGGGGATCGGTCCCGTTCGCAGTCGGAGGGTGCATCAGCACTCACCGTGAGCGAACTGAGCCCCCAATCTTTGATCAGAGAAGGCTGTCATCGGCGCAATCGTAGCGTGCCGCGGCGATTGCGGCCAGTGCGCGCGGCCGGTTGCCGTCCCCCCGTGCGTGCTTCCGGTAGCACCGGCCACCATATTCACGCACGAGGAGCAGGACCTAGATGTAATTCCCGGGGACGTTGTGAACGCCGACGCGGTCTATAGGTGACTGTCCACCGATCCCGGTGTGGGGCCGATGGTGATTGTAGTCATGCAGCCACT
>NZ_JBNQFT010000040.1:0-17234 GCF_050321925.1 Rhodococcus sp. IEGM1339
TCGACGTCGATCATGATGCTTCCGTTTCCCCGCGTCCGTCCCTGAATGTGTCTCACGACCATCCTGGCAACCAACGAATTTGCCGTAGCGGATGGCGAAATTCGTAGCGGATGCAGGCGGGGGCCGGCCGGGACCCTGCGGGTCAGGACTCCTCGTCCACCCGCGTCATCGCCAGGACGTCGAGGCGGCGGTCCAGTTCCTCCTCGCTCAGGCGGTCGCCGACGAGGCCGCGGTCCACGACGGTCTGACGGATCGTCTTCTTCTCCTTCAGCGCCTCCTTGGCGACGGCGGCCGCCTCCTCGTATCCGATCGCGGAGTTGAGGGGAGTGACGATCGACGGCGACGACTCCGCCAGTGTGCGCAGATGTTCGACGTTCGCGACCAGCCCGGCGATGCAGCGATCGGCGAACAGTCGGGAGACGTTGGCGAGCAAACGAATCGACTCGAGGACGTTGCGGGCCATCACCGGGATGTAGACGTTGAGTTCGAACGCCCCGGCCGCGCCGCTCCACGCCACAGTGGTGTCGTTGCCCACCACCTGCGCGGCGACCTGCGTAACCGCTTCGGGAAGAACGGGATTGACCTTGCCCGGCATGATCGAACTACCGGGCTGCAGATCGGGGAGCTGGATCTCGGCCAGACCCGTGAGCGGACCGGACCCCATCCAGCGGATGTCGTTGGCGATCTTCGTCAGCGACACGGCGACGGTGCGCAGCGCCCCGGACACCTCGACCAGAGCGTCACGCGCGGCCTGAGCCTCGAAACTGTTGCGGGCCCCCTGCAACTCGTCGAGCCCCGTGGTCTCGACGAGCACGGCCACGACACGCGCCCCGAAATCCGCCGGTGCGTTGAGGCCCGTGCCCACCGCGGTACCGCCGATCGGCAGTTCGCCGAGGCGGGGGAGGGTCGCGCGGAGACGTTCGATCCCGGCCTCGATCTGGCGGGCGTAACCACCGAACTCCTGGCCCAGGGTCACCGGGACCGCATCCATCAGGTGCGTACGACCCGACTTGACGACCGTGCGCCACTCCTTCGCCTTCTCGGCGAGGGCACCGTGCAGGTGCTCGAGGGCGGGGATCAGATCCTTCACCGTCGCCTCGGTCGCGGCGACATGCGTCGCGGTGGGGAAAGTGTCGTTCGACGACTGCGACATGTTGACGTCGTCGTTGGGGTGGACCGTGACGCCGGCCTTCGCGGCGAGCGACGCGATGACCTCGTTGGTGTTCATGTTCGAGCTCGTGCCCGAACCGGTCTGGAAGACGTCGATCGGGAACTGGTCGTCGTACTCACCCGCGGCGATGGCATCGGCGGCCGCGACGATCGCGTCGGCCTTGTCGGGGTCGAGCAGACCCAGGTCCTTGTTCACCCGGGCGCAGGCGCTCTTGAGCAGACCCAGCGCGCGGATCTGTGCGCGTTCGAGTCCACGGCCCGAGATCGGGAAGTTCTCCACGGCGCGCTGCGTCTGGGCGCGCCACAAGGCGTCGACCGGAACCTGGACCTCGCCCATCGTGTCGCGTTCGATACGGAACTGCTGAGAAGACTGTTCGGTGTCGGTCATGTCCTCCACGTTATGCCGCCGGAACGAACGAGGAGGGGCACTGCACCAGAACTCGGTGCAGTGCCCCTCCTCGGAAGGATCGGTGACGATCAGGGCAGTGATGATCAGGGCAGTGATGATCAGGGCATGGGCGGCGGGGAGCCGGCGACACCGTGGAAGTCGATGGACGAGAACTCGCTGAGCTTCTGCAGGCGGTGGTACGCCTCGATCATGCGGACCGTGCCCGACTTGCTGCGCATCACGATCGACTGCGTCTCCGCGCCCCCGGCGGAGTAGCGGACGCCGCGGAGCAGCTCACCGTCGGTGACGCCGGTCGCGCAGAAGAAGATGTTCTCGCCGGTGACGAGATCGGTGGTGGTGAGGACACGGTCGAGATCGTGTCCGGCGTCGATCGCCTTCTGGCGCTCGGCGTCGTCCTTCGGTGCCAGGCGACCCTGCAGCGCACCACCCATGCAGCGCATCGCGGCCGCGGCGATGATGCCCTCGGGGGTACCGCCGATGCCGAGCAGCATGTCGACACCCGAACCCGGACGTGCAGCGGCAATCGCGCCGGCGACGTCGCCGTCGGAGATCAAACGGATGCGGGCACCCGCCTCGCGCACCTCCCTGATGATCTGCGCGTGGCGCGGACGGTCGAGGATCGTCACGGTCAGGTCGGCGTGCGCGATGTTCTTCGCCTTCGCGACACGGCGGATGTTCTCCGCGATCGGGGCGGTGATGTCGATGACGTCGGCGGCCTCAGGACCGACGGCGATCTTCTCCATGTAGAACACGGCGGACGGATCGAACATCGCGCCCCGCTCGGCCACGGCGAGCACCGCGATCGCGCCGGGAGCGCCCTTCGACATGAGGGTCGTGCCGTCGATCGGGTCGACCGCGACGTCGCACAGCGGACCGTCGCCGTTGCCGACCTCCTCGCCGTTGTACAGCATGGGCGCTTCGTCCTTCTCGCCCTCACCGATCACGACGACACCCTGCATCGACACGGAGCTGACCATGTGCCGCATCGCGTCGACCGCGGCGCCGTCGCCACCTTCCTTGTCGCCGCGTCCGACCCACCGGCCGGCCGCCATCGCCGCGGCCTCGGTGACGCGGACCAGTTCGAGCGCGAGGTTGCGGTCCGGAGCTTCGCGGCGTGGGGTGCTGGCCGTCATGGGCTACTGCCTCCTGGAGACTTTTCGGTCGACGCGGGTTGCGCCGGCAGAGGGAGCGGACGCCGAGGGCGCCCGCACGATCCGTGTGTGTCGCGTGGCTATTGTCTCATCACGGCCGATGGTGTGGGCTGTCGGACCCGCCCGGCCTGAGCCTGCCCGTTTCGTAGCTGTCAGACTGGACGGGTGGCATCCAAGAAACCTCGCATCCTGCAAGACGGTCGAGATATGGCGTGGTCGCTGATCCCGCTGCTCGTGCTGATCCTCTTCATCGCGGCGATCGCCAGCCAGTGCGAGTTCAAGCCCGGCGGACCCACGGCGGGTCCCGTGCCGAGCTTCGACATCGATGCCGGCCTGAAGTACGACGCGGCGGAACTCGGATTCCCGATCCGCCACCCCGAGGTGCCCGAGGACTGGCAGCCCAACTCCGGTAGCCGCAGCATCGTTTCCGGTAACCAGGGCGGCGATTCGAGCACCGTCGGTTTCATCACTCCTGCAGGTCGCTACGTGCGCTTCACCCAATCGGATGCCGGTGAGGACGAACTGGTGCGATTCGTCGCCGGAGGTGCCCGCACCGCCACCGACACCAGGTCCGTCGAGGGCCACGACTGGGTGGTCTACGGCGGCGAGGGCGTCGAAGCGCTCTGGGTGTCGGACTTCGGCGACGTGCGCATCCTGATCGGTGGCTCCGGCGACGAGGCCGAGTTCACGACCCTGGCCACCGCCGCGGGCAGGGCCGAGCCCCTCGAACCCTGATCCGGGTCGGAGCGACCGAGCCCTGATCGTGAGCTCGGTCGAGGTCAGTCCTCGTCCTCGTACTCGTCGTCTTCGTCCTCGTCGTCCGTGAGGGAGAGCGCCTGCTCGACACGTTCGCGGGCGCCGGCGAGATGTTCCTCGCAGCGCTGCGCGAGTGCCTCGCCGCGCTCCCACAGCTGCAACGAGTCGTCGAGGTCGAGTCCGCCCTGCTCGAGCATCTTCACGACGTTGACGAGTTCGTCCCGAGCTCGCTCGTAGCCGAACTCCCGCACATCGGCGTTGGCGTCGTCGGTTCCCGCGTTCGTCACTGTCCTGATCTTCCTTGTCGTTCGTGTCCCATGACGGCGGCGCGGGCCGCGCCGTCCGCCACGCGCACTCGCAGCTGGGTGCCGATGGGCATCTCGTCGAGTGTGCGTACCACTTCGGGAGCGCTGCCCGGCACGATCCGCTGGACCACGGCGTAGCCACGCGCCAGGGTCGCCGCGGGCCCGAGGGTCGCCAACCGTGCCCGCAGGTGTTCGAGCGTCGACGATTGCGACGAGATCAATCGCGTGACGTCGCGTCGTGCCGCGTGCTGCAACCGCTCGATCTCCTCGTTCCGCCGGTCGAGATCGCGGAATGGATCGGCCAGGACGGGACGGTCGCGCAACTGTGCGATCACGTGTTCCTCGCGCCGGACCCAGTTGCGCAGCGCCGCCGCCGACCGTGCTCTCAGTTCGTCGACGAGATCGAGTTCGGCAACCGCATCGGGTACGACGCGCTTCGCGGCGTCGGTCGGGGTCGCGGCCCGCAGGTCGGCGACGTGATCACAGAGCGGACTGTCGGGCTCGTGGCCGATCGCGCTGACCACGGGCGTCGTACACGCGGCGATCGCGCGGCACAGCGCCTCGTCGGAGAAGGGCAGCAGATCCTCGACGCTGCCGCCGCCGCGGGCGAGGACGATCACGTCGACGTCCGGGTCCTTGTCGAGTGCTTCGATGGCGTCGATGAGTTGCGTGACCGCGGTCGGGCCCTGCACCGTCGCGTGGCGGACGTCGAACTGCACGGCCGGCCAGCGACGCTGCGCGACCGACAGCACGTCGCGTTCGGCCGCGCTGCCGCGGCTGGTGACCAGACCGACGCGGCGCGGCAGGAAGGGGAGGGGGCGCTTCAACCGCGGGTCGAACAGTCCCTCGGCCGCGAGCAACGCACGCAGTCGTTCGAGCCGCGCGAGCAGTTCACCGATACCGACGGCCCGGATCTCCGTGACTCGCAGCGCCAGACTGCCGCGGCCGGGCCAGAAGGTCATCTTCCCGAACATGATCACGCGGCTGCCCTCGGTGAGCGGCACCCCCGATTGCTGCAACAACTGGGGTGAACAGGTCACCTGCAGGGACATGTCCACCGACGGGTCGCGCAGGGTCAAAAACGCCGTCCGCGTCCCGGGGCGGGCGTTGAGCTGCGTGATCTGCCCTTCGACCCAGATGGTGCCGAGCTTGTCGATCCACCCGGCGACCTTCTGCGCCACGGTGCGGACGGGCCAGGGCTGCTCCGCGGAGTTCGGGCGTGCCGCGTTCTGTCCGGCCGTCACTTGTTACGCGCGCTCGTGATCCGGTTCGACAGCATCGTCACGAACGGAGTACGCGCGGCGTGAGCATTCTCGTATTCGAGCACCGCTGTGAGCTCGTCCACCGACAGTGCGCGCAGGCGGGCACGCAGTTGGGCGAGGGTCAGCGAGTCGTAGTCGAGGTATTCGACGATCTCGGAACGATCGTCGGAGGCGACCTTCGTGTCCGTGGTCTCGCCGATCTTCGTGACCTCGGCGTCTGCGGACTTCGCGGCGGCCTTCTTCGGAGCAGACTTCTCGGCTGCCGTCTTCTTCGCGGGCCCCTTCGTCGTCGCGGTGCCGGCCTTTACCGGTGCGGCCTGCTCGGCCACGGGTGCGTCGGCTTCGGTGGCCGGCGGGATCGAGTACAGGGCGAACCGGCCGGGAGCGCCGTTCGCGGCGCTGTTCGTCGAGGTCGCGGTCTCGTCCGAAGGGGTCGAGCCGTCGTCGTCGAAGGTCGCCCACTGTGCGGTCTCGGCGGGCTCCGCTCCGAAGATCTCGAAGAACTGGTCGCCCTTGATGGCGAACGAGGTCATGACCTGCTGCACTCGCATCGTCGTCTGCAGGATCTGGCTCACCGTCGTCATCGGCAACGAAACGGCTGTGCTCGGCAGCTTGAGGGTCTCTTCGTACGCGGTGACAGCAACGCCGGCAGCCACCCGTGCCAGGAACGGTGGACGGATCATGCCCCAAGACTGCCCGATGATCGGCGTGATTGGTAGCCGGGGAGCACGTCGGCTGCGAGCTGGAAAGCCACACTCCGACGCGCCCCGTACTCTGGAGGTATGTCTGCGCCTGTTCCTCTCGAAGTCGGGATCACACGGTCCGCCGGTCTCTCCACCTCCGGAAAGCGCGTCCTGCTCGCCGAGCCGCGCGGCTACTGCGCCGGCGTCGACCGTGCCGTCGAGACCGTCGAGAAGGCGCTCGACAAGTACGGTGCGCCGATCTACGTCCGCAAGGAGATCGTGCACAACCGCCACGTCGTCGACACGCTCGCCGACCGCGGCGTGGTGTTCGTCGACGAGACCGACGAGGTGCCCGAGGGTGCCGTGCTCGTGTTCTCGGCGCACGGTGTGTCGCCCGCGGTCCACGAATCGGCCGCTGCCCGGCAGCTGCGCACCATCGACGCGACCTGCCCGCTGGTGACGAAGGTCCACCAGGAGGCCAAGCGCTTCGCCCGCGACGACTTCGACATCCTGCTCATCGGTCACGAGGGCCACGAGGAGGTCGAGGGCACCGCAGGTGAGGCCCCCGACCATGTGCAGCTCGTCGACGGTCCCGACGCCGTCGATTCGGTGACCGTGCGCGATCCGTCGAAGGTCATCTGGCTGTCCCAGACCACCCTGAGCGTCGACGAGACGATGCAGACCGTGCAGCGTCTGCGCCAGAAGTTCCCGCAGCTGCAGGATCCGCCGAGCGACGACATCTGCTACGCCACGCAGAACCGCCAGGTCGCGGTGAAGGCGATGGCGCCCGAGTGCGATCTGGTGATCGTCGTGGGGTCGCGGAACTCGTCGAACTCCGTGCGGCTCGTCGAGGTCGCCCTCGGTGCGGGTGCCCGGGCAGCGCACCTGGTCGACTACGCCAAGGAGATCGATCCGGCCTGGCTCGAGGGTGTCGAGACCGTCGGCATCACCTCCGGCGCGTCGGTCCCCGAGATCCTCGTTCAGGGCGTCGTCCAGTTCCTCGACGAGCGCGGTTTCCACGACGTGCAGTCGGTGACGACCGCCAACGAGACCCTGGTGTTCGCTCTCCCGCGCGAACTGCGCGCGTCGCGTCGCTGAACCGGGTAGTTCCGTAGAGCGAAGACGACCGGTCACCGCCGTGAATCGGCACGTGACCGGTCGTCTTCGTCGTGTGGGTCAGTCCTCGTAGCGGTCGCGGTACCGCACGCGCGGCGGCTCGTAGCCCTGCGTGGGTGCGGGGGAGGGCGCCGGTCGACCGGTGTCCGGCTCGGGTGCGGGACGGCGCCGCGGCTCGCGGACCTCCGGCTGCACCGGGTCCGCAGGTCGGGGAGCGCGGGTACGCCGGGGAGCGGGCTGCTCGGCGGTCGGGGATTCGGGACGGACGCGGCGACGGGATCGGGTGTCGGCGACCTCCCGGACCGACGCCTTCGCGGCCGGCGTCCCGCGGCCCGAAGCGGTGCGACGTGCATCCGCAGGGGTGGCCGTCGCCGGTCGCCCCCGGCCCGCACGCCTGGTCGGCCGGGCGTTCGCAGCGCGTGTCGGCCGGTCGCCCGCGGCGCGAGCGGGGCGGTCCTTCGCGGTTCCGGTCTTCGCTGCCCGCGGCTTCGCCCGCTCTCGCGGCGCACGGGCACGTACTCCCGTGTTCTGTCGGGTCACGAAGATCCGGAAACCGCCGATGGCCAGTGCCAGGAGTGTCGCCACCAGCATCGCCGGGAAGCGGTTCACCAGCGGATAGGCGACGTTGAGCGCGAGATCCTTCAATCCGCCGGTGCTGGCGGAGGAGACGATCTCCTGGCCGATCGGCACCGCGAGGAGCAGCAGCAGAGGCGGCTGGGCCATGGCCGTGAACAGTCCGCGATAGCGCACCGCCACCACGGCCGCGACGCAGCCGAGCACGTAGAAGACAGTGAACGCAGAGGTCAGCTCGTTCCCGCGTGCGCTGTCGAGCAGCGCCCCGAGAAGCGTCGTTCCGGCTGCGATCGCCACGGCACCCCACCAGGGCACACCGGGCACCGTAGGCACCAACGACCGCATGTCGAGCGGCACCGCCGAACGTGCACGTTGGGTTGCAGACACAACGTAGACATTAGCGTGGCGATGTCAGCTCGCTTCGTCGACAGGACCGTCCGCCACTGCTCTTTCTGCCAGAGTGCTGCGTCGCGGCCAAGCGTCGACACGCTGCACCTCGGGCACCTCACCGTCGAATATTTCCAGGTCGTGGAGTTTGCGGGCCGTCACGCCCACCCGGGTGTCCATCGACGAGACCGTCATGTTGAACGAATCGACGGCCTTGCCGAGCTGGTTGCCGAGCCGATCGAGGTGGGAACCGACCACACCGAGCCGTTGGTACAGTTCACGGCCCAATCGGTGGATGGTCGCGGCGTCGCGGGAGAGCGCCTCCTGCCGCCAGGTGTGTGCGATCGTGCGCAGCAACGCGACGAGCGTGGTCGGTGTGGCGAGGATGACGTTCCGGGCGAAAGCGTGCTCGAGCAGATCGGGATCGGCGCCGAGCGCGGCATCGAGGAACGGATCGCCGGGGACGAACAACACGACGAACTCGGGCGTCGGGTCGAACGACTCCCAGTAGGCCTTCGCCGCCAGTTGGTCGATGTGGGTGCGCAGTTGGCGTGCGTGGCGCGTGAGGTGCCGGTCGCGCTCGTCGGGCTCCTCGGCCTCGGCGGCATCCAGATAGGCGGCGAAGGGCACCTTCGCGTCGACGACGATCTGTTTGCCACCGGCGAGGTAGACGAGCAGGTCGGGGCGCACCCCGTCCTTGCTCACCTGGGTGTCGAAGTCGCAGTGCCGGACCATCCCGGCGAGCTCGACGACGCGTTCGAGCTGGATCTCGCCCCATCGTCCGCGGATCTGCGGCGCGCGCAGCGCGGTGACCAGCTGCTGGGTCCGCGTGGACAGCAGCTGCGACGCGCGGTGCATGCCCTCGACCTGCTCGCTCAGCCCGGCGTAGGCGTGCACGCGGTTGCGTTCGACGTGTTCGACCTGCCGGGCCAGCGCTCCGACGGCCTCGTTCAACGGGCCGACGAGCCGCGAGACCTGGTCGCCGATGGCACCGGACTGCCGGCGCGCGGCATCCTCGCTCACCGCTGCCAGCGACTGACGCAGCTGCTCCTCGTTGTCCCGCAGGGCTGCCAGCTGCGCCTCGGCACGGGCTGCGCGTTCGCCGTCGCGGGTGGCCCGCAACAGCCAGCCGAGCACCACCCCGAGACCGAGCGCGACGAGCAGGCCGAGTGCCGTGAGTGCTGTCATGTGGCGGATGATGCCTCATCGATGCGACATCCACCCGACATCCGGGGATGTCGGTCCTCTCCTCTACCGTCTGTCCCATGCGGATCCTGCACACCTCCGACTGGCACATCGGCCGCACCTTCCACGGTGTCGACCTGCTCGCCGACCAGGCGCGTGCGCTGCGGGCCATCGCCGATCTGGTGGCCGAACGCCGGATCGACGTGGTGGTCGTGCCGGGCGACGTGTACGACCGGTCGATCCCGAGTTCCGACGCGGTCGCCGTGTGCAACGCCGGCCTCGAGGCCATCCGTGAGGCAGGGGCGATCATCGTCGCCACCTCCGGCAACCACGACTCGCCGGTCCGGCTCGGTGCCGGCGCTGCCTTCGCCGCGCACGGGGGTCTGCACCTGATCACCCGCGTATCTCAGATCGACAGCCCTGTCGTCCTGCACGACGAGCACGGCCCGGTCCGCTTCTACGGCATCCCGTATCTCGAACCCGAGATCACCCGCGCCGAGCTCGGCGTGCCCGAGGCCCGTTCGCACCAGCAGATCCTCGACGCGGCGATGGAACGCGTGCGCGCCGATGTCGCGGATCGGCACGGCCGCACGGTCGTCCTGGCGCACGCCTTCGTCGTCGGTGGCGAGCCCAGCGACTCCGAGCGGTCCATCTCCGTCGGCGGGGTCGAGACGGTCGCCGCGTCGTCGTTCGACGGTGTCGACTACGTCGCGCTCGGTCACCTGCATTCCCCGCAGACGGTGAGCGAGACGGTCCGGTACTCGGGATCGCCGTTGCCGTACTCCTTCGGCGAGCGCTCGCACCGCAAGGCGGTCTTCGTCGTCGACCTCGACGCCTCGGGTGCGGCGTCCGTCGAGCGGGTCGATCTCCCGGTGATCCGCGAATTGACTCGTCTCGAAGGCGAACTGGACGATCTGCTCGCCGATCCGGCGCATGCCGCCGTCGAGGAGCACTACGTCTCCGCGGTGCTGACCGACGCGATCCGCCCGCTCGACGCCATGCGTCGCCTGCAGGAGCGGTTCCCGTACGCCGTGCACGTCGAATGGCAGCGACCGGCCGGGTCCACGGAGGGCAGCTACCGCGACAAGGTGCGCGGGCGCAGTGATCGCGACATCGCCGCGTCGTTCCTCACCGATGTGCGTTCCGAGCCGTCCGAACGCGAGCGCGGCTGGATCGACGAAGCGTTGAGGGAGGTCGACCGTCGTCGTGGCATCGGCGACGAGACCGACACGCAGTGGCGGACGGACGTGCCGGCATGAGACTGCACCACCTCGAGATCACGGCCTTCGGTCCGTTCGCCGACACCGTCGAGATCGACTTCGACGAGCTCGGCGCCGATGGGTTGTTCCTACTGCACGGGCAGACGGGCGCGGGCAAGACGTCGATCCTCGACGCGGTCGCGTTCGCGCTCTACGGCACCGTCCCCGGTGCTCGCTCCGAGGGGCGCCGGTTGCTGTCCGACCACGCACGGGTGGGTGCTGTGCCGACGGTCCGGCTCGAGGCGACCATCGCGGGTCGCCGTCTGGCCATCGAACGCAGCCCCGAGTTCGAACGCCCGAAGAAGCGCGGCACCGGCACGATCAAGCAGCAGGCCAAGGCGAATCTCACCTGGCTCGACGGGTCGGGGGAGAACCTGTCCCGCGCCCAGGAGATCGGCGACGTCGTCAAGTCGTTGCTCGGGATGAGCGCCGAACAGTTCTTCCAGGTGGTGCTCCTTCCGCAGGGCGACTTCGCCCGGTTCCTGCGTGCGAACAGCGAGGAGCGCGGCAGGCTGCTCGAGCGTCTGTTCGACACCACCCGTTTCGGCGACGTCGAGCAGTGGTTCCGCGATCGGCGCGGTGCCGGAACGAAACTGCTTGCCGAGCAACAGAAGAAGGTCGAAGTGCTCGCGGCGAAGGTGGCCGCGTCGGCCGGGATCGAGGCGGGAGCCGACGCCGATCCGGTGGAATGGGCGGGCCGCCTGCTCGCCGAGGCCGCCGAGAGTCGCGACGACGCCGCCGCAGCGCTTGCACGAGTCCGCGCCGTCGACGAGGTCAACCGGCGCAGGCTCGACGAGACCGTCGCTCTCGCCGACCGACTCCGCCGCCGCCGCGACGCCCTGAACATCCTTGCCGAACTCGAGCAGACGCAGACGCAGCGCGTCGCCGTGACAGCCGAACGCGACGCCGCGCATCGCGCGGTGAGCGTCGCGGTCGTCGATCGGGAGGCCGCCCGCCTCGCGCGCGAGGCCGATGCCGCCGTGGCGCGCGCCGAGACGGCCGCCGCGCCGCTCCGCAACGACGACGAAGGACGCGATCTCCTCCAGGCTGTCGGGCCGATGTCGTCCGCCGCCGACCGCGACATCATCCGACCTCGATGCGAGGAATGGTCCTCGGAGGCAGCGCGACTCGACGTCCTACTCGATCGCCGTCGTCGTCTCACCGAGCTCGAGAACGAACGCGAGAAGTTCGCCGGACGTCGCCGTGCCCTCACCGACGAGCGTCGGCAGGTGATCGACGAGCGCGCCGCGCTGCCCGAACGATCGACCGCCGCTGCTGATGCGGTCGCCGAGGCCGAACGCGCAGCCGCGATGCTCCTCGGCCTGTCCACCGCACGCGACCGTGCCGCCGACGCGCTCGACGCCGCCACCGAACTCGCTTCGCGCCGAAACGAACTCGAACGGCTCGAAGCCCGGGTACTGCAACTGCACTCCGAACACAACCACGCACGCGACGCGCACCTCGACGTCCGGCAGCGCCGGATCGACGGAATGGCAGCCGAACTCGCCGCGCGTCTCACCGACGGCGAACCGTGCGTGGTCTGCGGTTCCACCGAACATCCCGAGCCTGCCCGCCCGGCTCCCGACACTGCGACGAAGGCCGACGAGGAACGCGCCCACGCCGCCGAGCAACGCGCCGCCACCGCGCTGAGCGAAGCACGCGAGGCCGTCACCGAACTCTCCGGGATCGTCGCCGTCCTCCGGCAGCGTTGCGGCGACGCCGAACTCGCCGAACTCACCACCGCCCACGCCGAGGCGGTCCGCGTCCACAACGAGGCCGCCACCGTCGCCGGTCGGCTCGACCATCTGCGCGCGACGGTCGAGGACCTGCGCAAACTCGACACGGTGCTGGCCGAACAGGAGAAGCGGCTCGACGCCGAACTGTCCGAACTCGCCCGCGAGGACGCGGTCCGCGCGGCCGAGATCACGGAGATCCGCGAGCGCATCGTCGAGGCCGTCGGCGACCGCGACCTGCTCGCCCCGCGACGGAGGACGGTCGCGGCACTGTCCGCCGCCGCCACCGCGCTGCTCGACGCCCGCACCGCCGCCCTGCAGGCGCGCACGGCCGCCGACGAACGCGCCGCCGACGCCCGCACCGCAGCCGCGGAGGCGGGCTTCACCGACCTCGACAGCGCCCGCGCAGCTGTCCGGACACCCGAGCGGCTCGCCGAGATCGACCGCGTCCTGCGCGCCGCCGACGACGAACGCGCGGTGGCTACCTCCACGCTGAACGACCCGGCGATCGCGGCCCTCACCGGCGACGAGGTCGCTGACGTGACGGCCGCGCGCGCAGCGGTGGACGACGGTGCCGCGGTGGTCGAGGCCGCCCTGAGCGCGGCCACCGAGGCCGAGCGCCGGCACCTCGACATCGAGAACTACTCCCGGCGACTCGAGCGTGCCTGCGCCGAACTCGTCCCGCTGCTCGACGAACACGCCGAACTCTCCGCGCTCGCCGACGTCGTCGCTGGAATGGGGTCGAACGCCAAGAAGATGTCGTTGCGCTCGTACGTGCTCGCGGCGCGACTCGAGGAGGTCGCCGACGCCGCCTCCGAACGCCTGCGCAGGATGTCCGGCGGTCGCTACGAGTTCGTGCACTCCGACGCGGCCGAAAGCAGGGGGCGTCGCGGCGGTCTCGGTCTCGACATCCACGACGAGTACACCGGCGCCGTGCGATCGACGAAGACACTGTCGGGCGGCGAGTCCTTCCAGGCGTCCCTCGCCCTTGCCCTCGGCCTCGCCGACGTCGTCGCCGCCGAGGCCGGCGGGCTCGTGCTCGACACGATGTTCATCGACGAAGGGTTCGGTTCACTCGACGCCGACGCCCTCGAAGCGGTCATGGGGGTGCTCGACGAACTGCGCGCGGGAGGCCGTGTGGTGGGCGTGGTCAGTCACGTCGACGAGATGCGGCAGCGGATCCCGAGCAGGCTGCACGTCATCCGTGGCCGCTCGGGATCCACCGTCCGCGTCGCGAGCTGACCGCCCCTCAGTCCTCGGAGGCGGCCGGTGCCGGAGAGGCCGGCTTCGGATCGGGCACGGAGGTGTCGCCCGGAGCTGGGAGTGCCTTCGTCTCGTCGTCGTCGCCATCACTGGCGCGTTCGTCGATCTGTTCGCCGATGTAGCGGATGACCACCGCGGCCACCGCCGCGACCGGCACCGCCAGGAACGCACCGATGATCCCGAACAGCGACGATCCGGCCGTCACCGCGAGCAGCACCACGGCTGCGTGCAGGTTCATCGACCGCGACTGCAGCACCGGCTGCAGCACGTTCCCCTCGATCTGCTGCACGGCGATGATGAGGACCAGCACGATGATCGCGGTTGTGAAACCGTTGGCGACGAGTGCGACCAGCACTGCCAGCGCACCGGCGACGAACGCACCGACGATGGGAATGAATCCGCCGATGAAGGTCAGGATCGCCAGGACGGGTGCGAGCGGGACTCCGAGGATCAGCAGGCCGATACCGATGAAGAGGGCGTCGATGAAGCTCACCAGGGCCTGCGTGCGGATGAACCCGCCCAGCGTGTCCCACATGCGGCCGAGTACCGCTTCGAGGTGACGTCCGGCGCGGCCGCCGCTCACACGGTGTAGCCACGGCACGAAGCGCGGGCCGTCCTTGATGAAGAAGAAGGTCAGCACGAGGACGAGAGCGAGCGTGACGAGCAGCGAGCCCGCCGTGCTCACACCGGAGAAGACACCACCCGCGATGGTGGCGGCACTGCCCTGCACCCGCTCGACCACCGCGTGGACGGCGTTGTCGAGTTGTTCGTCGCGCAGGTTGATCGGGGGTCCCTTCACCCATTCCTGCACGGTGTTGATGCCTTCGGTGGCCTTGTTGGCCAGGTCGGGCATCTGGGAGACCACCGACGGGACGATGCCGGCGATGATGCCGCCGACGATCGCGAAGAACATCACGAGGGTCAGGCCGGCCGCAGCAGCCGGAGGAACGCCGCGTTTGGTCATGAAGCGGGTGGGCGGCCACAGGATCGTGGAGACGACGATCGCGAGGGCGACCGGCAGCACGATCACCCACATCTTCTCGATGATCCAGCCGATCACCACCGCACCAGCGGCGATGACGACCAGGCAGGCCGACCACTTGGCGAGCCAGATTCCGCCCGTGCCCAGCAGGCTCCCGCGGTCGGGTTCAGCCGACGGCTTCCCACTGCTGTTTGCGCTGGGCGCGGTCTTCGATTCGGTCAACGACGGTCCTTCCGACATGTATCGAGCTCGATACCGATCGACAGTCGCCAATCTACGGTCACCGAGCGCCGCGCGTGGTCCGGACGACACGCCGGAAACGGCGCTGAAGGGTCCCCTGCCGTGGCATTCTCGAAACGTGACGAACCGAACGAGCACGACCCGACTCCTGCGTGTGTCCGCTGCGACTGTGGCGATCGCCGCCGCCTTCGCGCTCACCGCGTGCAGCTCCGACGACACTCCCAGCGACGAGGACGTGCGCTCCTCGGCGGATGTCGCGGTCACGAGCGTTCAGGAGCAGGCAGAGGGCGCCATCTCGTCGGTGCAGAGCGTCGCGTCCAGCGCGGCCGAGCGGGCCGGCGACATTTTCGACAAGGCGAAGCTCGATGTCTTCGTCGCGGCCTTCCGCACCGGTTACCCGCAGCTGTCGGCCGACCGGGAGACGCAGGACATCGAGTCCATCGTCACCGAGACCTGCCCTCTCATCGACGAGGGTGCGTCCGACCAGGAAGTGAACGCGAAGGTTCAGGAAGTCGCGGCCAACGGATCGACCGTGCCCGACGAGGACCAGGCAGCGCGCATCGCGCAACTGGTGCGGGTGGCGTGCGGGTGAAATGAGCGGCGGACGGCCGCGTAGAATACCGATTCCGTGAGCCTTACCCTCGGAATCGTCGGTCTTCCCAACGTCGGCAAGTCGACGCTGTTCAATGCGCTGACCAAGAACGATGTGCTGGCAGCGAACTATCCGTTCGCCACCATCGAGCCCAATGTCGGCGTCGTCGAACTGCCCGATCCGCGACTGAACCGGCTCGCCGAGATCTTCGGTTCCGAGCGCATCCTCCCGGCCACGGTGTCGTTCGTCGACATCGCCGGCATCGTCAAGGGGGCCTCCGCCGGTGAGGGCATGGGCAACAAGTTCCTCGCCAACATCCGTGAGGCGGACGCCATCTGTCAGGTCGTGCGCGTGTTCGACGATCCCGACGTGGTCCACGTCGAGGGCAAGGTCGACCCGATGGCCGACATCGAGGTCATCGCGACCGAGCTGATCCTCGCCGACCTGGAGACGATCGAGCGGGCGCTGCCGCGGCTCGAGAAGGAGTCCCGGAAGAACAAGGAACTCGTCGCCCAGCTGGAGGAGACGAAGAAGGCGCAGGCGATCCTCGAGGACGGCCGCACCATCTTCTCCGCCCAAGCCGAGGTGAAGGGCGAGCTGCTGCGCGAGCTGCACCTGCTCACCGCCAAGCCGTTCCTGTACGTCTTCAACGCCGACGAAGCCGTCCTCACCAACGAGGAGCGCAAGGAAGAGTTGCGTCAGGCGGTCGCCCCGGCCGACGCGGTCTTCCTCGACGCCAAGGTCGAGTCCGAGCTCCTCGAGCTCGACGAGGACGAGGCGATGGAGCTGCTCGAATCCATCGGCCAGACCGAGGCCGGTCTGAAGCAGCTCGCGCGCGCCGGTTTCCACACGCTCGGCCTGCAGACCTACCTGACGGCGGGTCCGAAGGAATCGCGTGCCTGGACCATCCGCAAGGGTGACACCGCCCCCAAGGCGGCCGGCGTGATCCACACCGACTTCGAGCGCGGCTTCATCAAGGCCGAGATCGTCTCGTTCGCCGACCTCGACGCGGCCGGTTCGATGGCCGAGGCGAAGGCCAAGGGCAAGGTCCGCATGGAGGGCAAGGACTACGTCATGGCCGACGGCGACGTGGTGGAGTTCCGCTTCAACGTCTAGAGGGGCTACGTCGCCCCAGGTGGGCGGCGTGAGCTCTCGGCAGACGTGCTGGTGAGAGCACGTTTTGCGTTGCTTTGTAGGCACTTCGTGGTCGGGTTACGTTAGCCCCGAAACGGGGCTAAGAAGGGGTTAGTCGTCGGGCGATGTAGACGGCGTGTTGTGCCCTGCCGCGTCGCTGAAGGGGGCGTTGGCGCCAGATGCTTGGTCTCTGGTTGTAGAGAGAGCGTCCAGCCACTCCATGAGTGCGTCAGTCCCTTCCCGTTCCTTCGCCCGGTACTCGCGTTGCTCAGCGGGATTCCCGGCGTACACCCATAGGCCTTCTCGTTCACTTCGAAAGCCGTCTATTGTCCGCGAGAGCTTCTTCGCGGAGCGATTGAGTTCTTTTAGTTGCTTGTCCAGATTCGTGGCCACATGATGAATCGACTTAACTGTGATTCGTGTCGCGTGGTCCATCGCGTCCCAGTCGAGAATTGAGCGGGTCGCGAACTTGCGGCCCCTGCTGTCTCGAAAGGTCACCGATGCCTCGGACTGGGACTGCACCACCTCTCCAGTCGCGCGTTTATGCTCGGCTCGACGCCAAGCTGAGTCCCACACCGTTCGCCACTCTTGTCCTGGCGCCAGGAATGGAATGGTCCTCGGGAATTTAAGGAGTTCCACGCGTTGACCGGTCGACTGGTCGGTATAAGGAGTAACGGCAAGGTCCGGCTCGAAGGACATCTCCACGTCGTATGCCGGTGTGCTGCCGTAGTTGCGAACAACTAGTTCTAACACCTGCCAGTGGGTTTCGTTTGTCTGAGCGAAAACGACGACGTTGGGTTGAGCCTGCTCATCGCGGGTCTTGCGTGCTTCCGAGACCTGTCCAAGGGCGAAAGCGGCGGCGACTATCGCCACCACAACAGTTGCCCAAGTGCCTATAGCAGCCCAATTTTCAGATGTGAGCCCCCATGCGCCGTGCCATACGCCCGCGAACCATTCGCCTACGCCTCTAAGGATTTGCACTGCCGGATAATCTCACGCCACTTGCACAAAGTCAGCCGAACTTGGCCGAGTCC
>NZ_JBNQFT010000041.1:0-15298 GCF_050321925.1 Rhodococcus sp. IEGM1339
ATGTTCTGTGGGCGTTGTTGCGTGACGGCCGAGAATTCAGCATCGACAACCCGGCTCCGGCCGCTGCTGTTGCTTGACACAGTCATTGAGAGTCCTTCGCTGCGCATATCCGATTCGCGTCCCGTCGAGTGTCGTGCGCCTCTCCCACCGCACACGTCGACTTCTCGTTCAATGAGAAAACGACCTGGTCAGTCCGGGGGACGCTCGCCGACTCCGCGCGCGATGCCGCGGGCAGCGGCCATGAGGACGGGCACGACGGCCTGTTGCCGGGACGCACCGGTGGGCACCACCACGCCGAGCGCCGCCAGAGCATGACCCGACCGCGCGAGGACGGGCACCGCGATGCCCGTGGTGCCCTCGTCGAGCACACCGTCGAAGCGCGCATAACCCCGCCGGCGGACCTCCGCGAGCGCGCGACGGAAATCTCTCGTCGTCGCAGCGAAACGCTTCTCCACCTCGGAATGTCGTCGCCGATAGGTTTCCTGCACCTCCGCAGGTGAGAACGCGAGCATCGACATGCCCAGCGACGTGTCGTGGACGGGGAGCCGACGCGCGACCGAGGCCTGGTTGACCACCGAATCGGACGCCGACAGCCGTTCGAGGACGAGGACCTCGTCGTCCTGCAGGGCCGCGAGCTGGGTGTGCTGGTGCACCACCGACTGCACGTCCTGCAGAAAGGGCAGCGCCGACTCCCGCAGATCGCGCGCGGGTGCACTGCGCGCGACGAGTTCCCACAGGCGCAGACCGAGCCGTACCCGGCCGTCGTCGTCCCGGGTGAGCAGACCGTGTTGCACCAGCTCGCCGACGAGCCGGTAGGTCGTGGCCTGCGGGATGCCGGACCTGCGGGCGAGACTCCCGACCGTCAGGCGGGGTTGGGTGTCGTCGAACGACTCGAGGATGCGGACGACGCGGTCGAGCATCGAGTCACCGGACGGCGAGTTGGCCATGCCGCCATTGTTCCGTGTCCGATCCGGGCAGCTTCACCATCCGGATCCGTCCCTAGATTCGACATCTGGCAATATAGACGTGTGTCGAATCAAGATCTCGCGGGTGACGACGCCTGCTGCTCTCCGCTCGTGCGCCAACCCCTGACGGGCGATCGCGCCGTCGACCTCGCCCGGATGTTCAAGGCCCTCGGCGATCCGGTGCGTCTGCGGTTGCTGTCGCTCGTCGCGAGCCATGCCGGCGGTGAGGCGTGCGTATGCGACATCTCGGGATCGTTCGATCTGTCCCAACCGACGATCTCGCACCACCTCAGAGTTCTGCGCGAGGCAGCCCTGCTCGAGTGCGAGCGTCGCGGCACCTGGGTGTACTACCGGGTGGTTCCGGCTGCACTACGGCAACTCTCCGATGTACTCGGGATCGAGCCGACCGAGGTACCCGCATGAGTGAGCGAACTGCGGTGGACACTCCCGTGATGGGCAGGATGTCGACACTCGACCGCTTCCTTCCCGTGTGGATCGGCACCGCCATCGTCGTCGGCCTGCTGCTCGGCCGCATGATTCCCGGACTCGGAGAAGCCTTGGGTTTCATCGAGATCGACGGGATCTCGCTGCCGATCGCCCTCGGCTTGCTGATCATGATGTACCCGGTGCTGGCGAAGGTGCGCTACGACCGTCTCGACACGGTCACCGGCGACCGCACCCTGTTGATCTCGTCGCTGATCCTCAACTGGATCGTCGGTCCCGCACTGATGTTCGCGCTCGCGTGGCTGATGTTGCCGGATCTGCCCGAATACCGCACCGGTCTGATCATCGTCGGCCTCGCGCGCTGCATCGCGATGGCGATCATCTGGAACGACCTCGCGTGCGGCGACCGGGAAGCCGCAGCCGTGCTGGTCGCGATCAACTCGGTCTTCCAGGTGATCATGTTCGCCGCTCTCGGCTGGTTCTACCTGTCGGTGCTGCCCGGATGGCTCGGCCTCGAGCAGACCGGTCTCGACGTCTCCCCGTGGGAGATCGCGAAATCCGTGCTGATCTTCCTCGGGATCCCGCTCGTCGCCGGTTTCCTCACTCGTCGATTCGGCGAGAAGGCGAAGGGCCGCAGCTGGTACGAGCAGACCTTCCTGCCGCGCATCGGACCGTGGGCGCTGTACGGACTGCTGTTCACCATCGTGGTCCTGTTCGCGCTGCAGGGTGAACAGATCACCTCGCGACCACTCGACGTCGTACGCATAGCGCTGCCCCTGCTGGCGTACTTCGCGATCATGTGGGGGAGCGGGTATCTCTTCGGCGCTGCAGTAGGACTCGGCTACGAACGCACCACCACACTCGCCTTCACCGCCGCGGGCAACAACTTCGAACTCGCCATCGCCGTCGCGATCGGCACGTTCGGGGTCGCGTCCGGACAGGCACTGGCGGGAGTCGTCGGCCCCCTCATCGAAGTGCCCGTCCTCGTCGCACTCGTGTACGTCGCTCTGGCCCTGCGCACCCGTTTCGTCGCCCGTGCCGGAGGTGCGTCGTGACCGCCGTTCCGTCCGTGTTGTTCGTGTGCGTGCACAATGCCGGACGGTCCCAGATGGCCGCCGGGTTCCTGAGTCGCCTCGCAGGGGATCGCATCACAGTCCGTTCCGCCGGGTCCGCACCCGCCGAGGAGGTGAACCCTGCTGCGGTCGCGGCGATGGCCGAGGTCGGAATCGACATCTCCGGCGAGAACCCGAAGATCCTCACCGCCGACGCCGTGCAGACCTCCGACGTCGTGATCACGATGGGGTGCGGCGACACCTGCCCGGTATTCCCCGGTACGTCCTACCGGGACTGGGTGCTCGACGACCCGGCCGGGCGAGGGCTCGACGCCGTGCGTCCGATCCGTGACGAGATCCGGGCGAAGGTCGAGGCGTTGATCGCCGAACTGACGCCACCGGCATGATCGAGTTCGGTAACCGCATCCACCGGGTACCCACAGGTCTGTCACGCTGGGCGCCCATGTAGGGCGCTCGGTGTGGACGCACGTCGTCCCCGACCTGCTCCGGACCCCGCGTTGCACGTCATCGCAGGTCCGGTAGCGTTCTGAGACGACTCGTAATCGCGTGTCGGTCGATCGGCTCGGTGCAGCCGAACTGTGGGAGGTTCCCGTGGCTGGTGGTCTCGTCGCCCTTCTGGACGACGTCGCGGTACTTGCGAAGGCAGCCGCGGCATCCATAGACGACATCGGCGCCGCAGCCGGCAGGGCGAGCGTCAAGGCAGCGGGCGTGGTCGTCGACGACACGGCCGTCACCCCCCGCTACGTGCACGGGTTCACCCCCGATCGCGAACTGCCGATCATCCGCAAGATCGCGATCGGGTCGATCCGCAACAAGCTTCTGATCATCCTGCCGGTCGCGATGATCCTGAGTCAGTTCCTCCCGCAGGCCCTGCCGTATCTGCTCATCGCCGGCGGTCTGTTCCTCTGCTACGAGGGCGCCGAGAAGGTCTACGAAGCGCTCACCGGCGGACACCACGAAAAAGAGGCCACCGCAGCGGAGAAGGGCCCCGAGTTCGAGAAGTCCATGATCGGCGGGGCGATCCGCACCGACCTGATCCTGTCCGCCGAGATCATGGTGATCTCGCTGGCCTCGGTCGAGGACGAACCCTTCCTGACTCGCCTGCTCGTCCTCATCGTCGTCGCCGTCCTCATCACCGTCCTGGTGTACGGCGTGGTCGCCCTGATCGTGAAGATGGACGACGTCGGCCTGGCGCTCGCGAAACGGAAGTCCACTTTCGCTCAGCGCGTCGGTCGCGGTCTCGTGAAGGCGATGCCGAAGCTGATGACCGTTCTCACCGTGGTCGGGATCGCCGCCATGCTGTGGGTCGGTGGGCACATCCTGCTCGTCAATGTCGGCGAGGCCGGATTCCATTGGCCTGCCGATCGTCTGCACGACCTCGAGCACTGGTTCGGCGAGCTCGTGCACGGCGGATTCGGCGGCGTGCTGTCGTGGACCGCGGGGACCGTGACATCCGCTCTGGTGGGCCTGATCGTGGGTGCGATCGTCGTGCTGATCATGCACCTGATCCCGCGGCGTAAGAGGGCCGACGCCGCGCACTGACGCCGCCGGATCCCCCGGACGGGTCACTCGGGGCGTTTCTCCGGACCGCCTGCGCGAACGCCCGCATGAGACCCGGATCCTTGACGCCGCGTTCGGCCTCGATGCCGCTGGAGACGTCGACACCCCACGCCCCGGACGTGGAAAGTGCCCTCTCCACGTTGTCGGGGTTCAGCCCGCCCGCAAGGACCCACCGGCCGGACGGCAAGGCACTGCGGTCCTGCCAGTCCCACGTCTTCCCGGCACCGGCGACTGCGCCGTCGACGAGCAACAGGTCGGCGCCGAAGTCCTCCGACAGCGCCTCGGCTCCTCCGGTGTTGATCGCGCGGATCACCGTGAATCCCGCGTCGTGCAGCACGCGCACGTCGTCGGCCGACCGCAGGTCGTGCACCTGGACGTGATCGAGATTCGCGGCTCGGGCCGTCGTGACGATCTCGTCGAGGGACGCATTCACATAGACGCCGACGGCGAGTGTTCCCGCCGGCACGCGGGTGCGGAGCGTCGCGGCCCGATCCGGGGAGATGCGACGAGGGCTCTTCACGAGAACGAAACCGACCGCGTCGACGCCCAGTTCGACGGCGAGATCGACCGTCGCCTCGTCCTGCAGTCCGCACATCTTGATGAACGTCATCACTACCTTCCTCGCCGCTTCTCCACCTCGAGGATATGTGTGCGACCGTCAGCGGCAGCAGTTCGGATCCAGGACGACCCTGAGCGCCTCGAGGGACTCGGCGCGGGCACGGTGATAGACGTTCATCCCGCGTCGCTCGGATTCGACCATGCCCGCCTTGCGTAGTTGTCCGAGGTGATGACTCACCGTGGATTCCGCCAGATCCACACCGGCGGCAAGATCGCACGTGCACACCGCACCTTCGTCGGCGGTGAGCAGGATCGACACGAGTTTGA
The DNA here is from genome assembly GCF_050321925.1 of Rhodococcus sp. IEGM1339. Lineage (NCBI taxonomy): Bacteria > Bacillati > Actinomycetota > Actinomycetes > Mycobacteriales > Nocardiaceae > Rhodococcus > Rhodococcus sp. IEGM1339. Next base: position 4,928 of record NZ_JBNQFT010000041.1, read on the forward strand.
TGCGCACCGGATCGGCCAGGGCCTTCAACCGCAACGCGACCTCGAGGGCGGCGTCGTCGCGCATCGGCGCAGCCGATACCGGCGCGCAGCAGATCGGGGCGCGGACATCGATCACGGGCAGCGCTTTCGGCATGATTCGAGCCTAACCACCTTCTTGACATATGTCGAAGTACAGGAGCATCCTGTGGGCGGTAATTCGATATATGTCACACAGGTGGAGGCAGTCATGTCACGCATCCAGTTCGCCCTCGACGTCGACGACCTGCCCGAAGCGGTCGCCTTCTACTCGACACTGTTCGGCACCGAACCGGCCAAGCTCGAACCGGGCTACGCCAACTTCGCGATCGCCGATCCGCCGTTGAAGCTGGTGCTGTTCGAGAACCCGGGCAAGGGCGGCACGATCAACCATCTCGGGGTCGAGGTCGACTCGTCCGAGAAGGTGCACACCGAGATCGCCCGATTGACCGAGGCGGGCCTGTTCGCCGACGAGGAGATGGGCACGACCTGTTGCTACGCCACGCAAGACAAGGCGTGGGTGACGGGTCCGGCAGGGGAGAAGTGGGAGGTGTACACCGTCCTGGCGGATTCGGCCACCTTCGGGTCGAGCCCGCAGCATCTCGACGGCACGCAGGAAGCCAGCGGCGGAACATGCTGCACGACCGGTGCCCCGGACGAGCAGCAGGACGACGACTCCACGCCGAAAACCGGCGTAACCTCCTGCTGCTGACCGCCTTTCGCTACGAATATCACGGAACCGGGACGAGATCTGTCGCCTCGCCGCCGGGCGGGGCGACGACTCGTATCAGCCTCGCGCCATGTCCACGAACCGCGACAGGTGCAGCTGGTGGGCAACGGTGATGGTCGCGGTCGGGCCGTTACGGTGCTTGCCGACGATGAGGTCGGCCTCGCCACCACGCGGGTCGTCGCGCTCGAAGGCGTCGGGGCGGTGCAGCAGGATGACCATGTCGGCGTCCTGCTCGAGGCTGTTGTGCACCGCGATGCCGTCGGCGACGAAATTGTGTGTGCCGGGCACCGTTCCGTCGTAGACGTCCTGCTCGCCGAGACTCGTGACGGAGACGATCTCGTCCCAGAACACGTTGTTGGTGGCGACCATGTCGATGTCGGCCGTGTCGAGGACATCGGCGACCCGGGCGAGCCGCGAGCGTGCACCCTCGGTGGTGCGCGGGGTGGCGGACGCGACCGGTCCGATCGGAGCGAGCTGTTCGACGGCGAGCAATTCGCCGAGCTCCGCTTCGATCTCGGGGGTGACGGTGTCGGGGCTGTGCTTGACGACCTTCGGTCCGAGCTGCGCCAGGACCCACTGCGCCGCGGTTCCGTGCTTGCCCACGTCGTGGAGGAAGACCGCCTGGTTCTCCGCCCCGGTGACAGTGAGGTCCCAGCCCTCGACGGCATCGGTGATCCGCGCGAACACGCCGATGCGCAGGAGCAGGCGCGCGAGGTCGTCGGCCAGACGACGCTCCGCCGACCGGTAGCGGACTACGGCGCGGGCAGCGCCTGCGTCCCATGCGACCTCACCGCTGTCTTCCCAGATGTGGCAGACGAGCTCGGCGACCTGCTCCTTGGGGAGCGAGAACGCGCGGGTGGGGATCAGTCGGCCGGCCACGGCAGTGTCCGCGAGAACGGCCACCTCGTCGTCGGATGCGGGTATCACGTCGAGGGGTGCGGGCACCGCACGCGGCACTGCGACACGCTCACCGGCGACCAACTCGCCCAACGGCATCCAGCCGTCGATGGTGAGGAAGGGATGGTTCGCGGTGGCTTCGACACGACGCCCCGAGGCCAGCTCCAACCGGAAGACTTCCTTACGGCCGCTGGGGAAGACCTTCACCATCGGCCGGACGACCATCCGCATGCGTTCGTCGAGCGACCACACGAGGGGCTGTTCACCCGACTCGAGCAGCTCGCCGAGCGTGACTTCGGCGCCGGTGTCGGCGCGCATGATGCGCGTGGACGCCGGCAGGCAGCCCGACTCACGGAGGTCGGAGACCTGCGGCCGCTTGTCGGTGCGCTGCTCGGGACCACGGTTGAGCTGACACACCGCGACGACCGGAACCTCGAGTTCCTTCGCGAGAAGCTTGAGGCTACGCGAGAATTCGGAGACCTCCTGCTGACGCGACTCGACCTTCTTGCCGGACGACATGAGCTGCAGGTAGTCGATGACGATGAGACGGATGTCGTGTTTCTGCTTGAGCCGCCGCGCTTTTGCGCGGATCTCCATCATCGTGAGGTTCGGTGAGTCGTCGATGAACAACGGCGCTTCGCTGATCTCGCTCATGCGGCGGGCGAGACGCGTCCAGTCGTCGTCGGTCATGCGTCCGGATCGCATGTCGCCGAGCTTGATCTTCGCCTCCGCGGACAGCAGACGCATGACGATCTCGGTCTTGCCCATCTCGAGCGAGAAGATGACCGACGCCATGCCGTGCTTGATGGAGCACGACCGCATGAAGTCCATGCTCAGCGTGGAGTTGTGTGTGGGCACCATCGCGCGACCCGCGAGGTACATGTGGTCGCCGTCGACCTCGACGCACCGCACCGGGACCGAGGGAACCGGGCGGACGGCGACGATGCGGCGCTCGCGCGGCATGGTGGCGCGGCATTCCTTGTGCCGCACGGCCTTGCTGGGCAGGACGAAGACGTCGTCGTCGGTGGTGAAGGAGATCTCGGTGCCGTCGAGCACCGGCGCGTAACCGAGGCCCGACAGGAGTTCGGCGACGCCCTGCGCCAGACGCTCGGACGGGCCGACGAACCGGATGGTGCCGTCGTCGATCTCTCCACCGGCGTCGAGCAGACCCGCGAGGAGTTCGCGACGCTGCGGTTCGGATGCCCGCTGGTATTCGGCGGGGATGTGGGCGCCGAGCGCGACGAGGGCGCTCGTGAAACCACCTTCGCCGTCGATACGCATGTGCAGTTCGGGATCGGACGACGGGCCGCCGAGCCACGCACCGAGCGTGAAGGGGGAGACGGGCAGCTCTGTTGCCGGGAACGACAGTGCCTCGGTGTTCGCGACGGTGTGCCTGGCGTCGGCGGTGGCGGCGAGTTCGCCCGTGGTGCGGATCGCGCCGTCGCCGGTGCGCCACTGGTGCTGCTCGTCGGCGACGATCACGGTGCCATCGGAGAACACGACGTCGAAGCACGGCCGGCCGTGCATGACCTCGGTGGCGGCGAGGACGCGTACGGGGCGGCCGTCGGCGCCGAGGAGTTCGTCGCCCACACCGACCTCGCCCATCGTGGTCCAGCCGGTGGGGGTGGGCAGGGGAGTGTCGAGCGCGAGGGCCTTACCCACACCGGGACGCGCGGCGACGATGATCATCTGGCCGGCGTGCAGCCCGTTGGTGAGCTCGTCGAGTTCGGCGAAGCCGGTGGGCACGCCGAGGGAGATACCGCCGCGGCTGGCGATGGAGTCGATCTCGTCCATCGTGGGCTGCAGGAGTTCTTCGAGCGGCACGAAGTCTTCGGTGGTGCGTCGTTCGGCGACCTCGAAGACTTCCGCCTGCGCGCGGTCGACGATCTCGGCGACGTCCTGGCCGTCGGCGCCGGCGTAGCCGTACTGGACGATGCGCGTGCCCGCCTCGACGAGGCGACGCAGGACGGCCTTCTCGGCGACGATCTCGGCATAGTAGCCGGCATTGGCCGCGGTGGGGACGGTCTGGGTGAGCGTGACGAGATAGGCGGCTCCGCCGAGACGCTTGAGTTCGCCGCGCCGGTCGAGCTCGGCCGACACGGTGACCGGGTCGGCGGGTTCGCCACGGCTGTAGAGATCGAGGATCGCGTCGTACACGGCTTGGTGGGCCGGACGGTAGAAGTCGCCGGGCCTCAGCACTTCGAGGACGTCGGCGATGGCGTCCTTGCTCAGCAGCATGCCACCGAGCACGGACTGCTCGGCCACGAGATCCTGAGGGGGCTGTCGACCGAAGTCTCCACTCGGTTCCTCGGGAGGTCCCGAATATTCGGGATTTCCACGATCGTCAACGACGGCCACTGCAGTGCCTGCCTTCCTCCACATGTCCCCGTCCGGCGCGCTGTGCTCCGGCGGATACCTGCACGCACTCCCGGTGTCGGTACCCGGGGTTTCGTGTCCGGTTCTACTCGCCCCTACCGACATCCTGTGTGTGGAGTCGCGCGCCCGACGTTAGGGATCCGGGTGACCCTCCACAACTCGGGTTGTGCACACAGTTGGGGATGAATTGTGGAAACAGGAGGACAGCCTTGTGTACCGGATGTGCACAACCTGGGGACAACACATCTCACATCTCTCATAACTGCAGGTAGGAGCAGAAAAATGTCTGTTCACACGTGTGGAGAAGAAGAATTTCGGCGTGTCGGAGGGCCGGGCGTGTTCACCCATTCGTTCCCCGAACGACATTCCGAGGAGTCACAACGGTGTGGTTTACCCCCCGGTTTATCCACAGGCTGTGCACAGACGACGAGGAGCCCCACGCCGACCAGGCGCGGGGCTCCTCGAGGGGCCGGAATCAGGCAGCCACGACGTTCAGCGTGAACTTCGCGGTGACATCCGGGTGCAGCTTCACGACGATCTGGTGCTTGCCGGTCGCCTTGATGTGGGCCTTGGGCAGCTCGATGATGCGCTTGTCGACAACCGGGCCACCGGCAGCCTTGAGAGCACCGGCGACATCGGCAGCGGTGACCGAGCCGAACAGCTTGCCCGAGTCGCTCGAGGTCTTGACGCTCAGCGAAACGTCCTCGAGGCCCTCGATGGCGGCCTTGAGCTCCTGAGCGTGCTCGAGGCCGCGCACGGCGCGAGCCTCCTGGGCACGGCGGATGCCCTCGACCTGCTTCTGGGCACCACGGGTGGCGACGATCGCCAGGCCGCGGGGCAGCAGGTAGTTGCGGCCGTAGCCGTCCTTGACCTCAACGGTGTCGCCAGGCGCACCGAGGTTGTCCACGTCAGCAGTAAGGATGAGCTTCATCGTGTCCCTCCCTTTCCTCAGCGAGTCGTCGAGACGTAAGGGAGCAGAGCCACCTCACGAGAGTTCTTGACAGCAACAGCGACGTCGCGCTGGTGCTGCACGCAGTTGCCGGTGACGCGGCGAGCGCGGATCTTGCCGCGATCGCTGACGTACTTGCGCAGCAGCGTCGTGTCCTTGTAATCGATCTGCACGTTCTTTTCCTTGCAGAAGGTGCAGACCTTCTTCTTCAAAACCTTCTCGCGCGCGGGCGACTTAGGCATGGTCGTTCTCCGTAATTTTGGATGTTCCGATCGAGGTCGGATCAGAACGGAGGCTCGTCGTCCCCGGAACCACCGAAGGAACCCGACTGCGGGGCGTCGCCCCACGGGTCGTCTCCGCCGACGTTCGTGTTCTGAGCGGGACGGCCACCGCCCGATCCACCGGAGGAACCACCGAAGCCTCCGCCACCGCGACCGGCCTTGGTGACCTTGGCCGTGGCGTAACGGAGCGAGGGGCCGATCTCGTCGACCTCGAGCTCCACGACAGTGCGCTTCTCGCCTTCACGCGTCTCGTAGCTGCGCTGCTTGAGCCGGCCCTGCACGATCACACGCGAGCCGCGAGTCAAGCTCTCGGCCACGTTCTCCGCTGCCTCACGCCAGATGTTGCAGCGCAGGAACAGAGCCTCGCCGTCCTTCCATTCGTTGGACTGACGGTCGAACACGCGGGGCGTGGATGCAACGGTGAAGTTCGCAACCGCAGCACCCGCGGGGGTGAAACGCAGTTCGGGGTCGGCGGTCAGATTGCCGACCACGGTGATGACGGTGTCGCCTGCCATGTGGTTCCTCCTGCAGTGTGGGGAGTCCTGATGCGCCAGAGCCTACGGCCCGGCGCCGACAGGCTCACTTGCCGTGGCGCAGAACCTTGGTGCGGAGCACCGACTCGTTCAGGCCGAGCTGGCGATCCAGCTCTGCAACGGCAGCAGGCGTCGCGCTGATGTCGATCACCGCGTAGATGCCTTCGCTGTTCTTGGCGATCTCGTAGGCGAGACGGCGCTTACCCCACACGTCGACCTTGTCGACCTTGCCGCCTTCCTGGCGAATGACGTTGAGGAACGTCTCCAGCGAGGGAGCGACAGTGCGCTCGTCCAGGCTGGGGTCCAGGATGATCATCAATTCGTAATGACGCATAAGACCTCATCACCTCCTATGGACTGTGAACGGTCACGGACGTTCCGTGACAGGAGGGTCGTTGCGTCAGCAACCCATGAAGGGTACACGACGGCCCGGCGACCAGCGAAATCGCCGACCGTCGCGGGCAGGGGATTTGTCCTAGGGTGAGGACATGCGCACGAGCTCCGGGACCATCTCGCTCGTCGCCGTCCTGACGTGCGCGGTGATGATGTGGTTCGGCTACCTGAACAAGGCCCGGTGCGCCGGCCCCACCTTCGACGCCGAGGGCCGCACGCTGCGGTTCGAGGACATCAAGGACGCCGACGTCTGCTATTCCGACATCCAGCAGTTGTGGATCGGCCGCGGCATCAACCTCCACGTCTTCCCCTTCGTCGACGGGGGCATCACCTCGTCGGGAGCGCTGACCGGGGGCACCGTCGAGTACCCCGTGCTCAGCGGGGTGCTCATGTGGATCGGGGCCATCGGTGCCCACACCGATGCGGAGTTCCTCCTGCAGTCGGCGTTGTTGCTCGCCCCCTTCGGGCTGGTCACCGCGTGGTTGCTCGCCCGGATGGCCGGATGGGCCGCGCTGTTGTGGTCGCTCACGCCGCCGCTCGTGCTCTACGCCTTCCTCAACTGGGACCTGCCGGTCGTGGCGGTCACCGTCACCGCCGTCGCGGTGCTGCCGATCGAACGCTGGCCGCTGCGGACTCGCGGAGTGGTCGCGGCAGTGCTGCTGGGCGTGGGCTTCTGCCTCAAGCTCTATCCGGGCATCTTCGTTCTGCCGCTCATGGCCTATGTTCTCACCGGCGGGAGCTCACCCGATCGGAAGCGGGACGTCCCCGGCGCCCTCGCCGTCGCGGGCACGGCGGCAGCGACGGTCGCCGCGATCAACCTGCCCTTCGCGATCCTCGGCTACGAGGGCTGGCGGGCGTCGTTCGCCTTCCAGCAGAACCGGGAAGCGGACGGGACCAGCAACTCCATCTGGTACTGGGGTCTGCGGCCGCTGATGGGCGGCTACCAGGAATACGAGAACACCCCCCAGTACAACGAGCTGGTGGCCCAGTTGTCGCCGACGCTGATCGCGCTGTCGTTCGCGCTCGCCCTGTGGCTCGGATGGCGCCGATACCTCCGCGACGGCGTCTATCCGTGGCTCGGTACCGGGGCCGCGATGCTGTGCGGGTTCATGCTCTTCCACAAGGTGCACTCACCGCAGTACACGTTGTGGCTGCTGCCGATGTTGATTCTGCTGCGCGTGCCATGGGGTCTCGTCGCCGCCTATCTGCTCGCCGATCTCGCCATCGGCATCGGCATCTTCCGGTGGTTCGCCGCGACCGCCGGCGAAACGGACATGGCCCTGCCGCTCACGCTCGTCCACATCGGAGTGTGGGGACGCGCGGTCCTGCTGGTCGTGCTGTTCTTCGTCTTCCTGCGCGTCCCGCCCAGAACTCCGTGGCAGCAGACGGAACGGACGGGCTACGCTCGCCGTCCGACGACGACCGGGAGAGCGCAATGAACGATAACTGGATGGAACATCCCGTCCTCGAGGGCCCTCGTATCCGACTCGAGCCCCTCGCCGACGCGCACGTCGAAGGTCTGCTGAAGGCCGCCGACGATCCCGACACGATCTTCGCCTGGGCACACCTTGTGATCCGCGACCTCGACGACGCGCGCACGTTCGTGCGCGAGGCCGTGGCCGATCCGTCCCGGCTCCGGCTGCCCTACGCAATCGTCGACAGGGCGACCGGCGAGGTGCTGGGGTCGACGTCCTACTACCTCCTCGAACCGGCCCACCGCACACTGGTGATCGGCTACACCTGGCTGTCGACCCGGGTGCAGCGGACCCACGTGAACAGCGAGTCGAAACTGCTTCTGCTGCAGCGCGCCTTCGACGACCTCGGGGCCGTGCGCGTGACCTGGCACGCCGACGAACGCAACACCCGTTCGCGCGACGCCCTGCGCCGGCTCGGCGCCACCGAGGAGGGCCTGCTCCGCAAGCACCGCAGGCGCCGCGACGGCAGCTGGCGGACCACCGCGCTGTTCTCCCTCACCGACGACGAGTGGCCCGGGGTACGCGCCCGGCTCGAGGAGCACACGGTGCGATGAGGACGAGGCGCGCGCTCGCAGCCCCCATGGCGATCGCCGTGGGTGCGGTCGCGGTGTGCGCCGCGGTGGCGTGGGCCGACCCGACCACGCCGGGCGGGGTCATTCCGCCGTGCCCCACCTACTCACTGTTCGGAATCCTGTGTCCCGGCTGCGGTTCGTCGCGGATGTTGTATTCGCTCGTCCATCTCGACGTGCCGGCAGCATTGCACTACAACGCCCTCGGTCTCGTCGCGCTGGCCGTGCTCACCGTGTCCTTCGGTCTGTGGACGTGGAGCAGGGCGCGGGGCACACCGATGCCGCGGTGGACGCGATACCGGTGGCCCCCGCACCTCGTGCTGATCCTGACGGCGATGTGGTTCGTCGTGCGCAACATCCCGGTCGCGCCGTTCACCGCCCTACGGATCTGACCGTCAGAGGATCGGTCAGTTGACCAGGTAGTCCCAGTCCGTCCCGGGATCCCCGGTCACTCGGACGAGAATCGAGGATGCGCTACCTGCCGGCACATTCACCACTGCGACCCACCTCGTGGTAGGTGCCGGTGACACCTTCCCCTCCCGACTGCCGCGACTGGTTGCACTGCTGGGTCGTCGGCAGCGATGATCCGTTGCCCAGGATCGCACTGCCCAGATCGATCGCCCGTCCACCCAGATCCACCACGCTGCCGGGCAGTTCGGACACGCTGCCGGGCAGATCGTTGCTGCCGGCACTGCCGGTGGGAGCGGCCGAAGCGGCAACGGGCGCACCGAATGCGACCGCCGCCACCGTGACCGCCGCCAGAACCGCGCGCAGACCCGACCTGCGAATACGAGACATGCTTCCTCCGATGATCGATGCGTTGAATCCCCCACCAGGACGTTCCCACACCGCGAGGCCTGTGCGTATCCTGCAATCGGATGAATCTGTCTCGGTCGGAACATCTTCCGGCCATTCAAATTCACGCCGTGTCGCCGCACGGCGGCCGGAAGGGAGCACCCGGCAGGTGCCGTTCCCATTCGTCCTCGGTCACCGGAGTGCCGACGGTGGAACACAGTGTCGCCGCGACGGACTCGGGATCGAGTTGCCACAGCCGTACGGAACGGTCGGGACCACCTCCGACGAGCACCGCTCCGTCGTGCGCGAAGGTGGCGTCGTAGACCCGGCTTCCGTAGGCGGTGAGCACCGCGTGGGTGGTGTGGGAGTCCGGTCGGGTGACGTCCCAGATCCACGCCGCCCCGTCGCCGACGCCGGCCGTGAGACGATCCCCGCCGGGGGAGAAGTGCAGCGAGTACACCGCGTCCGCCCGCCCGGTGATCCGCGCCAGTTCGCGTGGGACGGCAGGGTCCGCGACATCCCACAGGTGCACGGACCCGACGGATATTCCTGCTGCAGCGAGCGATCCGGTCTTCGACAGTGCCGCGGCACCGCTGAACCGATCCTCGACGGGTGGGCTCAGGGACGGCAGTTCCACCGCCGCACCGGGATCGACGATGTCCCACAGCGGCAAAGCATTCGACCGTCCTCCACGACGCGCGGGGAGCGAGATCGGATTCGAGTTCGGCCGCCGACATGGGACCGACGAGGACGGGCCCGGACTCCAGGATCGGTGCGAGTTGCGGTTCCCGTGCGGCGTGCCCGTAAAGTCGGCCCGGAGTCCGAGGACGACGACGAGGATCACCCCCCTCGGCCACTGCCCGGCGACCGCACGGTACGGAAGGCCGGCTCGCTGGCGCGGGTCGGCAGGTGCTGTCCGGAGAACCATCCGGCGACCGTACCGTGTAATGCGCCGGACGCGTCGACGACATCGCGGATCGACAGTCCTGCTCGGGTTCGCAGGGCGGTCAGGGCCCGGCCGAACTCGGTCCGGGAGGTGATAGAGGTCGGATCGGCCGCCTCCACGGTTGTTTCCGTCATCTACGGTTCCCTCGGGAAGAATCTGCGTTTCCGCAGTTCAGCGATGTATGACTGCACGGATCTCGTACGGGATCACGCGCGGGCGTAGGTCTTGGCGCCGACGGCGACGAGGATTCGGGATGGCGCATTCGCACCGGTTCTCCAGACTCTTCGTCAGCCGAGAGGCGGTTCGCCGTGAGTGTCGACCGTCGCGTAATTCCCCAGGGGTTTCCGTCATGGAATTCCCCATGTCCGGGTGTGCTGAGTCGAGGGTAGCCGGGCCGGTGCCCGGGTTGGTT
>NZ_JBNQFT010000042.1:0-5327 GCF_050321925.1 Rhodococcus sp. IEGM1339
CCCCGTCGCGACCACCAGATCCGTCTCGAGCGGTTCGAGCTGCCAGACCAGATCGTGCAAACCGTCGCTGCCCAGGGTTTCGGTGGCGGTGACCACCACTGTGTCCGCCCCCGACAGTTCGAGTGCTTCGACGACGGAGTGTTCGTCGCCGTAGACGGTGATTTCCCGGCCGTCGACATCGATCACATCACCTGGCGCACCCGAATAACGCGGCACGCACACACCGACAACGCGATAGCCCTCCCCGTCCTGACGGGAGAAGGTGCGGGTCATGTGCCGCACCGCCCGGGCACCGCCCACAACGAGCACCGAGGTCTGGAAGTCGCCCCGAGCACGCTTGCGCGCGATCACCTTCCGCCACACCCACCGCGACAACAGCAGACCGGCAAGACCCACCGGCAGAGCGATCGCCAGATATCCACGTGCGAGTTCGAGGCGGAACACGAGTGCAATAATTGCAATGAACCCGAATAGCCGAGCAGTACTCGAGACGACGCGTTGATATTCGCTATGACCTGCACCGATGACACGCCGAGACCGGGTACGAAATAGTGCGAGAGTGATCAACCAGAGACCGACAAGACCTGCCGAGATCAGCGCGTAACTGAGTTCGGAGACCGGCTCGGTTGTCGATAGGTCGCCCTGCCCGAATCGGACGGTGTGTGCCACAACGACGGCCAGCACAACGACAATCGCGTCGGACCAGATCAATCGCCTGATGTAGGACTGCTGCCAGCTTCTACGGTTCGCCGAACCCGACGGTTGACGCTGTCCACGAATAGAATTGGCGTAGTCCCCCACGAGGGCATCGGGTACGCCGTGACTCGCCTCCCCGACGGCGGTCATAGCCCAACCACCCACATCGTTGTCTCCTCCCCGAGACACCTACTGCTCGCACGAACAAGCAACGCCGGACCCGATCCGCGTACCCTCCCCGGTCGCGTGACCTGCCCGTTGCGTGCCCAGCCGGGCGCAGTTCTTCCAGTTGTATGCGTGTCGCTCCTATGCGAAAACGCTCGTTGAGACTGTAACGTTACTTACGAGATCTGGCAGCTTGAACAGTCGTCCAGATGGAACCTTCTCTTTGAATGTGCCGCGCGGTTACATTTGGCGACGCGATCCGCGTTTACAGGTCCCGGCGAAGGCAATCCTCCCTGCTATCTTGCACTTTCGGTGCACTCTCCGATTCGCGAACCCGCAGGGCGGCCCCTAGACTGCGCTTACCGACCCCCACGTGATGCGGGATTGACGGTCGGAATCTCGAAGGTGAGATGTATCTCACCATTGCTCAACGTTTTGACCGGGCAATCGCGGGTAGTCCGGCGCGGTCATGCGCTCGACAGGGGAGGCGAGGGTAGAACCATGAAAGAAGAAGCGGGAGTGCGTAAAGCATTTCGAACGGCCGTGGTACCGGCGGCGGGGATGGGAACTCGGTTCCTGCCGGCCACAAAGACTGTGCCGAAGGAACTGCTACCGGTAGTTGACACGCCGGGCATCGAACTCGTCGCGACGGAAGCTGCCCATTCGGGAGCTCAACGGCTTCTTATTGTGACAGCCCCCGGAAAGGACGGAGTTGTAGCGCATTTCGTCGATGACTTCGACCTCGAGGAGCACCTCGAAGCGAATGGCAAGCTCAAGTTGCTCGAGAAAGTACGACGGGCGCCCAATCTGCTCACGGTCGAATCCGTTGTCCAGGAGAAGCCACTCGGCCTGGGTCATGCTGTCGGTTGCGCGGAAGCTGCTCTGGAGCCGGATGAGGACGCGATCGCTGTTCTTCTCCCGGACGATCTCGTGCAACCGAGCGGCATCCTGGAAACGATGGCTCGTGTCCGCGCCAAGCGCGGAGGAAGTGTGCTGTGCGCCATCGACGTTCCGAAGAGCCAGGTGAGCTCATACGGCGTGTTCGAGGTCGAGGAAGTACCCAACGTTGCGAATCCGGATGTTCTGCGAGTTCGCGGCATGGTCGAGAAGCCGGCTCTGGCCGACGCTCCGTCTACACTTGCCGCCGCCGGCCGCTATCTGCTCGACCGCGAGATCTTCGACGCCCTCCGTCGGATCAAACCGGGCGCGGGCGGGGAACTCCAACTGACCGACGCGATCGCGCTATTGATCGAGGAAGGTCACCCAGTGCATGTCGCCGTGCATCGCGGGACCCGCCACGACTTGGGCAACCCGGGTGGATATCTTCGGGCAGCAATCGACGCCGCTCTCGATAGCGAGGAATACGGGGACGGGCTCCGTAAGTGGCTCCACCGCCGGCTGGAGTTGGACGCCGACTGATCAGGGTGCGCTCGAACTACCTCGATGGGACTTAGGTCCCTTTCTTGATGTGCCGTATGGCCCTGCTTCTGGTTTAATCCTCAAGTGTGTTGCCTCCCCGCAACATGCCCCTTCCCCTCCCCGGGAATTGGTGGCACCGAGCCCCGCTGGCTCCTCCCCCTGCCAGCGGGGCTCGCTCGACTTCGGGACAGCTCACCCGCGAGCTATCAAGAGCGGTCCGAGACCGCACGATCCAGTTCGCAAGCGTTGACGCCTCCCGGACTCGGTGCCAAGATGATCAACCACGCGCTCGAACGTGCGTGCGAACAACTCAAAACAGATGGCCCGCCGCGACTGGCATCGCGACGGGCCGGATGTCCGACTGATAAGGAGTCGAACATGCGTCAGCATACCCACGGGCAGGTGACATCGTGAGCATCGAAGCGATCACCTGGGCGCTCGAACGCGCCGAAATTCCGTCCCCCACGCCACCCGGCATGCCCTCGGCGCCAGCGCTGACAGTGGTGCTACTCGGCCTGGCCAATCATGCGTCCCGACATGGCGCGGATGCGTATCCGTCCGTGCGAAAGCTCGCCGGGTACGCCCGCATCAGCGAACGCCAGGTGCAGCGTTGTTTGAAAGCACTTGCTGCTCTCGGCCTCATTTCCAAAGGCGATCAAGAGCGGATCGCGGCGACGATCCCTCGCGAAGACCGCCGCCCCGTCCTGTACAACCTGTCGATGAAGCGGGGTGACACGTCGTCACCCCGCAGCTCTGAACGAGGTGACAAGACGAAGCGCCACGGGGTGACAGGAACGACCGAGCGGGGTGACACCCCGGTCACCCGAACCGTCCTTGAACCAACAAATGAACCTGCTGCACTCCCCCACCCGACAAATCGGACCCGCGATGCAACACGCGAGCAGCAGCCCTCTCCCATCGACCGATTGACCACAGCGTGCCGCCGGGCCGGCCTGTCTGCACGGTTCGACACCCTGACGCCGGCGAAGTGCACCCTCGTCAAGCAATCGATCGACACTCACGGCGTAGACGCTCTTGTCCGCGCCGCGCTCGAACGTCATCGACCATGGGACCCAGCTCGCTCCGCAGCAGCATGGATCCCGATCTGGCAGTCGCTGCAACCGCCCCGCCCGAAACTCCCGCCACGATGCGGTCGATGCGACGAATATGGCTGGTTGCCCGACGACGAATTCGGACGTGCAGTGCGATGCCCATGCCGCCAAGTGGCGTCGCACAGGATTCCCACTTCACCTCAGGAGACGATGCTCTTGGCAGCATGAGCGCACTTGCCGCTGTCGGCAATGCACTGACGCCGTAATTGCCCTCATAGCAACACATTCCGAGCCTTGAACGGTAATGCGAGCGATACGACGACGTCGCGAATCAGGCACCGCCGATTCCTTCTCTCGGTACCATGGGCCCGTATTTCGTGGAAACGAGCGGCGGCATGCCGCGGAGGATGTGAGGCAACTGGCACCCGAAGAAGTCGAACATCGTCCGATAGCAGTGTGCGTTGTCGGGACCGGCGCGATCGGACAGACGGTGATCGACGCCCTGCGCGACGACGTGGTGCCGCATGTGAGCCTCGCGGCCATGTTGGACTCACGAAGCAGCCCTGAGGAGGCCTCCGCCGCATTCGACGTCGCCGACATCGTGGTGGAAGCTGCCACGGTCGACGCCGCTCGAGCCCTGATACCCGAGGTGGTGAAACGCGGTAAGGACATCATCGTCTGTTCGTGCGGCGTCTTCGCCGAGCGCGGTTTCGATGTGGAACCGTTCGGCTCCGGACCAGGACGTGTACTGCTCCCGACGGGCGCTATCGGGGGCTTCGATGTTCTGGCCGCAGCGACACGTGCAGGAAGCCGCGATGCACGCCTCACCCACACCACGATCAAACGACCGAGTGCGCTCGGCATCGAAGAACGTCCGGACGCAGAACGCACCGTTTTCCGAGGATCGGCGCGAGAAGCCGCCCTGGCCTTTCCGCGAACCTCGAACTCGTCGGTGGCTCTCGCCCTCGCGACGCTCGGGCTCGACCGGGTAGAGGTGGTGGTCGTTGCCGACCCCGCCGCTGCAAACACGCGCCACGTCGTCGAGTGGGAGTCGCCGCTCGGCCGGTACGAGCTGACGTTCGAGAACGCGATCGACTCGGCGTCGAGTGGACGCACGTCTGCGATCACTGCTTGGTCGGTGATCGAGGTTCTCGCTGCGCTACCGCTCGGGATCGGTCCGGGCGCGGTCGTGATCGGGCCTTCCCGTAGGTCGTAGCCGACCCAAGAGGATCCGAACACCCAACGAGGGCGATTGTCGCTTTCGCGTGTTTGGAGCAGAATTTCGCGACGAAAGTCCCAAGCGCCCGGGCGGAATCGTAACCACTTCTGTCACATTCGGGTTTCCTGATGGTTGCCTGGGTAGCGGCGCGTGAACGGGTGCTGTACACAGTGTGAAACACCACATTTCGCAGGTGAAGGTGTAACTCCCTACCGGGAGTGGCAATTCGGTTTCACCTGACCTACTCGCACCTGGAGCAGCCTGTGACGACATCATCGCTTTCGGACCGACCGGCACGGGTACTTTTCCTCGGCACTCCCTCAAACGCTGTCGCACTCGACCGGTGGACAGAGTTGCAGGAGCGCCTCGACCTCGCAGGCATCGAGACCACTACCGCTTTCGAAGGCGAAGTGGACTACGCGATCCTCACCGAGGACATCCTCGACGGCTACTGCACCGCCGTCGAAGCTCTCATTCTTCAGAAGCTCCGTGCTCGTGGGATCACATGCGCAAGCACATGCGCCGGCCCCGAGCAGATCCTCGCAGCGCTGGCGGAAACGTCGGCCGACGTTGCTTCTGTCGTGCCGATCTCGACAGCCCGGGGAAGCACTTACCGGCACGCTGCATCCAGCGCAGTCTGAAACTCCAGAACGAGTCGTGGGGGGGGGGGGGGGGGGGGGGGGGGGGGGGGGGGGGGGGGGTTTGGGGGTTTTGTTGGTGTTTTTTTTTCCCCTCCCCCCCCCCCCAAAACAGTGGTGAGGGAGGGGGGGGGGGGG
>NZ_JBNQFT010000042.1:5337-15264 GCF_050321925.1 Rhodococcus sp. IEGM1339
GGGTCATGACGGATCGCACCAAGCAAGGTAGAAACTTAAGGAAGGCTTGGCCGGCGTAGGGGCGTCCCCCCTGCCCCCCACGACTCGTTGATTTCGGCTCGTTCTACGGCGAGGGCATACCGCCGTTGACGTGGATCGTCGCCCCCACCACATAGCTCGATTCGGGCGACGCCAGGAACACGTAGGCCGGCGCCAACTCGGTCGGCTGCCCCGCACGTCCGAGCGGAGTGTTCTGGCCGAATTCGGGCAGCTCTTCCTTCGGCTGACCGTCCGACGGTTGGAGGGGCGTCCAGATCGGTCCGGGCGCAACCGCGTTCACACGGATGCCCTTCTCCGCCAGCTGGGTCGCCATGTTCTTCGTGAAGTTGTTGATCGCGGCCTTGGTCGACGAGTAGTCGATCAACGCCGGCGACGGCTGGTACGCCACGATCGAGGTGGTGTTGATGATCGTCGAACCCGGCTGCAGGTGCTTCAACGCCGCGCGCGTGGTGCGGAACATCGCGAGGATGTTTACCTGGAAGGTCTGCTCGAGCTGATCGTCGGGCAGATCATCCAGCCCTTCGACGGCAATCTGCTTTCCGGCATTGTTGACCAGGATGTCGAGGCCGCCGAGCTGTTCGACCGCCTGGTTGACGAGGTCGGAGCAGAACGAGGCGTCCGTCAGATCACCGGGAAGCGTGATCGCCTTACGGCCGCTCTCGCTGATGATGCGAGCGACGTTCTTTGCGTCGGGTTCCTCATCCGGCAGGTACGAGATCGCGACGTCGGCGCCCTCCCGCGCGAATGCGATGGCAGTAGCAGCGCCGATGCCCGAGTCACCACCGGTGATCAGTGCCTTGCGTCCTTCGAGCCTGCCCGTGCCTCGGTACGAGAACTCGCCGATGTCGGCCTTGGGCACCATGTCGGCGTCGAGACCAGGCTCGGGCTGGTCCTGCTTCGGAGGCGAGATGGACGGATAGCGAGTAGTCGGATCCTGGAACTTCAGTTGATCGGTCTTATTGGTGTGCACGTTTTGCTCAGCCATGAGTACCGTCCTGCGAATCGATGGTTTCCGAGTTGCGTGAAAGCTCGTCGCAAATCGGCTTCCCGTCACGGACCCGTCGCAAACTCGGTCATCTGCGAGGTGAGCGGCTATCCGACGTCACGGATATCGTCCTCACCGTCCTCGTCGAGCGGCGGCGGGAGCTCGCGTTCGTCGCGGGCACGAACGACCAGACCGAAGACCACAGCGACGGCGACGGATAGCACCAGCCACGAGACGAGCAGCACAAAAACCCAGTTCACATGTCGAACAACGGTTCGCCGGACCAGAATGTTACCCGTGAGTAAGAACTCACCCGTGAATTCACCCCGCCTCGGCAATCAGATGCGCCCCGCCCACTGGAAAGTCCGGAGACGCAGAGACCCCGCCGGAAGGGCATGCGAGTAACCTTCCGGCGGGGCTCGACGTCACCGTGCAGGGGACGGCGACAGCCTGAGACACTACCGCGAAGTTGATCTTGGGGCGAGAATCGCTCGATCGAAGATCAGTACGCGCCTTCGCTGGCGACGACCGCCTTCACGGTCTTCGTGATGATCAGGACGTCGGAGACCATGGACCAGTTCTCCACATACGACAGGTCCAGACGCACCGACTCGTCCCACGACAGATCCGACCGGCCACTGACCTGCCAGAGGCCCGTGACACCGGGACGCACCAGCAGGCGACGCTTGACCCGGCCGTCATAGCTCTCCACCTCGCGACGCAGCGGCGGGCGCGGACCCACCACGCTCATCTCGCCGCGCACGACGTTGATGAACTGCGGCAGCTCGTCGATGCTGAACCGGCGCAGGACCCGGCCGACACGGGTGACGCGCGGATCCTCTCTCATCTTGAAGAGCAGGCCGGCGCCCTCGTTCTGATCGAGCAATTGGTCGACCAGCTTGTCGGCGTTCTGCACCATCGAGCGGAACTTGATCATTCCGAACGGAGTTCCGTCGAGGCCGATGCGCTCGGACCTGTAGAAGATCGGGCCGCCGTCCTCGAGCTTGATGAGCAGCGCTACGACAGCGAAGACCGGAGCAAGGCACAGCAGCGCGGCGAGCGAGAACGCCAGGTCGAACAGACGCTTCCCGCTGCGCTTGGCACCGTGATAGCTCGGCTTCTCCACATGGATCAGCGGCAAGCCGGCCACCGGGCGCATCTCGATGCGCGGACCCGCGACGTCGACGACGCCGGTCGCCACCACCAGATCGGCGCGCTCGGGTTCGAGCTGCCACAGCAGGTCGCGGATGCCCTCGTGGCCGAGCGTCTCAGTGGCGGTCACCGCCACGGTGTCGGCACCCGAGGTACGCAACGCTTCGACGACGGTGTTCTCGTCACCGTGGATCGGGATCTGCCGACCGTCCACATCGATGCTCTCGCCCGGCACACCGGAATACCGCGGCACGCACACACCCACCACGCGATAACCCTCACCGCTACGACGCTGGAACGTGCTGGCCATGTGACGAACTGCGCGAGCACCGCCCACTACCAGCACCGACGTCGTGAACTCACCCTTCCGGCGCCGACGTGCGACAGCTCGTCGCCAAACCCACCGGAAGAACAGCAGTCCCGCGAGACCCACGGGCAGAGCGATGGCGAGATAGCCGCGCGCAAGCTCCATCCGGAAGATGAGCGCCACGATGGCGACGAGGCCGAAAAGATTGAGCGTCGCCGAAACGACGCGCTGATATTCCTCGAAGCCGGCGCCGATGACCCGCCTGGAGCGGGTACGGAAAAGAGCCAGGAAAGCGATCCATGCGACGCCGAACGCAACGGAGATCAGCGTGTAACTCAGCGTTCCGACGCCGTCCATGGTGACGAGCGAATCCTGCCCGAACCGCATCACATGCGCGAGCGCAATGGCCAGCACGACGACCAGAGCGTCGGTGACGAACAGAGTGTTGACGTAGGACTTCTGCCATCCCCATCTGGTGGACATCCGAGCACCGGCCGGAACGCCGGTACTGGTGTCGATAAGCGAAAGGTCATGTGCAGCATCGTCGTTCGTGTGACGAACTGTGGTCATGACGGAAGAACCCTCATAGTGTGTCTCCTCCCCGAGACGCTTCGACGCTCGAGCACCTCCCTGCACTCGGACGTCGACAACCCCGTATATCGATGCCGCGTCCTCCGTAGCGACTCCGATACGTTATGCGATTGAGATCGTCTCACAGAAGTGTCGCTCGCGCGCGTCAACAAAAGAGAAGTTATCGGGAAACTCGTCCGTCGGTAGCGTGCCCGGGGTCGAGATCGAGGCGCCTGAGCGTCTGCGCGTTGAGCGCGACGACGATCGTCGACGCCGACATGAGCACCGCGGCCACGGCCGGCGAGATCGCGATACCGGCGAAGGCCAGCACACCGGCCGCCAACGGAACGGCGACGACGTTGTATCCGGTTGCCCACAGCAGGTTCTGCCACATCTTGCGGTAACTCGCGTGCGAGAGCTTGATGATCGACAGCACTGCTCGCGGATCGTTCGCGGCGAGGACGACACCGGCCGACTCGATCGCGACGTCCGTGCCCGCTCCGATCGCGATACCGACGTCGGCTCGCGCGAGGGCAGGCGCGTCGTTGACCCCGTCGCCGACCATTGCGACGGTGTGCCCGCGCTTCTGCAATTCGGCGACCTTCGCGTCCTTGTGTTCCGGGAGCACTTCCGCGAACACTTCGTCGATGCCGAGATCGGCGGCCACGGCGTCGGCCACCTGCTGGGCATCACCGGTGATCATCGCGACCTTCACGCCCCGCGCGTGCAGGGCGTCGACGGCCTGCCGCGATTCGTCGCGCACGGTGTCCTCGAGCGCCACGGCTCCGAGCACCCGACCGTCGGAGGCAACGTGCAGCACCGATGCACCGCGTCGCACCCACCCGTCGGTGACTGCGGCGACGTCGTCGGGCACCGACAACTGCAGGGACGACAGCATGGACGGTCCGCCGATCGTCACCTCCACACCGTCGACCAGTGCGCGCACGCCGCGGCCGGGCAACGAGCGGAAGTCCGTCACCGCCATCCGCTCGGCCGACGGCACGCGGGCATCGGCGGCGGCGACGATGGCTCGCGCGACCGGGTGCTCACTGTCGGCTTCGACCGCAGCTGCCAGGGCGAGCAGATGTTCCTCGTCGGTTCCCGCCGTCGCGACGACACCGGTGACCTGATGCTTGCCCTGCGTGAGGGTGCCGGTCTTGTCGAACAACACTGCGTCGACGGTGCGCATGCGTTCGAGTGCCAACCGATCCTTGACGAGCACACCCGCGCGAGCCGCGCGTTCGGTCGAGATTGCGATCACCAGCGGAATCGCAAGACCCAGCGCATGGGGACAGGCGATGACCAAGACGGTCACGGTACGCACCACGGCTTCGTCGAGATTGCCGAGCAACGTCCACACGACAAAGGTGAGAGCACCCGCGATCGCGGCGAAATAGAAGAGGAAGGCCGCGGCACGATCCGCCAACGCTTGCGCGCGGGACGAGGACGCCTGGGCATCAGCGACCATGCGCTGGATACCGGCCAACGCGGTGTTCTCCCCCACCGCCGTGATCCGCACCCGCAGCGCGCTGTCGGTGGCGACGGTGCCCGCGACCACAGTGTCGCCGACGTCGCGGGTGACGGTCTTGGATTCACCGGTGACCATCGACTCGTCGACCTCGGCGGTCCCGTCGATGACCGTGCCGTCGGCGGGCACGCGTGCTCCCGCGCGCACGAGCACCACGTCGCCGAGAGCCACTTCGTGCAGCGGCACCTCGACCACACCGTCGTCGGTGACCTTCTCGGCAGTGTCCGGCAGCATCGCGGCCAGTGCTTCGAGTGCACCGGACGCCGAACCCAGCGCCCGCATCTCGAGCCAGTGACCGAGCAGCATGATGACGATCAGCAGCGCCAATTCCCACCAGAAGTCCAGGTCGAAACCGCCGACCTCGAGAGTCGTGGCCCACGACGCGACGAAGGCCACCGTGATGGCCATCGCGATCAGCAGCATCATCCCCGGTCGGCGGGAACGCAGTTCGGCCCAGCCTCCGGTCAGGAACGGCACGCCGCCATAGAAGAAGATGACGGTGCCCAGCACCGGTGGGATCCACTCGGTACCCGGAACATCCGGGAGGTGGTAGCCGAAGAGCTCGGCGACCATGTGGCTGAAGACCACGACCGGCACCGACAGGATCAGACTGACCCAGAACCGTCGCCGGAACATCTCGCCGTGGGCGCCGTGTCCCGCGTGACGATCGTGACCGGCGTGCTCGTGCTCGTGCGTGTGTTCGTGCACCTGCTGGGACATCGACAGCTCCTGACTCGGCGGACGGGACGAACCTACGACGCGGATCGGCTACAGAGTGGTCAACAACTGACGCATCGTGTCGATTTCCTTCTGCTGCGTGTCGGCGATGGTGCGGGCCAGCTCGACGGTCTCGGGATACTGCCCGTCCTCGATCTCGTCCTGCGCCATCTCGATCGCTCCCTCATGGTGGACGATCATCTGCTCCAGGAACAGGCGGGCAGCGTCGACACCCTGCGCGTCGGACAGTGCCTGCATGTCCTGCTCGCTCATCATCCCGTCCATGTGCGGCATGTCGTCCATACCCGGCATGTCCGAGACAGATGGCATGCCGGACATGTGGCCGTTCATTCCAGGAGCGTCGTCACCGCGCATGGGCATGCCCCATTCCTCGAGCCATGCCTCGAACTGCTCGATCTCGGGTTGTTGCTCTGCCTTGATCTGCTCGGCCAGCGCCCTCACCGGCTCCGGGATGCCGTCCTTTGCCAGCAGCATGTCGCTCATCTCGACGGCCTGCGCATGGTGCGGGATCATCATGCGCGAGAACATAACATCGTCCTGGTCGAACCGCGCGGAGTTCGCCTCGGCGGATGTCGGGGCCGAAGTGGCGGTCGCCGTGGTTGCTTCGTCGCCACCGGAATCACTGCACGCCGACGCTGCGAACGTCACCGCCAGCGCAATCGCACCGGCAGCCAGAGTCTTCTTGTTCATGATGTCCACCCTCGCGGGTGTGCTCCCGGGATCCGATGGAGATCGCATGAAGATTTGCTCAAGATCTGCGGGCGCATCGTCAGCACCTCTGCGGGTGACGATGATGGATCCCATGCCTTCTTCTGCCCGTGTGACGGGACCTTCCGGCGGATCCGCACCCGTCCCGAGCTCGACCGCCCGGATGCGAGCCATGGTCGTCGAGGACGAGGGGTCGTTGGCGAAGCTCGTGGGTTCGTATCTCGAACGCGACGGCTTCGACGTGACGATCACCGGCGACGGGTCCGAGGCCGTGACCCTCGCGCGGCAGGTCGACCCCGACATCCTGGTGCTCGACCTCGGCCTACCCGGACTCGACGGTGTCGAGGTGTGCCGGCAGCTGCGAACCTTCTCCGACGCGTACGTCGTGATGCTCACCGCGCGCACCGAGGAAGTCGACACCCTGATCGGTCTGTCCGTCGGGGCAGACGACTACCTGACGAAGCCGTTCAGCCCGCGCGAACTCATGGCCCGCATCCAAGCGATGCTGCGTCGTCCCCGGACCACCGCGCGGGTCGTAGCGTCCGCGAGGCGGGAGGCGCGGACGTTCGGGGAGCTGTCCCTCGACGTCGACGGACGGGAGGTCGCCGTGCGCGGCACGCCGGTCGCACTCACCCGCACCGAGTTCGACGTCCTCGCTGCCCTGGCGCAGGACCCGGGAATCGTGTTCACCCGTGCTCAGCTCATCGCGGCCGTCTGGGGGCAGAATTGGGTCGGTGACGACCACCTCGTGGATGTGCACATCGGGCATCTGCGTCGCAAACTCGGCGACGACGCGAACCAGGGACGTTTCGTGCGCACCGTGCGGGGCGTCGGCTACCGGATGGGAACAGGACGATGACGTCCCACTCCCCCAGCACGACGAGTTTCGGCACCCGCCTGTTCCTCGCGCTCGTCGCCGTCGTCGTCGGATGTGCCGTCAGCGCATGGCTCGTCGCGTCCGCTCTCGCTCCCGGGATCTTCCACGACCATCTCGGACAAGCGGGGATCGATCACGATTCGAGCCAGGCCGCCCACGTCGAAGAAGCCTTCACCTGGGCCATCGTCCTCGCGTGGGGTCTGGCGGTCGCGATCGCAGTGCTGTTGGCCTCGGCGGTCAGTTGGTACATCGCGCGTCGTATCCAGCGTTCGCTCGATACGGTGACCACCTCTACCGCGCAGATCGCCGGAGGTCGCTACGACACCCGCGTCCCCAGCCCCGACCTCGGCCACGAATTCGACGAACTGGCAACCAGTTTCAACGAGCTGGCACGACGCCTCGAAGCCACCGAAATCACAAGGCGCAGAATGCTCGCCGACCTCGGACACGAAATGCGCACACCCATCGCCACACTCGACTCCTATCTGGAAGCACTCGAGGACGGCGTCCGCACTCTCGACGACGACACCCGGCAGATTCTGCGAGCCGCCACCCACCGGCTGAACCGCCTGGCACAGGACATCACCGCGGTCTCCCGGGCGGAAGAGCACCTCACCCGCATCCATCGGGTGCCCACTACCACCGGCACCCTCGTCGCCACGGCGGTCGACGCGGTGCGCGAGCAGTACGACGGCAAAGGCGTGACGTTGCAGGCCGAGGTCGTCGAATCTGCACCGGTGACGGTCGATCCCGACCGGCTCGGACAGGTGCTGGCGAACCTGCTGGACAACGCCCTACGGCACACACCGGCAGGAGGAAACGTCACCGTCGCCACTCGCATCCTGGGCCGCGGCCGAACGGAGATCACCGTGACCGACACGGGCGCCGGCATCGCGCCCGATCACCTCGACCACCTCTTCGACCGGTTCTACCGCGCGGACACCGCCCGCGACCGGAATCACGGCGGCAGCGGCATCGGCCTGACGATCGCGCGGGCACTCGTCGAAGCCCACGCCGGTCGCATCCACGCGCACAGTGACGGACCGGGCTGCGGAGCCCGGTTCACTCTGGAACTGCCGACGGCGAGTCAGGCGTAATTGGACAGGACGAACTCGGTCAGCCCCTTCCGGACCGCTTCGACCGCATGCTTCTGGCCGCGCTTGAGCACGAAGCCGGGAACCGGGACCTTCGGTTCGAGCGACATGGTGACGTGCACTCGCGTGCCGCGCTCGGTCGGTTCGAGTGCGTACTCGCCGTCCTGGCTGCGCTGCATGGAGCTCTCGACGAGAGTCCACGACGTCGAACTCTCTGTCCACGAATGCTCGATCGTCTGGGTGTCGGAGAAGCCGAGCAGCGACAGGGTCATGCGGATCCGGAGCGGCCGGCCGTCGTCGTCCCGGGTGAGCACCTCGACGCTCTTGTGCGCCGACGACCACTCGGGAATGCGCTCGACATCCTTCAGGGCGCGCATCACCTGCTCGGGTGTGGCGTCGATGTCGAAACGATCGGAGACGGTGGCCGCCATGTCTGGTCCTCCTCGTCGAAAACGCGGTACATCCACCAGATGACCCCGGATGCCCCACGACGAAACCCCGCCGACAGTGTCGGCGGGGTTCGGTCCGTGCTGTCGATCAGTTGTCGACCTGCACCTCGTCGCCGGTGATGAGGAAGGTCATCAGGTCGCTGCCGACGGTCAGCGGACCGTCGTAGTTCTCGCGGGTGCGTTCGACGAGCATCTCATCCGAGATGCCGGGGACGCGGCCCGGGATGCCGTTGACGATGTGGCTGTAGACCGCCATCTTCGGCTGGGTCTGCTCGAAGATGTCGCCGGCCTGCTGCGGGTTCGTGTGGTGCGCGTACACGCTGGGCAGCGCAGACGGATCCTCGAAGTCGGCCACCTCGTGCACCAGCACGTCGACGCCTTCGCCGAACTTCAGAACGTTCTCGGTGGGCACGGTGTCGCCGCTGATGAGTACCGACTTGCCCGCATAGTCGACGCGATAGCCGACCGCCGGCTGGATCGCACCGACCGGATCGTGCTCCACGGTGAACATCGTGACGGTGACGCCGTCCTGGTCGAAGACGACGCCGTCTTCTGCGAACTCGTGCGATTCGATCGGCGTGGTCGCGGGATCGACTTCCTTGTCCGCGACGCGCACGTCGATGTCGTTGCGGTAGGTGCTCTGCATTCCGTCGCCGATGTTCCGGACGCCGACGGGTCCGTAGAGCTGGAAGGCGCCCTCGCGCCCACCGAGTGCCGGGACGTAGCTGCTCATCCAGAGGTCGGACAGACCGTTGATGTGGTCGGAATGGAAGTGGGTGAGGAAGACGGCGTCGACCTGACCGACCGGAACGCCGGCCTGCGTCAGGCGGACTGTGGCTCCGCGCCCCGCATCGAAGACGAGGTTCAGACCGTTGGCCTGGACCAGCGTGGACATGCCGTAGCGCTCGGTACTCGGCACCGGGCTGCCCGTGCCGAGCAGCGTCACGCGCATCTCTCCCTCGGCGGGAGCGTCGGCCGCGGGGTGGGCAGAGTCCGAGGCAGAGCCGTCCGAGACCGTCGTTTCCTGGACCGTGTCCTGAACAGCGGATTCTCCGGTGCTGCAGCCTGCGAGGACGAGCGCAAGCACACCCGACCCCACTACTGCCGCAGTGCGGAGTCGGCCGAATTCGAATGAGCGTCGTGACACCGGAGGTTCCTTCCGAGGGAATCAGAACTGCACGCACTGCGTACGTCACGAACGCTGTGCGTACATACTGTGCGGGTCATCACAGCGGAAAGTCAAATCACGGTTGGGTGTCGGAGATCGAGAACGGCCCCGGAGTCGAAACCCCGAGGCCGTTCTTTTTCGAGCTTGTGTCAGTAGGCGCCGTCGCTGGCGAGCACTGCCTTGACGGTCTTACCGATGATCAACACATCGCTCACCATCGACCAGTTCTCCACATACGACAGGTCCAGGCGCACCGACTCGTCCCACGACAGATCCGAGCGGCCACTGACCTGCCACAGACCCGTCACGCCG
>NZ_JBNQFT010000043.1:0-11709 GCF_050321925.1 Rhodococcus sp. IEGM1339
TGGTCGCATCCTGCGAGGCGAGCAAGATCGTCACCGGCGCATCGGCGAGTTGATCGGCCAACCGATCCAGGACCGGCCGCGCCGCACGCACAAGCTTCGAGTCTGTGGGGGTATCGATGTAGCGCAGACGAGAACCGTCCGAAGCCGCCCCGATGGCACGGCAGCGGCGCCAGGACTGCTCGATCTCCGGCCGCACTCGTGGCGAAGCACTGTCATACCTGTCGGAGTCGTACCTGTCGGAATTGCGATCGTCTACGTGCATGCGAAGCCGCTCGGTCACGTCGTCACCACCTCCAACACCTCACGATCAGTACGAACATTATGTAATAGAGGTCACATGAGCCATGGGTGTCCCAGAACGCTACACCGCAGACTTCTGAGCCCACATCCGGCGTATGCGCACCTTGTCCAATTTGCCCACTGACGTCTTGGGGACCTCGTCTACCCGCACGAACGTGTCGGGGTGCCAGAACTTCGGCAGGGTGACCGCCAAGTGGGCCCGAAGCTGATCATCGGAGACCTCCGCCGTTGTCCGAACCCACGCCACGGGGCGCTCTTGCCAGGTTTCGTGCGGTACCGCGATGACAGCGGCTTCCACCACCGCCGGATGCAGGAGCAGCTGGTTCTCGACCTCGACGGAAGAGATCCATTCTCCTCCGCTCTTGATGAGGTCTTTGACCCGGTCGCGGATCTCCAGCCGGCCGTCCGGGTGGATCACCGCGACGTCGCCGCTGCGCAGCCAGCCGGCGTCGAACGCCTCGGCGGCGCGGTCGTCGTCGAGGTACGTCCCGGTCACCCACGGCGAACGAACCTCCAGCTCGCCGGTGGTGAAGCCATTCCACGGCAGTTCCCGACCCTCTTCGTCGACGACACGCACCTGGAACAACGGCAAGGGTCTGCCTTGGCAATCGGCCGAGTTGCTGAAAGTTCCCATAGGGGAGGTTTCGGTCATCCCCCACCCGTTGACGGTCGCCACTCCCCGCTCCGCCCACCACCTCACCAGCACTGGTGGCAGCACCTGCCCGCCCAACCACATGGTCTGCACACTTCCGAGGTCGTAACGCTCGGGATCGGCATCGAACTGTGCACGCATGAGCGCCGCCACGGCCGGGGCGCCGACGAAGACATCGGGTGTCTGATCTGTGATGATGCGCAGCAACTCCGCGGGCGAGGGGTGCGGCCCGGGGAGGACGAGACGTGCGCCCTGCAGCACCCCCGCGTACGGAACACCCCAACTGTGTACGTGGGACATCTGCGTGGCAAGGAGGTACGAGTGCCGACCGTCGATCGCGACGCCCCCGGAAGCACTGATCGCCATCGCGTGCAGCACCGTACTTCGATGGCTGTACACGACCCCCTTGGGCAGCCCGGTGGTACCCGAGGTGAAACAAATCGACGATGCGGTCGTCTCGTCGAACTCCGGGAATTCCTCGATCGGCACGGCATCGAGCAACAATCCGTCGAACGACCACCAGGTCACCTCTGCAGGTACCGAACACTCGGCCTGCTCGAGATCACCGATGACCACCACATGCCGGATCCGCGGGAGGCGCGGGAGAATCTCGAAGAGAACGGACAACAGATCAGCGTCGATCAGCACAACCTCGTCCTCGGCCTTGTCCATTGTGTAGGCGATGTGCTCGGGTGACATCCGATGGTTGACCGTGTGCAGCACTGCCCCGCACGCAGGAACTGCGTAGTAGGCGACAAGATGCTCGAAGGTGTTCCAGGCCAACGTGGCAACCCTGGTTCCGAACCCGATGCCCAAGTTCTCGAAGGAGCCAGCAAACCGGCGTGCGGTCGCGCCGAGATCACGGTAGGTGAACTCTCGGTCTCCGCGGGTTGCGTCGCACGAGACGCCGACCCGGTCGGCGAAGACGTTCTCAGCACGCCACAGCAGCGAGCTGATCAGCAGTGGACGATCCATCATCGTGGTGAGCATGGCGCATTCCTCCGGATCAGGTGAGCGAGGGTACGACCAGCCTGCACACCAACCCTGGCACCGAACCGTCCGAATTTGCGACAGCGCCCGATGAACTCGTCCGCACTGTTGCGTTGTGGGACACCTCGACCGCCGTGAGGATCCCGAGACTGGAGCCACCTCACCCGCATAGGCGCCCGGCCGACACCGGCCGAGCCCAGCGGGCAACGAGCGCCGGAAGAAAGGTACTCCCATGACAAGTCGTCCAATGACGGAAGTCGCAACAGGATTCACCTACACCGAGGGACCTCGGTGGCACGAGGGCCGACTGTGGTTCGTGGATTTCTACACCCACTCGGTCAATGCCGTGAACGCCGACGGATCCATCGAACAGGTCTGCACCGTCGAACACCAGCCGTCCGGACTCGGATGGCTTCCCGACGGGCGCATGCTCGTCGTCTCGATGAAGGACCGCAAAGTCCTGCGCCGCGAACCCGACGGCTCACTCGCCGAGCACGCCGACATCTCCGAACACTGCCACGGTCACGCCAACGACATGGTGGTCGCCGCGAACGGGCAGGCATACGTCGGCGAGTTCGGATTCGATCTCATGGGAGGAGCCGACCACGAGCACGGCGTTGTCGTCCTCGTCGACACCGACGGCACTTCCCGAGTCGCAGCCGAAGGATTGTCCTTTCCGAACGGTATGTGCATCTCCCCGGACGGAAGAACGCTGTACGTCAACGAACTGTTCGGCAACCGCGTCTCCCGATTCGATATCGAACCGGATGGCACACTCGGCCCCCGTCGGGACTTCGCCTCGTTCGGCGATCTCGGCGACGAGCCGAGCGTGGAGAAGCGGCTTGCAGCGTGCACGATTGCACCTGATGGTCAGGCCCTCGACGCTGAAGGTGCCATCTGGATTGCCGACTGCGTCAACCAACGTGCCGTACGCCTGGCCGAAGGCGGAACCATCCTGGACGAGGTGAGTACGGCTCCGCTGGGAGTGTTCGCGGTCGCGCTCGGTGGCGATGACGGTCGCACACTATTTCTCTCGGTCGCACCGGATTTCGACGAAGCCAAGCGCAGCGCTGCGCGTGAAGCCAAGGTCCTCTCGACGAGAGTCGACGTTCCGCACGCAGGGAGGCCGTGATCGTGCTGCGCACACGTTTCACCGACACTTTCGGGATCGAGCACCCGGTGGTGTGCGGTGGCATGACCGGGGTCGGCACCGCGGAGCTGATCTCCGCGGTGGCCAATGCCGGGGGGTTGGGTTTTCTCACCGCGCTGACGCAACCCACCCCCGAAGCTCTCGTCGCTGAGATCGCCCGGTGCCGGGAAATGACCGATAAGCCGTTCGGTGTCAATCTCACCCTGCTGCCCACCGTCACTCCCGTGCCGTACGACGACTACCGGGCCGCGATCATCGACAGCGGTATCACCATCGTGGAAACCGCCGGCAGCAACCCCCAAGAACATGTGGCGGCGTTCAAAGCCGCCGGGATCAAGGTCATCCACAAAGCGGTAGCGGTCCGGCACGCGATCAAAGCACAGTCCATGGGTGTCGACGCCGTCAGTATCGACGGGTTCGAGTGCGCCGGCCATCCCGGCAACGAGGACATCCCCGGCCTGATCCTCATCCCCGCCGCAGCGCGCGTGCTCGACATCCCGATCATCGCCAGTGGCGGATTCGCCACCGGCGACGGATTGGCCGCAGCACTGGCCCTCGGCGCATCCGCAATCAACATGGGCACCCGGTTCGTGGCCAGCGACGAAGCTCCCGTGCATCCGAACGTCAAGGCCCAGATCGTTGCCAACGACGAACGCCAGACCATCCTCGTGTTCCGAGAGTTCCGTAATACCGCACGTGTGGCCCGCAACTCCATCTCCGAGACGATCGCAGCCCTCTCCGCCCGCCCTGACGCCACGTTCTCCGACGTCGCACACCTCGCCTCCGGGGTACGCGGCCGAACGGAAGTGCTGGAGAAGGGGAACATGGAAGACGGCATGTGGTGGGCAGGTCAATCCCAAGGTCTCATCGATGCCGTGCTTCCCTGCAAGACGATCATCTCGGACATCGTGAGCGATGCCGAAGCCGCCATCCGCAGGATTGCCGCCGACCTCGCCTGACAGGCAGACGGGAGAAGTCATGGAATACACCACCCTTCGCCACGAAGTCGAGGACGGCATCCTCACCGTGGTCCTCAACCGCCCCGACCGTCTCAATGCGTTCACCGTCGAGATGGCCGACGAACTCGAGCACACCTTCGGGTCGGTGAACGACGACGACACGGTCCGGGCCGTGATCGTCACCGGGGCAGGGCGCGCTTTCTGCGCCGGCATGGACCTGTCGAGTGAAGGGAATGTGTTCGGGCTCGACGAGTCGAAACGCCCCACTCTTGCCGACATGAAGAATCTCGACGACCCCGAATTGCGCCGGATCCGCGACACAGGCGGCCGCGTCACCCTCGCAATCCATGCCTGCCGTAAACCGGTGATCGCCGCAATCAACGGCGCGGCCGTCGGAATCGGTGCAACCATGACGCTGGCGATGGACGCGCGCCTGATGTCGACCCGAGCGCGGTTCGGCCTGGTGTTCGGCAAACTCGGAATAGTGCCCGAAGCGTGCTCGACATGGTTCCTTCCTCGGCTCGTCGGCATGCCCACTGCGCTGAATCTGGTCTATAGGGCAGAGATCCTCAACGCCGAGGTCGCATACATCGACGGGTTGGCGCAGGCGCTCCATGAACCCGAGATGTTGCTCAGCGAAGCGCGCGCGTTGGCGAATGCCTGGACCCGCGACCGCTCACCGGTCTCGGTGGCCCTGATGCGCCAGATGCTGCTGCGAAACGCGGCCGCTACTCACCCCGCAGATGCCCACCGCGTCGATTCGCTGGCCATGTTCTACACCAGCATCGGCGACGGCGCCGAGGGAGTGCAGGCATTCCGCGACAAACGCCCACCCGAGTTCCACGACAAGGCCTCAGCCATGCCGCCGTTCTACGAAGAGTGGATCGAGACAACGACGCCGTGAACACCTACTGCATCCCCGCTCCAATCAACCGAACAAAGAAAGTCTCATGAAGCCCACTGTCCTTATGCATGAACTCCGCCAGGAAATCGGACTACCGCTCGGCGACGGCATCCCCGCTGATTCGTCCACATCTCTGATGGTCTCAGCCGATGCTCTGAGCGCGTGGGGCGCAGAGACCGAAGCGGCCGCAACACGCGAGTTGGCAGCGATGCTCCATCAGTGTCGCTGAATACCGAACCTTCCACTTCACCACCTCAGTTCGTGATGATCGGTTCGTGCAGGGCATCGAACTCTCAACGGATCAGGGCTGGAGAAGCCCCGCGCCCGGTTGGAGCCACCTTCCCGACCACGGGGAAGGTGACCCGCCGCATTTCGCACGGAATGCGCCCGTGTGCGAGTGTTCGACGTCCCCTACCCGAAACGCGTACTTACATCGGGGGGGACTGCTGCACGATTCGGTGACAGTTTCGGTCACGCAGCCTGTGCGACTGGTGTGGTCATGATGGTTTCGAACTCGACCGGCGTCGATCGGGGGAGAGGCAGGTCCGGGACACCAGCAGGTCGACGGTCACGCCGAGAGGCCGTAATGCTTCGGCGATCTCTTCGAAGTGTTGCGCCGAGCGAGAATATCGGTCGGGGCCATGAGGACCGCCTGAAAGCCGCCTTCGATTACCAGTAACGCAAACGCAGTGGCTGCCAGGACGGGGGCCTTTCCGGCGCCGACGTCTCCCTGCAGCAGCCGATTCATCGGCCGGAGGCGGTCATGTCGGTGTGGATATCGGCTATCACCCGCAGCTGTGCACCTGTGGGTGTACGGCAGGCCGGCCAACCATGCATCGAGCAGTCGCCCGGTGGGCTTGTGGGCGATGCCGACTTCTGCGGCATGTGCGTTTCGAAGCACTCCGAGGGCAAGCTGCGACCGCAGGAGTTCGTCATAGGCCTGTCGGTCCCGTCCCTTTTCTGCGTGCTGTTTGGATGCGGGGACATGGACAGCGCGTAGCGCGGTCAGCCGCGACGGCAGCTTCCGTTGAGCCAGCAAGGTCGAGGGATTCGGGGGGTCATCCAGCTTCGGGAGTCGGCGGCGTGCATCGACCGCGGCACGGCGCAGCATCCACGTGTCCACCTCATGTTTCTGCGATTGGGGTAGATCGCGAGCAGTGGTGCGGTGGATTCGCTCATCGGCTCCAACAGTGGTGAGGTCATCTGCAATGCGCCGTTGAAGAACATGGCGGAGACTCGGGTGTTTTCGTCCGCGAGTTGGAATCGCACGTAACATTTTCCCCAGTTCCCCGTATGCTCACGAGTCGTGCGTATCGATCAGGTGTGGCGTTATCCGGTGAAATCGTTCGGAGGAGAACGGATCGACGCCGCAGCGATCGAAGCGGACGGTGCGCGCGGCGACCACCTGTGGGCGCTGGTCGACGCCGAAACCGGAAACATCGCGAGTGCGAAGCGTTTCCGACGCTACGGACTGCTGTTGACCTGCTCCGCACGACTTCTGAACGACGACGACCCCCGCGATCCGGCGGCACTCGAACTCACGCTCGCCGACGGCACGGTGGTGCGCGGCGACGATCCCGAGGTCGACGACCTGCTGTCGAAGCTGCTCGGTCACGACGTGCGGCTCGAACCGCGCGACCGCACCTACGACGAGGCGCCGGTGCATCTCGTCTCCCGCTCCGCGGTCGAAGCGCTCGGCACCGGCGACCCCACCGATGTCGCGTTGCGGCGGTTCCGGCCGCAGCTGGTCGTCGACACTCCGGACACGACCGGTTTCGTGGAGGACGAATGGATCGGCCGACGGGTGTCGGTGGGCTCGGCAGTCCTCGAACCGCACAAGCGCACCGCGCGGTGCGTCATGGTGACGCTCCCCCATCAGGAGGTTCCCGCGCGGCGCGACATGCTGCGTGAGGTGATGACCGCGCATCAGGTGCCCAATGTGCCGGAAGGCAAGCCGATGCCGTGCATCGGTGTCTACGCGACCGTCCCGACTCCCGGCGACATCACCGTCGGCGACGAAGTCCGGATCGGGTAGACCGGGTCACTTCCCGGCGAGGTAGTCCTCGACGAGAAGCTTCTTCTGCACCTTGCCCATGGCGTTGCGCGGAAGAGCGTCGGCGGTACGGATCTCGCGGGGGCGC
The DNA here is from genome assembly GCF_050321925.1 of Rhodococcus sp. IEGM1339. NCBI lineage: Bacteria > Bacillati > Actinomycetota > Actinomycetes > Mycobacteriales > Nocardiaceae > Rhodococcus > Rhodococcus sp. IEGM1339. Next base: position 7,097 of record NZ_JBNQFT010000043.1, read on the forward strand.
TTGTGGATCGACAGGGTCTGCGCGACGAAGTCCGAGAGTTCGCCCGGATCACGGAGATCCCCGACGACGTAGGCGACGATCCGCTGTCCGAGATCGTCGTCCGGCACACCCACCACCGCCGCCTCCTGCACGCCGGCATGGTTCAGCAGCGCATGCTCCACCTCGCCGGCGCCGATCCGGTAGCCGCCGGACTTGATCATGTCGACCGATTCGCGGCCGACGATGCGGTGGAAACCCTGGTCGTCGATCACGGCGATGTCGCCGGTCTTGAACCAGCCGTCTTCGGTCATCGACTCGGCGGTCTTCTCGGGGTTGTTCAGGTAGCCGTCGAACAGGGTCGCGCCGGACACCTCCAACTGGCCGAGGGTTTCGCCGTCGTGCGGCACGAGGTTGCCGGCCTGGTCGCGCAGTCGGGTGGAGACCCCGTCGATCGGCAGACCCACCCAGCCGGGCCGACGCTCACCGTCGTGGCGGGTGCTGATCGTGATGATCGTTTCGCTCATTCCGTACCGCTCGATCGGCGCGGAGCCGGTGAGGGCGAGCATGCGCTCGAAGACCGGCACGGGCAGGGGTGCGCTGCCCGAGACCAGGAGTCGTGCGGACGACAGTGCGCGAGCGGACGATTCGTCGGCGACGACCCGCGACCACACGGTGGGAACACCGAAGTAGAGCGAACCAACCGCCGCTGCATAGGCTTCGGGCTTCGGTCGCACCGTGTGCACGAGCGACGAGCCCTGCCGGAGCGCACCGACGACGCCGAGGATGAGTCCGTGGACGTGGAACAGCGGAAGTCCGTGGACGAGAGTGTCGTCGGACGTCCAGTTCCACGCCTCGGCGAGGCCGTCGAGGCCGGCCGCCACGGCGGACCGCGAGAGCACGACTCCCTTGGGGGCACCGGTGGTTCCGGAGGTGTACATGATCATTGCGGCGCTACCCGGGTCCGCCTCGGCGTGCGAGGACGACGAGCGCGCGTTCGCGTCGACCGGGATCGCGGGCAGGGTGACGTCCTCGGGGGCAGTGCCGAGCCACACCTGCGCACCCGAGTCCTTCAGGATGTGCGCGCGTTCGGCCGGACCGGAATCCGGCGGCACCGGCACGGCGGCCACACCGGCCATGAGGCATCCGGTCGTGGCGATCACCGTCTCGATGCTCGCGGTGGCGTCGATGGCGACCCGCGAGGAACCGGCGACCTCGTCGGCCACCGCGGCGGCGGCTGCGATCAGTTCGGAACGGGTGAGCGATCCGTCTCCGACTCGGACGGCACTGCGGTCGTCGCCGCCTGCTCCGGACTCGGTGAGCGAGGTCAGCAACGGCACGGGCGTGGTGGTCATCGGTGGTCCCTTCTCGACGTCCTGCCGGACGGTGTCGCGCAGCGTCTGGTCCATATTGTGGACCGATGTGCTACGATGCGGTCCGGCTCAACCTATATTCCGTGACGCCTGCCGTCAACGACGCGTGAAAGGTTCCGATGAACAGCGTTCTCACCGCACTCCGCGTGTTCGAGGAGGTCGCGACCACGCAACCGGTCGGGCTGTCGGAGTTGAGCAAGCGCCTCGACGTCCCCAAGAGCACCGTCCAGCGATGCCTCAGGACCCTCGCCGAGGCCGGCTGGCTGCGCCCCTCGACGGCGAACGCCGGGCAGTGGGTCATTACCGGACGCGCGTTCAGCCTGGGCAGTGCGATGTCGTCCGGCGACGACCTACGCGAGGTCGCACTCCCGGAACTGAACCGCCTGCAGGCCGAGACGGGTGAGACCGTCCATCTCGCCGTGCCGGACGGGAACGAGCTGGTCCTGATCGAGCGACTCGACAGTCCCCATCAGCTGCGCGCCTTCCTCGCCCTCGGCACGCGCCTGCCTCTGCACGCCGCGTCCACCGGCAAGGCCTATCTCGCGTCGCTGCCCGACGAACGGATCGAGAATTTCCTCGCGACCGAACTCCCCTCGCTGACCGAGCACACCGTCACCGATCCGGCGGCTCTGCGCGAGGAGATCGCCGAGATCCGCGCCCGCGGGTACGCCGTGACCGAACAGGGGCTGCATGACGGCATCGCCGCCGTCGCCGTCGCCCTGCGCGGGCGCGGTGGCACTGTGCGCGGCTGCTTCAGCATCTCCGGCCCGGCTTCGCGACTGACCCCCGATCTCTTCGCCGACTACGGCGCGAAGGCGCTGGCAGCGCGGGACGCGATCGAGCGTCGCCTGCCCTGATCCACTCCGGGCGGGACCGGTGGGAACGCGCCACCTCTGGACATATCGTTTTTCGATATGTATAACGATTATCGATGGTATCGACAATCGATAGTGCCGCCGCCCGGCGAGTTCGGAGACGACCATGAATTCCACCCACGACACCGACCGCCCCCAGTGCCCGGGCGCCGAACCCGACACGCTCTCCCCCACCGAGACGTCGAAGAAGGACCGCACCGATCTGCGGGCGTCCCTCACCGTCTTCGCGCTGACCTCACTGATCGTGCTCTTCACCTATGTCCGCGACCTCGCGAGCTCCCTCGGCGACGGCATCGTGACCGCGCGGGTCCGGTTCGACGACGCGGCAGCGGCGCCGGTGCTGTCCACCCCGAACGGCGCCGACCTCCAGACCACCTCGACCACGGTGATCGACGTTCCGACCGACACCCTCTCACCCGTCAGCGTCGGCCTCCTCCGCGCTGGGGAGGCGGTACAGACGTTCGGCTACCTGACAGCCCTGGCCCTGCTGAGCTGGATCGTCGTGCGATTCGTCCGGGGCCGATTGTTCGACCGGGGTGTCATCCGGCTCGTGTGGGTCACGTCGATGGTGGCGATCGCGACCATCATCGTCCCGATGATTCCCCGCACGCTGGGCACCAACATGTTGATCCGTGACGTGGACATGAACGAGGTCCTCTCGAACGCGCCTCTCGGACCGGAGTTCTGGTACGCCTACGTCTTCTGCATGGTGATCTCGGCCGTGGGCGTGGTACTGCGGATCGGCAGCCGCATGGCGCGCGACAACGAAGGACTCGTCTGATGCCTCCGGAAACCGAGCATGCCGTCCGGTGTCATCTCGACGAGCTGCTGGCCGATCGGGGCATGACGCTCACCGAGTTGGCCGACAAGGTCGGCGTCAGCGTGGTGAACCTGTCGGTACTCAAGAACGGACGCGCCCGCGCGATCCGATTCTCCACCCTCACCGCCCTGTGCCGTGTTCTGGATTGCTCTGTGGGCGACATTCTTTCGGTCGACTGACCGACCCCGAACACGGCGATGCCCGGAACCTCGTGGGTTCCGGGCATCGCCGATGGTCCGGCCGGTGGCGCTCCGGCTGACGCACGGACCTGTTTCTTTCATTCCCCGATCGCGGGAAGAATGCGGGTGCGGACCTCACCGAAGCCGATGCGCGTCCCGTTCGGGCCGGGAGCGGTGGCCGAGATGGCGATCTCGTCGCCGTCCTCGAGGAAGGTGCGCGTCTCGTCGCCGACCTGCACGGGTTCTGCTCCGCCCCAGGTGAGTTCGATGAAGGCGCCGCGCTGGTCCTTCTCCGGGCCGGAGATGGTGCCGGATCCGAACAGGTCGCCGGTGCGGGTCGCGGCACCGTTGACCGAGGTGTGGGCGAGCATCTGCGCCGGCGACCAGTACATCTGCGCATACGGCGGACGCGACACGACGTGCCCGTTCCACTCGACCTCGAGATCGATGTCCAGACCCCACTTCTCGGTGCCCTTCAGGTACGGCAGCGGTTCCGGGTCCTGCACCGGGGTGTCGATACGGGCGGCCTCGAGGGCAGCGAGCGGAACGACCCACGGCGAGATCGACGTCGCGAAGGACTTGCCGAGATTCGGGCCCAGCGGCACGTACTCCCACGCCTGGATGTCGCGGGCCGACCAGTCGTTGAGGATGACCGCACCGAAGCAGTGGTCGGCGAACTCGTCGGGCCGGATCTGCGATCCCATCGGGGAGCCGACACCGACGACGAAGCCCATCTCGGCCTCGATGTCGAGGCGGATCGACGGACCGAAGACCGGCACAGGATCGTTAGGGCCCTTGCGCTGTCCGCACGGACGCACGATGTCGACCCCCGAGGTCACGACGGTGCTCGACCGACCGTGGTAACCGACGGGAAGGTGCTTCCAGTTCGGCATCAGCGGGTCGGGGTTCTGCGGGCGGAACAGCCGGCCGAGATTCGACGCGTGATTCTCCGAGGCGTAGAAGTCGACGTAATCGGCCACCTCGATCGGCAGGTGCATCGTCACGTCGGCAACGGCGAAGACCGCCTCGTCGGCGACATCGCCGGTCACGAGTTCCCTGATCGCAGCGCGAACTTCGTCCCACCGTGCACGACCCTGGGCCATGAACGCGTTGAGCGAGGGCTCGGCGAAGACGATGTCGTCCTCGAAGACACGGCTCAGGTCGAGGACCGAATCTCCGACGCGGACACCGACGCGGGGTTCGCTGTCGGCCGTGGAGAAGATGCCGTACGGCAGGTTGTCGAGGCCGAAGAGCGAGCCCTCCGGAATGGCGATGGTGGTCATGCGTTCGTTCCCTAAGTTTGTAGGTGTCTGGGGTCAGTGCCCTGGATGCCCAGAGCGGTGGGGTGTAGCTGATGAGTTCTTGCTTCGGTCGAGGCTTCGAAGGACTG
>NZ_JBNQFT010000044.1:0-10049 GCF_050321925.1 Rhodococcus sp. IEGM1339
CAGGCCACCGCCCTGCAGACGGTGCTCGCCGGCGACGAGATCCCCGAGACCGGCGACGCGTCCACCGACCACCTGATCGAGGTCTACCGCACCCTGCGCGACGGAGCCTGATCGCATCCTGCTCGAGAGATCAAGCAGCCTTCGGATCGGACCAGGCCGTGGTGGTCCGGACCCGTCCGTGCGTGTCGACGAGACGCGCCGGCAGGTCGTACTGTTCGAGCCACGACAGGGCTCCGATCCCCCGCTGCAACGCCGTCGCCGCGGCCGCATGAGCCCACACCGCGTCGGGAGCGATGACGCTGACGAGACGCCACCGCTCGGGGTCGGCGACGTCGCTGGTGTGCGACGCCATCGCCGATCCGGCCGGCAGTTCGACCGAGCCCCGGTCCGGGAGCGGCACCTGCCATCCCCCGGCAGGCGCGTGCCCAGCGGTGGCCATCACGTCGCCGATGCGCACGAGCGCCCCGCATTCGAGCAGATTTGCGACGAGCACCGCGGAGTAGTCGACGGTGTCGGCCACGGCCGTCGCGCCGAGTTCGAGACTCACCCCGAAAGGAGCGAGCACGATGTCTCCGTCGATCTGCACGTCGCGGTAGGTGGGGATGGGATGGATCGGCGGGATGGCTCCGGCATCGACGGAGGCGTCGTCGGAGTCGACCGGGGTGATGGTCCCGCCCGTCATGCGGGCCGCCCACAGCGCCGACCGCACCATCGATGCCAGTCGGGGGCTCATCGTGACCGGAGTGCCCTGCGCGAGGTTGACGGAGTGGATCTCGGCGTCCCCCCGGCGGCTGTCGCTCACCGCCTCGGATTCGGCGACGACGCCGCGCACGATCATGCGGGCACGGTGCAGTGCATGCGGCTCGGTCACCGCGAGTGCGATCTGCCGACCCCACTCCCACCATTCGTTGCTGCCGATCATGACGGGCTCCACCCGTAGTCGATTCCTCGCAGGACGTATTCCAGTATGCCCTCGACCTGAGACGGGTGACAGTGCCGCAGGATCGGACCCGCCCTCGTCAGACCCGGTCGAGGATCGCGGCGGTGTCCACGCCGGTCGGCAGTGTGCCCATCGCGATGCCCCAGTCGTCGTCGAGCCGACTGCGGCAGAACGCCTCCGCGACGGCGGGATGTCCGTGCCGGACGAGCTGCGCGCCCTGCAGGGCCAGGGCCATGAGCTCCACGACCCGCCGTGCCCGGTACTCGGCGTCCTCGAGGTCGGCGAGTTCCTTGCCGATCCGGGCGATGGCCGAATCGAGCCGCGGATCGGCACCTTCCGCAAGCCTGACCTCGGTGAAGAACGCCTCGACGGTGTCGGGTTGCCGCGCCATTGCACGCAGCGCGTCGAGTGCCGCGACGTTGCCGGATCCTTCCCAGATCGACATGAGCGGCGACTCGCGATAGAGCCGCGGCATGCCCGATTCCTCGGCGTAGCCGTTGCCGCCGAGGCATTCGAGGGCTTCGGCGGCGACCGCGGGTGCCCGCTTGCACACCCAGTACTTGGTGACGGCCAGCGCGATGCGGCGCAGGGCGGCCTCCTGCTCGTCCCCGGCGGCGCGGTCGGTGGCCCCGGCCAGACGCATCATCATCGTCGTCGCGGCATCGGACTCGACGACGAGATCGGAGAGGACGTTGCGCATGAGCGGCTGGTCGACGAGCAACGCGCCGAACGCCTTCCGGTGACGGGCATGGTGAACCGCGCGCAACGTCGCGATCCGCATGTTCACGGCCGAGCCGATGACACAGTCGAGTCGCGTCATGTTCACCATCTCGATGATGGTGTTGATGCCGCGACCTTCCGGGCCGACGAGCCAGCCGATCGCGTTCTCGTACTCGATCTCGGAGGAGGCGTTCGACTTGTTGCCGAGCTTGTCCTTCAGCCGCTGGATGCGGATGGCGTTGCGGGTGCCGTCGGGCAGGACGCGCGGGAGCAGGAAGCACGACGGTCCGTGCTCCGTCTGCGCGAGCGTGAGGAACAGGTCGGACATCGGCGCGGACGTGAACCACTTGTGCCCGACGATCGTGTACGAACCGTCGGCGTTGGGGGTCGCGGTGGTGGTGTTGGCGCGGACGTCGGAACCGCCCTGCTTCTCGGTCATCGACATCCCGGCGATCAGGCCACGTTTCGTGGAGGGTTCGCGCAGCCCGAAGTCGTAGTGCGGCGCGGCCAGCAGCGGCTCGTAGCGCTCGGCGAGTTCGGCGTTGTGGCGCAGCGCCGGGATCGCGGCGTAGGTCATCGAGATCGGGCACATGTGCCCGGCATCGGTATGCCCCCACACGTAGAACTTCGCGGCACGGGCAACGTGCGCGCCGGGACGCGGGTCGCGCCAGGGTGCCGCGTGCAGGCCGTTCTCGACGGCGACGGTCATCAGGTCGTGCCAGTGCGGATGGAACTCGACCTCGTCGACGCGGTGGCCGTAGCGGTCGTGGGTGTGCAGCACGGGCGGATACTCGTTGGCGAGCCGCCCCCAGTCCTGGGCACGGGCGGTGCCGGCGAGGGCGCCGAGTTCGCGGACCTCGTCCTCGGCCCAACTCGCCCCTTCGCGGCGAAGTCCCTCGAGGAGGGCGGGGTCGTCGGCGGCCCCGTAGGGCTCGAGGTCCGGTACCTGGTTGAACACTTCGTGGGTGGCGGGGAAATTCACGGCTTCACTCCTGAGTCGTTCCGGAAGGCAGATGCCCCGCCGCTCGCAGTACGAGGACGACGAGGTCGGGGACGGTGGATCCGGCCGCGCTGTCTCGAAGTCGACCGTCGGCCGCACTGTCTCGAAGGCGACCGTCGGCCGCGCCGGGGAGGCGACCGGTGAGCACCTCACCGACAGCCCCGACGAGCGCCGCGGCGGTGAGCTCGACGTCCTGTTCGGGGAATTCACCGGTCTCGACGCCGTGGCGCACGGCGTTCGCGAAGGCCGCTGCGAAGGCGCGGCGCAACACGAGTCGTTCGGCGTCGACCGCGGCGTCGACCGGTTCGGCGAGCAGGGCGTAGGCGAGGGTGGGATTGCGCAGCGCACGGCGGGAGAAGGTGTCGACCACCGCGGTCACCCGGTCGGCACCGGATCCGGTTGCGGCCGCGGACGTCACGGCCTCGACCTCCCGCTCGCACAGTTCCCGGAAGATCCGCACCATGAGATCGGACTTGTCGACGTAGTGCCGGTAGACGCTGCCGGTGGCGACGCCGGCCCGTTCGGCGACCGCTGAGACTGACAGTCCGCTGTAGCCGCGCTCGCTCAACAATCCCACGGCGGCAGCGGCGATCGCCTCGCGCTGCGCGTCGAGTCGCTCCTGTACTGCGGGTGTCCGCCGGTACGCCACACCAAGGATTGAACCTCGGTTCAGTGCTTCGGTCAACGGTCGGCGCTACGGTCGGGATTGTGAATCGCCTGAGCGTCGTGGACGAGATGTTCCTCCACCGCCACAAAGGAACCGGCCTGCCGTCGGTGATGCAGGGTCTGTGGCGCACCGACGAGACCGTGGACGCGACCCTGTTGCTGTCCCTGCACGACGTGCTGTCCGAAGGCCCGCTCGGTCGCCGTGTGGTCCGTCCCCGGGTTCCCGGTGCACGCCCCCGCTTCGAACCCAACACGCACGTCCATCCACTGCGCTATCCCGCGACCCCCATCCCCGACGACGAGCTCCTCGCCTGGGCCGACGAGCACGCGAACGTGGACGTCGATCCCGAGCTCGGTCCCGGCTGGGCGGTCGCCGCGACCCGACTCACGAGCGGCGGCACCGCACTGTCGATCGTGAGCTCGCACGTCCTGACCGACGCGCGGGGATTCGTCCGCGCGGTCGCCGACGCGCTCGCCGACCGGCCGCGACAACCCGACCCCGGTCGCCAATCCGACCTACGCGATGCGATGCAGTTGTTCCGGAAGGTCGGCAGCGGGCTGCGCCGCGTGAAGTACACACCTCGCACGGAGAAACCGCCCGCGCCGCAGACGGTGCACTCGCGACCGCGCACCGCGCTCGTCGACGTCGACGCGGCGCAGTGGAAGGCCGTCGCGGCCGCGGAGGACGGCAGCCCGAACGCCCTGCTGCTCGCCGTGTCCGCCGGTGTCGCCCGGCGCGCCCGCATCCCGTTCCCCGTGCGCATCTCCGTTCCGGTCGACGACCGGAAGGAGGGAACCGTCTCCAACGGCGTGTCGATGGTGGGGATCACCGTCGACGACGGCGACACGCTCGCCTCCATCCGCGCCCGCGCCGCGCACGCCTATTCGCAGCCGCGGGAGGGCGCGCCGCACAACATGCCGGCCGAGATCCTGCAACTCCTCCCCGACCGGATCGCCGCCCGCGTCGCGCGCGGTGCCGGTGAGCGGGACCTGTTGTGTTCCAACATCGGTGCGGTGCCCCGCGAGCTCACCACGCTGGGCCCGTACCGCACCACCGGGATCGCGATGCGCGCTATGCACCCGGGACTCGACACCCGGCCGGCCCGCACCACGACCCGCCTGTCGGTCTACGCCTGCCACACCGACGAGCGGTACACACTCGCGTTCGTCGCCCTCGACGAGGAGCGCTTCCCCGACACCGCCACGCTGCGCACCTACGTACGGGCAGAGCTCGCGGGCCGAGGCCTCGAGCCCCACTTCTGGTGACGTCGAGACGGTGGACACGGCGGCTACCGTGACGCCCCGTCACGTACAGTGCGGAGCATGACGCCCGAGACCCACGTCACATTCGCCGACGGAACCGTCCGCGGCACCCGGCTCGGCGGCCTCCTCGCCTGGCGCGGCATTCCCTACGCCGCTCCCCCGGTGGGCCCGCTGCGGCTGCGGGCGCCGCAACCGGTCGAGCCCTGGACGGGAGTGCGCGATGCGACGCAGTTCGGAAATGCCGCCCCGCAGCGTCCGCGCTACGCCGAGACCGGTCGTCGCGGGGTGCGAGTGCGTCCCGACGAGGACTGCCTGACCCTCAACGTGCTCGCCCCCGCCGGTCGGGTCCATGCGCCGCGACCGGTCATGGTGTTCATCCACGGCGGCGCCTTCACCCTCGGCACGAGTGCCCTGTCGGTCTACGGCGGCGAGTCGCTGGTCCGACGCGGCGACGTAGTCTACGTGTCGATCAACTACCGCCTCGGAGCGCTCGGCTATCTCGACTTCGGGTCCTTCTCCACCGATTCGGTCCGATTCGATTCCAATCTCGGTCTGCGCGACCAGGTGGCGGCGCTCGAATGGGTCCAGCGCAACATCGCGGCCTTCGGCGGCGACCCCGACAACGTGACGATCTTCGGCGAGTCCGCCGGCGGCACCTCGGTGACGACCCTGCTCGCGACACCCGCCGCGCGCGGGCTGTTCTCCGCCGCGATCGCACAGAGCCCGGCGCCGAATCTCGTCGTCACCTCCGACCGCTCGGCCGAATGGGGCCGGAAGTTCGTCGAACTGCTCGGTGCCGATCCGGATACCGCCGCGCAGGCGCTGCTCGACACCTCCCCCGTCGAACTCGGGCGGGTGGGATCGCGCCTCGGGGCGCAGGTACTGCGCGCGACTCCCGGTCTGCATCCCTTCGGCCCGGTCGTCGACGGCGATTTCGTTCCGCTCCAACCGCTCGAGGCGTACGAGACGGGCGCGGCGCATCCCGTTCCGCTCGTGCTCGGGACGAACGACCGCGAAGGTGCACTGTTCCCGAAGTTCCTCGACGCGCTGCCGACGAACCCTCGGCGGATCGACGCACTGTTCGCCGCGACCGATCCCGAGGCGAAGGATCGCATCACGGGGATCTATCCGGGATATCCGGACGAGCGTGCCGCGATCGATCTCGGCGGCGACCTCACCTTCTGGTATCCGTCCGTGCAGTTCGCGCAGGCACATTCGCGTTTCGCGCCGACTTTCATGTACCGCTTCGATCTCGCGCCGCGAGTGCTGCGCTGGACGGGCTTCGACGCGACGCACGCGGTGGAGTTGCTCGCGGTCTTCGACCAGACCGACGAACCGCTCGGCCGGGCGCTCACGGCACTCGGTGGGCGACGCGGCCTGCGGACGGCCGCCGGGGCGATGCAGCGCCAGTGGCTGAACGTGGCCCGGCACGGTAAACCACTGCCGTCGTGGCCACCCTACGACGAGAAGGACCGCGCGACAGTGATTTTCGACGAGGTCACGCGCATCGAGCACGATCCGCGTCGCGAGCGCCGCCTCGCGTGGGAGGGCTACCGCGGGTACGCCGCTCCGGTACCTGTTCAGTAAGCGCCGCTTCTCGACGCGCGCAATGAGCGTCGCTACTCGGCGCGTGCAGTGAGCGACTGCTACTTGGCGACGGTGAGCAGGAAGGCGACGTCCTCGATGGCGCTGACGCTGTGCCGGACCGGCGGGATGATGATCATGTCGCCCGCCGAACCCTTCCACACGTCGTTGCCGGCGACGAGCTGGAGCTGACCCGACAGCACCTGCAGGGTCGCCTCGCCGGGGCTGTCGTGCTCGCCGAGTTCGTGGCCGGCGAGCAACGCGACGACGGTCTGCCGCAGGTGCTTGGTATGCCCACCGAAAACCGTCTGGGAGCTGCGTCCGCTGCTGGACGTCGCTGCGAGTTTGAGCTGCTGCCGTGCCGTGGCGGTCAAGGAGAGCTTGTCCATGTACCGCAGTATCGCTCAGATGCCGCCGCGAGAACTCAGCTTCGGGCGTACCGGATCCAGCGGAACCTGATTCCCTTGGTGGACGTCAGCCATTCTCCGGGATCCGCCACCCACTCGGGCCCGATCGGAGGTGCGGTCGCATCTCCTGCGACGTCGAGGTCGACCTCGGTCACGAGCAGCCGAGTCGCGAACGGCATCGCCTGCGCGTAGATCTGGCCCCCACCCATGACGACGACCTCGTCCTCACGGGCGAGTGTCAGTGCGTCCTCGAGGCTCATCGCGGTCTCGGCGTCCTCGGCCGACCACTCGACGTTTCGGGTGACGACGATGTTCCGGCGTCCCGGCAGCGGCCGGAATCCGACCGGGAGCGAGTCCCAGGTGAGCCGGCCCATGATCACCGGCTTGCCCATCGTGGCGTCCTTGAAGAACGCCATGTCCTCGGGGATGTGCCACGGGATGGTGTTCTCCCGGCCGATCACACCACCACGTGCCTGAGCCCAGACGAGGGTGACATCTCCCATCAGACGGCCACCGGCGCCTTGATCGCCGGGTGGTGCCGGTAGCCGACGACCTCGACGTCCTCGTAGCGGTAGTCGAAGATCGAGTCGCGCGGGTGCAGCTTCAGCGTCGGGTAGGGATACGGATCGCGGGTGAGCTGCTCCGTGACCTGCTCGATGTGGTTCGAGTAGATGTGGCAGTCGCCGCCGGTCCAGATGAACTCTCCCGGCTCGAGTCCGGTCTGCTGCGCGACCATGTGGGTGAGCAGCGCGTAGCTGGCGATGTTGAACGGCACGCCGAGGAACATGTCGGCGCTGCGCTGGTAGAGCTGGCAGCTGAGCTTGCCGTCGGCCACGTAGAACTGGAAGAAGGCGTGGCACGGCATGAGCGCCATCTTGTCGAGCTCGGCCACGTTCCACGCCGAGACGAGGATGCGCCGCGAATCGGGGTTGGTGCGCAGGGTCTCGATCACCTGGCCGATCTGGTCGATGTGCTGCCCGTCGGGGGTCGGCCACGAGCGCCACTGCACGCCGTAGACCGGGCCGAGATCGCCGTCGGGTGCGGCCCACTCGTCCCAGATCGTCACGCCGTGCTCCTGCAGCCACTTGACGTTGGAGTCGCCGCGCAGGAACCACAGCAACTCGTAGACGATGGACTTCAGGTGCACCTTCTTCGTGGTGATCAGCGGGAAGCCCTCGGACAGATCGAAGCGCATCTGATGGCCGAACAGGCTCCGCGTGCCGGTTCCGGTACGGTCGGCCTTCTCCGCGCCGGTCTCGAGGATCAGGCGCATCAGGTCTTCGTAGGGCGTCGACACAGTCACGAGCGCAGTCTATCGGTGGGTCGAAGGTGTCCGTCGCCACCCGCGAACGGCCCGGCGACCGTAGCCTGTTCCCATGCCCGAGCTCCCCGAGGTGGAAGCACTTGCGGTGTTCCTGCGCGAGCACGCGGTCGGCAGCGTCATCGGACGCATCGACGTCGCGGCGCTGAACGTGCTGCAGACGGCCGACCCGCCGATCACGGCGCTGCAGGGACGCGACATCACCGGAGCGGTGCGCTTCGGCAAGTTCCTCGCGATCGACTGCTCGGGGCTGCACCTGATCACGCACCTGTCGCGCGGCGGCTGGTTGCGCTGGCTCGACGAACCGTCGCAGACTCCCCCGAAACTCGGTCGCGGTCCGCTCGCCCTCCGCGTGCACCTGTTCGCCCCCGACGCGACGACACCGGCCTTCGATCTCACCGAGGCCGGCACGAAGAAGCGCCTCGCGGTCTGGATTGTCGACGATCCGCAGCAGGTGCCCGGCATCGCCCGCCTCGGCCCCGACGCGCTCGCCCTCACCCGCGACGAGTTCGCCGAGCTCCTGAACGACAGCACCTCGCGCCTCAAGACGTTGCTGATCGACCAGAAGATTCTCGCGGGCATCGGCAACGCCTACTCCGACGAGATCCTGCACGTCGCGCAGCAGTCACCGTTCGCGACCGCCGGACGGCTGACCGACGACGAGGTGACCGCGCTGTACGGGGCGATGCGGTCGGTGCTGACCGATGCCGTCACGCGCTCGGTCGGGCAGGACGCGGCGCGCCTCAAGGGCGAGAAACGGTCGGGGCTGCGCGTGCACGGCCGCACCGGTGAGCCGTGCCCGGTGTGCGGCGACACCGTCCGCGAGGTCTCCTACACCGACCGTTCGTTCCAGTACTGCCCGACCTGCCAGACCGGAGGGAAGGTCCTCGCCGACCGGCGGATGTCCCGCCTGCTGAAGTAGCGGGCACGCAGTGCAGGCCCCTTCCCGTCTCCGCGAAGAAGTCCGCATCCTCGCGCCGGGTTACTTCGCCTTCGTCATGGCCGGCGGAATCGTGTCCACCGGACTCCACCTCCGCGGTTTCCACCTCGCATCGGCCGTGCTGCTGATCGTGTCCGCGATCGGATACGCGACGCTGGTGGCGCTGTCGGTGTGGCGGTTCTTCGCGTTCCGCGACGAGGTCCGCGCCGATCTCGCCGATTCCGGACGGGCGTTCGGCTTCTTCACCTTCGTCGCGGGCAGCAACGTGCTCGGCGTACGCCTGATGATGGACGGCTGGCATTCCACCGCGGCCGTACTACTCGTGGGCGCGGCGGCGACGTGGCTGGTGCTCGGATATGTCGTCCCGTGGACCGCCGTGCTCGGCACGGCGGAGCGTCCCGTCCTCGCGAAGGCGAACGGAACGTGGTTCATCTGGGTCGTCGCCAGCGAGTCGGTGGCCATCGCCGCGGCCACGCTCCAACCGGTCTACCGCGAACTGGACCGGCTCCTCGCCGCCCTCGCGGTGTTCACCTGGGGCGTCGGGCTGTTCCTGTACGCGGCGGCCGGCGTCTTCGCCGCGGTTCGGATGTTGGAGTACCCGTTGCGACCCACCGACCTGACCGCCCCTTACTGGGCTCTTCGCGCTTGAGCGGGGTGCCCGGTAGTTGATGGGGCTCGTGGCCCCGACATGCTGTTGGTCTCTCACAACGCGACAACAGCGAGACCACGAGCATGAACGAGGGTACGTCAGTGCTGCTCGGGCTGGAGGACGAGTTCACCGTCCCGCAGCTCGAACGAATCGATGCCGACACGGTGCGTGTCGTCATCGAGGTCATCGACCCGGAGGGCGCCTGCCCCGAGTGCGGGGTGCTCACCTCAAGGATCAAGGAGCGGCCACTGGTTCGAGTCAAGGACTTGCCTGCCTCCGGCCAAAGAACCGATCTGTGGTGGCTCAAACGGCGCTTGGTGTGCCGCGAACCGGCCTGTGGGACAGCGACATTCACGCAGCAGTCCCGCGCTGCGCCGGCACGGTCGCGGCTCACGACCCGGCTACGAGAGAAGATCGGTTCGGCGATCGCGTCGGGCAACCGCGCCGTCAGCGACGGTCGCTAGTGGTCTGTCTGCGATTTGATCTGGTTAAGGGCTTCGCGTCCGCGACGGGCCTTCTCGATGATCGACTCGGCGGTGGCCTTCCAAACGAACGGTTG
>NZ_JBNQFT010000045.1:0-9911 GCF_050321925.1 Rhodococcus sp. IEGM1339
GCCACCGAACCCGCCGAGGAGGTTGCACCAGCACTGACCGCATAACCACCCGAGGAATCACGCGGCGACCTCGTTACACCACGCATCTGGACTTGACCCATCTACGAGATGTTGTTTGTGAGTAGCGGTCCATTCCGCCTTTGTATCTCGGCCAGATCACATCGTCCTCGATGTGTCTGGCACGTTTGTCCGCCATCAGTGCCCGGTCGCTGGCTGGGTTCAGAGGAGTTGATGGAAGATGTCGAAGGCGACGCTCCATTCGGCGGTCCCGGGGTTCTTGCGGTCCGGCTCGACCGTGACGAAGGTATGCGCCAGTGCCACGCTCAGGCCTCCGGCGATCAGCGGCAGTCGTTGCTCGGTCTCCTCGGAGAGGGCTACGTCCAAGGATGGCCGGGCCGCCAGTTGGTCGAGCAGAGGTTGTAGTTCGATCTCCTCGTCCAGCTTCTCGAACCGGTGGATGCTCTCCTGCAGCCCCTTGGTGATCGGCAGGTCCCACGGTTCGATCACGTCCCGCAGGTTTGCCTTTGCCGAGGCCTTGCCGATGAGGATCACGTCGTAGATCTTGTCGTCGATGAAATCCGTATAGCGCTTGAGGTCGTTCCGGTCGACGTGCAGTCCAGCCGCTACCCGGAAGAACCGCTGGAATTTCACGGTGCCCATCACTGGCATGTCGTCAGCTCCTCTCGAAGTATTCATGGATTTGGCGAACCGCCATCGCTCCTTCACCGACAGCGGATGCGACCCGTTTCACCGAGCCGCTGCGGACGTCGCCCGCCGCGAACAGGCCGGACCGGCTGGTTTCGAGCGTCCTCGACAACCCGGCGCCGATCCGCCGGTCGCCGTCCCCTCGGGCGCGGACCGCGTCCATGCCCGTGAGGACGAAGCCGTGATCGTCGAGCGCGATCGCGTCGGCCAGCCACCCGGTATGCGGCATCGCCCCGATGAAGACGAACAGAGCGTGCACCCCGATCGTGTCCTGTTCCCCCGTGCGATTGTCCTCGACCACAATCTCTTCGAGGTACTTCTCACCGTGGACCTGACGAACCTCGGTATTCCGGTGCACGGTCACCCGCGGATGCCGTTCGATCTGGTCGACCAGGTATCGGGACATGCTCTTTCCGAGGTCACCGCCGCGGATGAGCAGGTGAACGTGGGAGACTTGGTCTGCGAGGAAGACGGTGGCCTGGCCGGCGGAGTTTCCGCCGCCGACGATGGCTACCGGGTCGGTGCCGCACAGCCGCGCTTCCTGATGGGTTGCGGCGTAATACACGCTTCTCCCCTCCAGTGCCTCGATTCCCGGAACCTCCAACTTGCGATATCGCGCCCCGGTGGCGAGCACGACCGCCCGGGCGCGGATCTCGCCGCCGTCCGCCAGTTGGAGCACATGGTGCCCGCCCTCGGATCCCAAACCGGTCACCTCCGCCGACACGAGAAGGCGGGTACCGAACTTCCCGGCCTGAATCACGGCGCGCTCGGCCAATTCGGCACCGGAGATCCCCGCCGGAAAGCCCAGGTAGTTCTCGATCCGGGAGGAGGTACTGGCCTGGCCGCCCGCGGCGATCGACTCCAGTGTCACCGTGTTCAACCCGTCGGATGAGCCGTACACGGACGCGGCCAGACCCGCCGGTCCGGCACCTACGACGACGAGGTCGCACACGTCCTGGGCTGCGTCCGGGACCGAGTCCGGGACCGGGAGCCCGACGATGCGGGCGAGTTCGGCGTTCGTCGGATTGCGCAGCACCTTCTCGCCGTGCCAGATCACGACGGGAGTATCCTCTGGGGCGACACCCAGGCTGCGCAGCAGCTGCTCCGCCCGTTCGTCCCGCTCCAGATCGATCCACCGGTGGGGCAATCGGTTGCGCATCGCGAACTCCCGAAGCCGCAACGTATCCGGGGAATAGCAGGAGCCGATGATCCGGAACCCCGAACCGAGCCCGATCAGCAGGTGCCGGCGCACCAGGTAGGCCCGCAGGATCAGATCGCTGAGCACAAGATCGTGGGCCACGAGCGCGCGCACCCGCTCGGCTGGGACGACGAGCACCTCGCCGTCCTCGATCACCTCGGCGGTGAAGAACGCCACCTGGCCATCCAGCAGTCCGAGCTCGCCCAGGAATCGGCCCGGACCGTGCACGCGCAATATCCGACGTTCGCCGTCCACGGCGCCCTCGTCGATGATCGCGACCTTGCCGGTGAGGATGACGAAGAAGTCGTTGCTGGGCGCGCCCTCTCGGATCAGCACCTCGCCGGCGTGAACCGATCGACGTGTGCCTCCGGTCTCGAGCGTCGCGACCTGGTCGTCCGTCAACCGCGGGAATGCCCCGACTGTATCCGGAGTCTCGTCGTCGACGAGCTGACCGTCGCCGAGGCGGGGGGCGTCCTCAGACGAAGTTCTGGTCGACATAACACCAGCGCCAATCTTCACCGGGTTCCATCGACTGGACGATCGGATGGCCAAGGGTGTGAGCGTGCGCGCTCGCGTGCTTACCCGGCGAGGAGTCGCAGCATCCGACGTGTCCGCACGTCAGGCACAGCCTCAGATGCACCCACGGGGTTCCGAGGCGAAGACATTCCTCGCAACCTTGTGGAGTGCGGGGCGCCACGGGCCGGATCGCGATCACATGTGGGTCCGCGTGGGCAAAAGTCATGAGTTCGCCTCATTGCCTGCTTTTTCCGAGAGCGCCTGATCGAGCCATGTGCGCAGCTGGGGTACCGGAGCGGCGCCCGCCTGACGAGCGAGTACCTCACCCCGGTCCATCACCAGCAGCGTCGGAACGGCACGGACGGTGAAACGTTCGGCCGTCTGGGGTGCAGCATCCACGTCAACCTTGACGAGCTTGATCTGACCTGCGCGTTCTGTGGCGAGCTGCTCGAGCGCGGGGCTGACCATTCGGCACGGAGCGCACCACGTCGCCCAGAGATCAACGAGTACAGGCACCGAGGATTTCTCGGCGACCTCCGCGAAATCGCCATCCCCTGCCGAGGCGATCCAGGGCAGCGGCTCGTGGCAATTCCCGCAGCGGGGTCTCCCGTTCCCGGCCGCCGGCACCTTGTTGACCTTGCCGCAGTGTGGGCACTTCACCTTGTCGGATCCCATGACGACACCCTTCTCAGGCCGCGATGGCGGGTTCCGTATATGCGACGGACAGTTCGCCGTCATCGACCGTGACACTGATGGTGCCGCCCGGTTCGATTTCGCCGCGCAACAGCGCACGACCTATCCTGGTTTCGACCTCGTGGGCGATATACCTGCGCAGGGGCCGTGCACCGTAGACCGGGTCGAAACCGTGTTCGGCGATGAGCCGGCGTGCTTCCGGTGTGATATCCAGGTGTATCTGTCTCTCTGACAATCTGTTCCGAAGATCGGCGAGCTGCAGCTCGACGATGTGCTCGATCTGGGGCAGCGTGAGCGGGGTGAACAACACGATGTCGTCGACCCGGTTGAGGAACTCGGGACGGAAGTGCCCGCGCAGTTCCGCCAGCACCCGCTCCCGGGCGTCCGGCTTGATCTCGCCGTCCGCTGTGACTCCGTCGAGGAGATGCTGGGATCCGATGTTCGAGGTCATGATGATCACCGTGTTCCGGAAATCGACCTGCCTGCCTTGAGAATCGGTGATCCGGCCGTCGTCGAGCACCTGCAGCAGGGTATTGAAGACGTCGGCATGGGCCTTCTCGATCTCGTCGAAGAGCACCACGGAGTACGGCTTGCGACGCACCGCCTCAGTGAGCTGACCCCCCTCGTCATACCCGACGTACCCGGGGGGCGCACCGATGAGCCTACTCACCGTGTGCCGCTCCTGGTACTCGCTCATGTCCAGGCGCACCATGTTGTCTTCGCTGTCGAAGAGGGCGCTGGCCAGCGTCTTTGCGAGCTCGGTCTTTCCCACGCCCGTCGGTCCCAGGAAGATGAACGAACCGATCGGCCGGCGCGGATCACGGATGCCGGACCTCGCCCGGATCACCGCGTCTGCGACCAGTTGCACCGCCTCGTCCTGACCGACGACCCTCTCGTGGAGGATCTCGTCGAGCTTCAACAGTTTCTCCCGCTCACCTTCCTGCAGCCGGGCGACCGGGATACCCGTCCATGCGGCCACGATTTCTGCGATCTCGTCTTCGGTGACCACTTCACGCAGCAACGGATTGCGGCCCTGCCTGGTAGCCAGTTGCTCCTCCGCCGCCTCGAGTTTGCGTTCGAGTTCGGTGATCTCGCCGTATCGCAGCTCGGCGGCCCGATTGAGGTCGTAATTGCGTTCGGCCTCCTCGGCTTCGTGGCGCAATCGTTCCAGCTCTCCCCGTAGCTCCTGCACCCGACGGATCGCTTGGCGCTCTGCCTCCCACTGAGCGTGCCGGGCGTCGGCCTCGGCCCGCAGATCGGCCAGTTCCTTACGCAACTCCTCGAGGCGTGTCTTGCTGGCCGCGTCCGTTTCCTTGGACAGCGCGGCCTCTTCGATCTCCAGCCGGGTCACCTTCCGGGTGAGCTCGTCGAGTTCGGCGGGCATCGAATCGATTTCGGTGCGTAGCCGGGCGCACGCCTCGTCTACCAGATCGATCGCTTTGTCCGGAAGGAAGCGGTCGGTGATGTACCGGTGCGAGAGGGTCACGGCGGCCACCAGTGCGCCGTCCTGGATCTTCACGCCGTGAAACACCTCGAGGCGTTCTCGAAGTCCGCGCAGAATCGAGATCGCATCCTCGATGCTGGGCTCGTCGACGAGAACCGTCTGGAATCGACGCTCCAATGCTGCATCGGATTCGATGTGCTTGCGATACTCGTCGAGAGTGGTGGCACCGATCATGT
This sequence comes from Rhodococcus sp. IEGM1339, assembly GCF_050321925.1. NCBI lineage: Bacteria > Bacillati > Actinomycetota > Actinomycetes > Mycobacteriales > Nocardiaceae > Rhodococcus > Rhodococcus sp. IEGM1339. The sequence continues at coordinate 4,793 of NZ_JBNQFT010000045.1, forward strand.
GCAGTTCGCCGCGGGCGAGCATCGGCTTGAGCATGTTGCCGGCGTCGAGAGATCCCTCGCCGCCGACCGATCCTGCGCCGACGACGGTGTGTAACTCGTCGACGAACAACAGGATGCGCCCCTCGGCCGCTTTCACCTCGGACAGCACCGCCTGCAGTCGCTCCTCGAACTCGCCGCGGTACTTCGCGCCGGCCACCAGGGAACCCATGTCGAGCGAGAAGATCGTTTTGTCGCGTAGGCCCTCGGGCACGTCGCCGCGGACGATCCGCTGGGCGAGGCCCTCGACGATCGCGGTCTTGCCGACGCCGGGGTCGCCGATCAGCACCGGATTGTTCTTCGTTTTCCGGCTCAGGATCTGCGTTACCCTGCGGATCTCGGCATCGCGGCCGATGACCGGATCGAGTTTGCCTGCCCGCGCCTCGGAGACGAGGTCGCGTCCGTACTTCTCGAGCGCCTCGTACGCACCCTCCGGGGTGGCCGAGGTGACGCGCTGATTGCCGCGCACTGTGGTCAAGGCGGCGAGGAAGGTCTCTCGTGTGACCCCATGACTGGTGAGAACCCGTCCGGCCGCACTGGTCGACCCCTCCTCGGAGAGGGCCATCACGAGATGCTCCACCGACACGTAGGAATCCTTGAGTCGCTTCGCCTCCCGTTCCGCGGCGTCGAGCAGCTTGGCCAGGCGCTGGGTGATCATCACCTGACCGGGCGTCGCACCGGGGCCGCTGACCTTCGGCCTACGCGAGAGTTCACGTTCCAGGTCGGATCGCAGGGCGTCGACGTTCGCGCCGGCCTGCTCGAGCAGTCGGGGTACCAGCCCGTCCTGCTGATCGACCAACGCGAGCAGCAGGTGCTCTCCGTCGACCTCGGTGTGACCCATTCTGGTCGCGACGTTCTGGGCTTCCTGCAGGGCTTCTCGTGACTTTTCAGTCAGGCTGCCGGTGTCCATGGGGGTGTCCTCCTTCTGCGGGACGCTGCTTCGAGTTTCTCGATTCGATCCAGCAGATCGAGCACGAGCCCGATTGCCGAGTAGTTCAGGCCCAGACCGGTCCGCAGCCGTTGGATGCGGGCGGCGTGGGCCACTTCGGATGGTTCGAACGACATTTCGCCGCCGGCGTCGCGGTGGGCGTCGAGCAGGCCGAGAGCCACAAGTTTTCGTGCCAGGTCGGGGTGCAGCCCGGTACGTTCGGCGAAGGCATCTGGCGACAAACCGGCACGGCGAACCAATACGTACCCGGTGACCGGGGTCGGGGTGCTCATGTGTCTTTCCTCGGATCGAAGTTCGATTCGGCGGCCAACTGCTCGAACAGCTCGCGTTCGCGTGCTGTCGGTTTCGGCGGCACCATCACCTTGATTTCGGCGTAGAGGTTGCCGTTGGCGCCCCGCGGATTGGGCATGCCTTCTCCGCGCAGGCGCAGCTTCCGTCCCGTCGACGAGCCCGGCACCACTTTGACTTTCGCCTCACCGCCCGGGGTGGGAACGACGACCGTCGCGCCGAGGACCGCCTCCCATGGCGATACGGGCAGGTCGACGTAGATGTCCCGGCCCTGGACGCGGAACCGGGGATGCGGCTTGATCCGCACCACGAGGTACAAATCCCCGGGCGGCGCGCCGCCGTTGCCCCGCCCGCCTTGCCCGGCCAGCCGGATTCGCTGGCCGTCCAGGACACCGGCCGGAATGTCGACGTCGTACTGCCGGCCGTCCAGTCTGAGAGTGCGTTTGCCGCCCCGATACGCCTCTTCCAGGGGCAGTTCCAGTTCCGCTTCCTGATCGGCGCCGGGAATCGGCCCGTACCCGCCACCGCCGCCGAACATCTGCCCGAAGAGGTCCTCGAAGTCGACGCCGCCCTCGCCACCGACACCGTGACCGAAGTGCACCCTTCTGCCCCCGCCCCCACCGCCGTACCCGCCGCCGAACCCGCCGCCGAACCCACCGGCGCTTGCCCGGACCCGTTCGTCGTAGTCCTCGGGCACACGCCGGAAGTCGTCACCGAATCGGTCGTAGCGTTTCCGGGTGTCCGGGTCGGACAACACCTGGTAGGCCTCATTGATCTCTTTGAACTTGTCCTCCGCAGTGGGGTCCTTGTTCACGTCGGGGTGATACTTGCGGGCCAGCTTGCGGTAGGCCTGCTGGATTTCGTCGGTGCCGGCGCCCCGCGGGACCCCGAGCACTTCGTAGAAGTCACGCGCCATCGGTGCTCACCCCTCGGGGCGGCTGACGACCACCGCGGCGGGACGCAGCTGCCGCCCGTCCTCTCCATAGCCCGGGCGCAAGACCTCGACCACGGTCCCGGAGGGAAGGTCGGGTTGGGCCACCACACTGACCACTTCATGGAGCTCCGGGGAGAACGGCACACCGACCTCGTCGTGGCGCTCGAAGCCGAACCGTGAGAGCACCTGCACCGCCTGATCCCGGATCGCCTTCACACCCTCGACGACGGTCTGAGGATCGCTGCCCGCATGGGCCAGCGCAAGCTCCAAATTGTCCAGGACCGGCAGCCACGCCGCGGAAACCTTCGCCACCTCCGCGGCGCGTTCACGATCCAGATCCTTGGCATACCGCTTGCGCAGGTTGTCCAGATCTGCGAGGGCCCTGCGCCAGCGGTCCTCGAGTTGAGCCAACTCGGCCCCCGTGTCGGTGCGATCAGGCGCCGTCTCGGTCTGATCCCCGTCGGTACCCTCGGTAGCCGGCTCGGTCGTCGAATGATCTGCAGACCTGTCCATCGTGTGCCTCAGCTTCGATCGAATTCGGCGTCGATCACGTCGTCGTCATCCGACGACGCAGCCTCTGCGCCGCCGGCCTGGTGTCCGTCGCCGCCGTCCTGGACCGGCGCGAGCCCGTAGAGCAGCTGCTGGAGCTCCGAGGTCAGTGGCTCTACCTCCGCGGGTGAAGCACCGTCTTTGACCGCCTTCCTGGCGTCGGCGATCAGCATCTCGGCCCGCGCCTTGTCGTGCGGTGGCGCACTGTCACCGAGTTCGGCCAGTCGCCGTTCCACTTGATAGGCAACCGAATCGAGCGCGTTGCGTGCGTCGACCGCCTTGCGCAGCGCCTCGTCCTCACCCCGGTTCCGTTCGGCCTCTGCCAGCATGCGCTCGACCTCACTCTGGTCCAGGTTGCCCTGCTCACTGATCGTGATGCTCTGCTCCTTGCCGGTGTCCTTGTCGCGGGCGGTGACGTTGAGGATGCCGTTGGCGTCGATATCGAAAGTGACTTCGACCTGCGCCTCGCCGCGTGGCGCAGGGCGGATGTCTTCCAGCCGGAACCGGCCGAGCACCCGGTTGTCGGCAGCCCGTTCGCGTTCGCCCTGCAGCACCACGACGTCCACGGCGGACTGATTGTCTTCCGCCGTGGAGAACACTTCGCTGCGCCGGGCCGGGATCGTCGTGTTGCGCTCGATGATCTTGGTCATCACCCCGCCCTGCGTCTCGACGCCGAGGGACAGCGGGGTGACATCGAGCAACAGCACATCGGAGACCTCGCCCTTGAGCACGCCCGCCTGGACTGCGGCACCGAGCGCCACGACCTCGTCCGGGTTGACGCCCATGTGGGGATCCTTACCGCCGGTGAGCCGGCGAACCAGTGCCTGCACCGCCGGAATACGTGTCGAACCACCGACCAGGATCACCTCGTCGATATCGTTGGCGGTGACCTTGGCGTCACTCATCGCCTGCTTCACGGGGTCGAGGCAGCGTTCCACCAGATCCGCCGTCAAATCCTCGAACTTCGATCGCATGATCGTGGTGGTGAGGTGCTTGGGACCGTTCGCGTCAGCGGTGACGAAGGGCAAGTTGACCTGGGCCTGTGTCACCGAGGACAACTCGACCTTGGCTTTCTCCGCGGCCTCGAAGAGGCGCTGCAATGCCTGCGCATCCTTGCGCAGATCGATATTCTCCGCACGCTGGAATTCGTCGGCGAGGTAGTCCACCAGGCGCCGGTCGAAATCGTCTCCGCCGAGGTGGGAGTCGCCGGCCGTGGAACGAACCTCGACCACTCCCTCGCCGACATCGAGCAGACTCACATCGAAGGTGCCGCCGCCGAGGTCGAAGACCAGTACGGTCTCGTGGGTCTGCTTGTCCATGCCGTACGCCAATGCCGCAGCGGTCGGCTCGTTGATGATCCGCAGGACCTCGAGGCCCGCGATCCGGCCGGCGTCTTTGGTGGCGTTGCGCTGCGCGTCGTTGAAGTAGGCCGGAACGGTGATGACCGCTTCCTTGACCTTCTCACCGAGGAACTTGCTCGCGTCGTCGACGAGCTTGCGCAGCACCAGGGCACTGATCTCCTCCGGCGCGTACTTCTTTCCCCGCACGTCGAATCGGGCCTCACCATTGTCACCCGGCACGACGTCGAAGCTGACCGCTTTGGCCTCCTCGGAGATCTCGTCGTAATGACGTCCGATGAAGCGTTTCGCCGAGTAGATCGTGCCCTTCGGATTCAAGATCGCCTGCCGTCGGGCAAGCTGACCCACCAGGCGCTCGCCGCTCTCGGTGAACGCCACCACCGACGGCGTCGTCCGCGCACCCTCGACATTGGAGATCACCACCGGCTCGCCGCCTTGCCAGCTTGCGATGACCGAGTTGGTGGTGCCCAGGTCTATACCCACAGCAGTCGCCATGACTCATTCCTTTCGATCGGTCCGGCCGGTGAGCAAGCGGACGGCTTCGTCCGCGACCTCGACATCGGCGAGGACTTCGTAGTGACGTGGTTGTAATGACTGGATTGAGGTGAAGTCGCGCCGGCCGCCCTGCAGCGCATACATGAGCAGGCCGAGCAGAGCGCCCACAACGGCACCGAATACCAACCCGTAGAAGGCGAGCGCGAGGCCCGTGAGCAGCGGCTGGACCCAATCGAGTAACCCGAAGATCCAGCCGAACAGCGCACCCGTCAGCGCGCCCGCGGCGGCGCCCCGCAGAGCGGCCCAGCCGTAGTTCAATCGGCCGACGATCTGCTCGACCAGCTCGATGTCGCGACCGACGATGGCCAGTTTGTCTACCGTGAAATGCTGGTCGGAGAGGTAGTCGACGGCGCTCTCGGCGTCGGCATAGGTGTCGAATGTCGCAATCACCTGGCGAGCAGGTGGGTGTGGACTTACGGCGGAGGTTCCGCCACTGGACTCTGACATCAC
>NZ_JBNQFT010000046.1:0-7035 GCF_050321925.1 Rhodococcus sp. IEGM1339
GTCGATGTTCTGTGGGCGTTGTTGCGTGACGGCCGAGAATTCAGCATCGACAACCCGGCTCCGGCCGCTGCTGTTGCTTGACACAGTCATTGAGAGTCCGTCGGGTTCGTATCGGGTGCGGGGACTGTCGGTGGGGTGGTCTCGGGGAACAGGTCGATTTCCGGATCACGTTCGCGCACACTGACCGTCACGCCGCGGAAGCGGGCGATCGCGGGCAGGACGAGTACCCCGCCGGGTACCCGGGCCACCAGCCGCAGCCGGTCGAGCATGTCCACCGCGGCCTCGGCCAGTCCCGCGGGGTCGGCCTGCCACTGCGCGGCGAAGGTCCGGCCGTAGATGTCGACGAGACGCCCGACCGTGCCCGCCAGCCACGAATCCTCGAGCAAGGGATGCTCGAGCGGGGCACGAGCGGCGTCGTCCTGCTCCAGCTCGTCGGGGATCGGGGTGTCGGACGCCGCGAGCGGGGTGAACACCGTCGACCTCGGGATCGCGGAATCGACGGCCGCGAGGAGAGCGTCTTGTGTCTGTGCAGGTACGGGTATCCGGGGTGGGGCAGGGGCGTCGGGATCGAGGACGCGATCGCACATCTCCCCGGCCAGCAACAGCGCGACCTGCGCGACCGTCCCCGTGTTCGGAAACCGTACATCTGACAGTCGTCCCGAGGTATCTACCAGCGCAACACCTTCGGCGCGACGCTCACACACCAGGCCGGTGAGCAACTTTACTTCGTCGGTGGTGCGCGGCAATGCCAACTGCAGCGCTTCGTCGTCGTCGAGATCGTCGGCGTACACCACGGGACGCTGCACCAGTGCGCGTCGCACCCGCCTCCGGACCTCCGCCGTATCTGATTGCGGGGCACCGGCATTGCCGAGCAGACCGCGCACCGATTCGAGGTGCTGCAACGCCCGCGGTGGCCGGAACAGGGCATGCACGACCGCGCGGTCGACGTCGTAGAGCGCCTCACCACTGTCGGGATCGCTCGCCCACCTGCCCGCATCACCGTCGGCGAGGGTGATCGCCCCGCGCACGCCGAGCCAGGTCACGGCATCGACGAAGGCATCGCGATCGGCGGCACGTTCGGTGTCGAGCTCGACACCGTCCACCCGGCTGGCCTCGGACGCGACGTGCTCGGCGAGTTCGGACAGCGTGATCTGCCCGGCGCCGCGACCGAGCGCCGCGATCGCCAACGCGAGATAGGCATAGCGGCGCCGGTCGAACGGCCGGCCGGTGTGCGTCGACGTGCCCGCCCCCGCGTCGAGGCGATCGGCGACGGTGAACAGCCGCGCGGTGGTCTCGGTGACCTCGAGCCGGTATCCGAAGGTGGCGAGCAGATCCTCCCGCAGCTCGGTGGCCCAGCGGCGCACCGTCGCCAGTGCCGACCGGTCGGGAAAGGTCGCGGTGACGAGGTGGTGGGTGAGCACCAGCCGCGCGGCGCGCTGATACGAATCCAGCTCGACGGACGGAATCGAACGCGCCCTCATCGCACCTCCACCGACAGACCGTCGAGATACAGGCGCCCGCGCGCGGTGTGCACCACCGTCGACTCGCCGCTCGGTCGGAGGGTGAGCTTGACGCCGTTCTGCGTACCAGAGGACGCATCGTCGCTGCGCACCCGCCCGCTCACGGGCACGCGGGCCGACAGTGCGGCGTCGAGCAGGCTCAACAGCACCTCTGCTTCCGGTTCGCTCAGCTTCCGTTCGCGCACCCCTCCGGCGGCGAGGGAACGCGCCGCTTCGGCCCGGCGACGCTGCTTCTCGAGTTGCGCCTCGCGCAGCCGCCGTACTCCGGCGTCGTTGCGCTGGATCCGCCCCGGCGCTCCCGCTGCGGGGCGCCGGCCGGTCTCGGCGAGGGTGCGGGCGATCTCCACGGGAGGCGCTTGCCACCACGAGCGGGTGACCGGCACGATGTCGGCATCGGGATGGGCGACGGAGAAGTGTCGGGGCCGGCCCAGGTCGAACACCGCATCGAACAGTGCGTGCGCGGCCTCCTCGGACGGCGCGGCAGCGAACCAGCCCGCGAGATGCCGCAGCTGCGACTCGCGGCTGACACCCCCGCGACGCTGCTCGGTGAGTCGGCGCAGCAGCCCGAGCACCGCGGAGATCGCGTTGATGGTCGCGCCGCGAAGGCGTTCGGATTCGCTCGGTTCGGAGCCCACACCGACGAACCAGTGTTCGACGCCCCACCAGCGCTGCGCCCAGTCCGCTTCGCGTTCCTCGAACGAGAGCAGCACCCGCTCGTCGTGCCGGGCCGCGGCCGCGGTGAGCTTCTGAACCCCGGTGGTCTGTACCCGGTCGAGCGCCGTGGAGAGCTTCGGGGCGTAGCGGGCCAGGTCGGTGCTGAACTCGCGCATATGGGTGAGCAGCGCGTCCTTGTGGGCGAGGAAAGTCTCCGGGGTGACCTCGGTGGTGCGCACCAGCTCGCCGAGGACGAGATAGAAACGGGCGGCGCGCTCGGCCATGTCCGACAACGTCGCGTCGAGGCGGCTCAACTTCCGGTAGACCAGCTCGCCGTCGCCGGCGGCGTTCGCGTCGGCGAGATCGTTGAGATCGGCAAGCAGATCGGGAAGGGCCAGACGTGACAGCGAGACGTCCTCCCCGCGGGAGGACAACACGTCCTCCACGGCGCGGAACACCCGGTAGCCCGCCTGTCCGAACTGGTAGACGTAGTGCCGGTTGCGGTACTCGGCGAGCGTCGCTGCCCGGGATCCGTCGTAGCTGCGTTCGAGCACACCCCACGCGTGCAGCTGCTCGAGCAGCGCCGGGATCTCGGAGGAATCGGGCACGTCGTCGCCGCTCGCGCCGGGCAGTCGGGTGAGGACGTTCTCGACGTCGCCGGCGTGCAACAGCACCGAGTAGTTGCCGCGCGCGTGATCGAATGCGCGCAGAACCCACAGGTAGTGCACCCTTTTCTCGGCCGTCGCGAACGAGAACAGGCGCAGGCGGTCGTCCCGCACCAACGCGTCCTCCATCGCGCCGAACCGCGCTCGGCCTGATTCACTCACCGTGACAGGTTAGGCGGCGCAACCGACGGGTCCGGACAACACCCGGCGTGAGTGTCGGCATGATCGTTGCCCGAGGGACGCCCCGATCCGCGGTGGCGGCCCGTCCCGAGCCGTTACGGTCGAGGCGGTGCGCTCGGCAAGGCAGTGCACTCGGACAGACGCCGTAGCCTCCGGAATCGGACACGATGAATCCTCACGAGATCGGACAGGACACCCACAGCGTGGGCGATCCCGGACCTGCCACGCGTGCCTTGATCGAGGCGGTCGCCGACCTGTCGACGACGCGGCACGCCGAGATCACGCAGTACATGACCGAGCGGATCTCGGCCGAGATCGAGGCGGTGTCCACCGACCGCCACACCCGCCGCTCCCTCGCCCAGGCCGCGGAGGAAGGCGTCGCAGCCATGACCCGGTTCCTGCGGGACGACCTCGAGGAGATCGAGATCCCGGCGGCGTCCTACTCGCTGGTGCGCATGCTGGCCCGACAGGGATTCCCCGTCTCGGTGGTCGACCGCAGCAACCGGCTCGCGCAGGACAGCATCATGCGCTGGTGCCTCGAGGTGCTGGCCGGACTCAGCGACGACGCCGCGGCAGTGATGCAGGCGGGCGTGGAGATCCTGATGAAACTCTCCGCGGGGATCGACGGGGTGTCGCAGAAGCTGCTCGGGGTCTACGAGACCGAGCGCGATACCTGGCTGCTCAACCGCAACGCCTCCCGGACCGCCCGCATCCAGGACATCCTGGCCGGACGACCGATCGAGGTGGGGGACGCCGAGCGCACCCTCGGCTACCGGCTCGGCCAGCGCCACCTCGGGGTGATCGTCTGGACGGACGATATCGAGGTGGTCGGTGGGGACCGGTCCGGCACCGAATGGAACGGTCTCGAGCAGGCAGTGACGACTCTGGCCGAACATCTCGGGCGGGGAGGTCGGGTGCTGTTCGAACAGTTCGACGAGTACACCGCCTGGGCATGGATCCCGCTCGGCACGGTCGATCGCATCGACCCGAGGGGACTGTCCGGGATCGTCGCGGCATGGCAGCGACCTGTCGGTGTCGCCGTCGGCGCGCCGCAGGAGGGGATCGACGGTTTCGTCCGCACCCATCGGCAGGCGGCGCAGGCGCGGGAGGTGGCTCTGACATCGGTGCTGCCGGGTCCGCGTCTCGTCTCGATCGACGAGGTCGGCGCGGTCGCGTTGATGTGCACGAATCTCGAGTGGGCCCGCGGCTGGGTGGGGGATGTGCTCGGTCGCCTCGCCGCCGACGATCCCGCTGCCGCGCAACTGCGGCACACGCTGCGGGAATTCCTTTCCAGCGGAGGGAGTTTCGTCGCCACAGCGGAAAGACTACATCTGCACCGGAATTCGGTCGCCTACCGGATCAGCAAGGCGGAGGAGCAGATCGGGCACAGTGTCCGCGAGTGTCGGCTCGACCTCGAGAACGCGCTGGCGCTGTGCCACTGGCTCGGCGCCGCCGTGCTCGCCCCCGATTCGGAGATTCCGCCCGCGTCCGGCTGACTGCGCGTCAGCGGGAGCCGGGCACGGTGCTGCGAACGAACCGTCCGATCTCGCCGATCGCGCGGGCTCCTTCGGGTAGCAGATCCGCGGCGGCCTGGAATATGTGCACCTGCCGGTCCCAGACCTGCAGATCGCACGCCATACCGGCGTCGGCGAGACGGTCGGCCATCGACTCCGCGTCCACAAGAACAATTAGTGCGAGCCGACCTGGATGAGAGTGGGCGGCATGCCCGACGTATCCGCGTCGGCGGGGCAGATCCGCCCCGACTCCTGGCGACGTCCTGCAAGGCCGGCCAGCGCTTCGAGTGCGTTGCCGGGCAACAGCGCGCAGTGTGCGGCGTTGGAGTGACCGAGCTTGCGGGCGAGTCGACCCGGCGAATCGGGTGCCGCTGTCTTCCACGTGAAGGACGAACGTCCCTCGGTTCATCGGTGCGGCTGCACACTGTTTCGGTAGTGGTTCGGGCTGCGCGCACAGTGTCCGCGCGTGGCACTGGGTGCCGGTGCGAGCTGGAACACGTCGAAGTAGGGAAGATCTGCAGGTAGGGAGGTTGCTTCCGGCGCTTGTCCAAGTGACATCCGGTGGCCCGAACGACCCGAAAGCCCCTGTCGACCGACCCGGCATTGTGCGCTGCGACCAGCGAACCCCCACGATCTGTGTGCTCGCGTACCGATGGAAAAGGTCCCGAGCCGACCTACCTTCGAATAGGGGGCCGATGATCGGAGCCACGTCATCGGCCCGTCGGGGTCCCGCCCCCCCCTCTACGACGGACCGCTTCGTGGCTCGGACATTTTCCGTTGACGGAAGGACTGCGATGGCGCCCCACGCGACGCAGAACTGCATGACGATCCTGCGCTGCGGAAGCTGCACGACGCTTCACGCTCCGGAGACAGCGTGCTGCTCCTCCTGCGGCGGCGCGAACCTCGAGTCCGCCCGCTGCTCCGGCACCGGCTCGATCGTGTCCTGGAAGGTCGTCGAACCGCTCGACGACGGCGCGCAGGACGACAGCGCGGTCACCCTCGCGATCGTCGAACTCGACGACGGGCCATGGCTCTACTCGAAGATCGAAGGATCGTTCCCCGACTGCGCCGAGGCCCGGGTGCGGGTCGCGTTCCGGTCCACTGCGGGTGACGACGGATTCCCCGTCTTCGGGATCTGCGCGGCCTGATCTACGACGCTCATCCCTCGAGAACCGCGGTGGCTTCGATCTCCACGAGCACGACAGGTTCGTAGAGCGCCGCGACACCGATCAGCGATGCCGGCGGCATCGGATCGGGCAGATCGATCTCCTGCGCGACGGCCTGCACACCGGCCATGAACTGTCCGATCTTCTCGGGATGCCAGTCTGTGACGTAGAACGTCAGGCGCACGACATCGCGGAAGGTCGCGCCGGCTCCGTCCAAGCCTCGTGCGACGTTGCGCAGCGCTTGGGCCACCTGACCGGCCAGCTCGGTAGGAATCGGTGAGCCGTCCGGCATGTATGCGACCTGTCCGGCGAGATGGACCTGTCGCGTGCCGGTGGAGACTGCGACGTGGTGGTAAGGAGCGTTCGGCAGCGTGCCTTCGGGGCTGAACAGGGTGACGGACACGGAGTTCTCCTGGGGTCGGAACCAAATGGTACCTGATTTATACTTGGTATCCGGAAGTCACTTCAACGAAACCAGGTTTCATGTCGGATACCGCTGACCACGATCTGCTCGCCGTCGCCGCCCACCGGGAACTGTTGGGGCAGATCCTCGACAAGTGGTCCTTGAGCGTGCTCACCGAATTGTGCGAGGCTCCGCGCCGCTTCAACGAGCTGCGGCGCGCCGTTCCCGAGGTCACGCAGAAATCCCTGACGACCACGTTGCGCAGACTCGAACGCAACGGAATCGTCGAACGCCGGGTGGTGAACACCCGTCCCGTCGCGGTCGAATACCGCATCACGGCACTGGGGAAGACGGTGCGCGAACCGATCGACGCTCTGTTGATGTGGGCGTCGACGAATCTTCCCCGCATCGAGGAAGCGCGACGCAGATTCGACGAGGATCTCGGCGAATGAGGATGTCAGCGCTCGGGCCACGGTTCGACGACCAATCGAGGCCATTCCACCTGCCATCGTCGGGCTTTCGCTTCGTACACGTTGCGAGGTGCCAGCACCGGATTCGGGCGGAGCGCCATCCCGAACAGGTCGTCGAAACCGTGCGGAGCGTAGACCCGTAGTCCCGGATGCCGGCCTGCCGGTCGCGGCCGTCGAGAAAGTTCCAGACCGACTGGAAGACTCCGCCCGCGGTGAGATACCAGTCTCCGATGCCGAGTTCACCCGTCCGGTCCAGGACGACCCGGCACACCGGATTTCCGGGAACGATGTCGAGCAGTCGCTGCTCGGTTGCGGGGCGTGAGGTCACTCGGGCATCGTCTCTCGTCGCGGGATACCGATAGCGCTAGGTGTAGTTCCCAGGCAGGTTGTGAACGGCGTGCCGCCACGAGATAGGTGAGGACCTCCGGTATCGGTGTGGTTACCACACACACCCCGACTACCG
>NZ_JBNQFT010000047.1:0-6165 GCF_050321925.1 Rhodococcus sp. IEGM1339
GACCCGCCCACCAGACCCATCCTGCGCCCACCGAGCCGAGACCGTCACGCCCATCAAGGAGTCAGACCAACCGGTCCACGAGATCCATAGTGAAGAGCCACAACACCGGCCACACCTGTCGCCGATCGCGTGCGTACTCCCTTTGCGGTCCGCAAGAAAATGAGTACACTCATTAATGTGAGCGAGGTGCAGCAGCTTTCAGAGCGCGGACGGCGCCCGGGCGTTCGGGAGATAGAGTCCCGCCGCGAGCAGAACATGCGGCTCAAGCGGGAGCGAATCTTTCGCGCCGCGTCCGATCTGTTGCGTGCGCGCGGGTTCTCCGCGGTGACGACGCAGGAGGTGTCCGCCGCGGCCGGGGTCGCAGCGGGGACCTTGTTCCGGTACGCAGCGACCAAGAGCGAGTTGCTGCTCATGGTCTACAACGAGGCACTCCGGGCATCGATAGATGAGGGCGCCGCGCGTGCGGCGTTGACGCCGGATCCTGCCGCCGCGGTCTTCGCCCGCCTGCACCCCCTCGTCGTCGCTGCCGCACGTGAGCCGGAGAACAGTGCTGCGTACCAGCGGGAGCTGCTGTTCGGCCCTCACGACGCGAAGTTCCGGGCCGAGGGCATGGCGTTGATCTTCGAGCTCGAGGCGTCCCTCTCCGACACGCTACGACGCGCCGCTCCGACCCTCAGCGACGGGGAGGCACGCGTCGCAGGATCCTCGCTGTTCGCCGTCACTCATCTCGCGATCGCTCGGATGACGGCCTCGGACATCCCCGAGGCTGACGCGATCGACGACCTCAGACGTCAGGTCACGCTCATCGTGACCGGCGTGCTGCACACACCCCGGCGGCCGGATCCGCCGCCCGAGAAGGAATGAAGGAAACAGAACAATGAGCAACATCACACACGTGACCGTCCTGGGAACCGGAGTCCTCGGCACCCAGATCGCCTTCCAGACCGCCTACAGCGGCTTCCAGGTCACCGCATATGACATCAGCAGCGATGCCATCGAGGCAGCCAAGAAGCGGTTCGACGCTCTCGTCACCACCTACAAGGACGACGGAGTCGCGGGGGCAGCCGAGGGGAAGGCGGACGAGGCGCTCACCCGCGTCCGGTTCTCCTCCGACCTCGCCGACGCGGTCGCGGACGCGGATCTGGTCATCGAGGCGATCCCCGAGGTACTGTCCATCAAGCAGGACACCTACCGAAGGCTCGGCGAGCTCGCACCGGAGAAGACGATCTTCGCAACGAACTCGTCGACACTTCTGCCCAGCGACCTCAAGGACTCCACCGGACGCCCCGCCAAGTTCCTCGCGCTGCACTTCGCGAACCGGGTCTGGAAGTTCAACACCGCCGAGGTGATGGGCACCGCCGACACCGATCCGGCCGTGTTCGACGAGGTCGTCGCCTTCGCCGGCAACATCGGGATGGTTCCGATCCCCGTGTACAAGGAGAAGTCCGGCTACGTCCTCAACTCGCTACTGGTGCCGTTCCTCAACGCCGGGTACGCACTCGCCGCCGGCGGATACGCCGAGCCGAAGGACATCGACAACGTGTGGCGGATCGGCACGGGAGCGCCGATGGGCCCCTTCCAGATCACCGATGTCATCGGCCTGGCCACCCCGTACAACATCCTCGCCCACGGCGGGGAGGAGGACCAGGCGCTCGCGGCCTGGCTGAAGAGCGAGTACATCGACCACGGCAAGCTGGGCGTCGCCACCGGCGAGGGCTTCTACACCTACAACTGACCCACGACCGCGGCAGAACAGTCCACGAGAGGACGTGCAAGCCAGATGTATTACAGCAGTGGAAACTACGAAGCCTTCGCCCGCCCCCGCAAGCCCGAGGGAGTCGAGAACAAGACCGCCTGGTTCGTCGGCGCCGGGCTCACCTCGATGGCCTCGGCGGTGTTCATGATCCGCGACGGGCAACTCTCCGGCGACAAGATCACAATCCTCGAGCGCCTGGACCTGCCCGGCGGCGCCCTGGACGGTATCAAGAAGCCGGACAAAGGGTTTGTCATCCGCGGCGGGCGCGAGATGGAAGACCACATGGAGTGCCTCTGGGATCTGTTCCGTACCATCCCGTCGCTCGAGGTCGACGGATCCGTCCTCGACGAGTTCTACTGGCTCAACAAAGACGACCCCAACTACTCACTCACCCGGGTCACACACCGGCAGGGCGAGGAGTTCGTCACCAACAATGAGTTCGGCCTGAGCGAGAAAGCTCAGAAGGAGTTGGTCAAGGTCTTTCTCGCCTCGCGTGAGGAGATGGAAGACAAGCGCATCGACGAGATCTTCGGTGAAGAGTTCCTGAGCAGCAACTTCTGGCTCTACTGGCGGACGATGTTCGCGTTCGAGAACTGGCACTCCGCACTCGAGCTGAAGCTCTACCTGCACCGGTTCGTGCACCACATCGGCGGGCTCCCCGACCTTTCGGCGCTGAAGTTCACGAAGTACAACCAGTACGAATCGCTCGTGCTGCCCATGTACCGCTGGCTCCTGGACCAGGGCGTGAGATTCGAGTTCTCCACCGAGGTCACCGACATCGACTTCGTTTTCGATGGCGACCGTAAACAGGCCACCCGCATCCACTGGACAAAGGGCGGCGTGCCCGGCGGCGTCGACCTCGGTCCCGACGACCTCGTGCTCGCCACGATCGGTTCGCTCACAGAGAACTCCGACGACGGCACCCACCACAATGCGGCCAGACTCGACGAAGGTCCCGCGCCGGCGTGGGACCTGTGGCGGCGCATCGCGGCCAAGCACCCCTCTTTCGGACGCCCCGAGGTGTTCTGCGGCGACATCTCGAAGACGAAGTGGGAGTCAGCGACGGTCACCACCATCGGCCCTGAGATCCCGAGGTACATCAAGAAGATCGCCAAGCGCGACCCGTTCTCCGGCAACATCGTCACCGGAGGCATCGTCACCGCGAAAGACTCGTCCTGGCTGCTCAGCTGGACGGTCAACCGCCAGCCGCACTTCAAAGCGCAAGCACCCGACGAGATCGTCGTGTGGGTCTACGGCCTGTTCGTCGACGTGCCCGGCGACTTCACCGGCAAGACAATGCAGGAGTCCACCGGCGAAGAGATCACCCAAGAATGGCTCTATCACTTGGGTGTGCCCGTCGAGGACATCCCGGAGCTCGCGGCAAACGGCGCGAAGGCCGTGCCCGTGATGATGCCCTACGTCACCTCGTTCTTCATGCCCCGCACCGCCGGTGACCGCCCCGACGTGGTGCCCGAGGGCTCAGTGAACTTCGCGTTCATCGGCCAGTTCGCCGAAACCACGCGCGACACGATCTTCACCACCGAGTACTCGGTGCGTACTGCGATGGAGGCCGCCTACCAGCTGCTGGGCATCGATCGCGGCGTGCCGGAGGTGTTCAACTCCACCTATGATCTCAGGTTCCTGCTCGAGGCCACCGCGCGCTTGCGCGACGGCGAGGAGATAGAGCTCCCCGGCCCGAAGTTCGTCGGCAACCGCATCATCAAGCACCTCGACCACACTCAGATCGGACAACTCCTCACCGACTTCGGACTCATCCCCGAGCTCGACGGCACGACGAAACGAGTCCGTGCCGATGACGCCGGAGCCTGACCCGCAGACGCTGACTCCGTCCACCGAGCGAGGATCACCCCGCGCCGATCTCCGGCCTGAGTTCCACAACTTTTGGTGACCCGCGTTTATCGCATCGATGAGTTTGCGGGCGTCGTCGTTGATGCTCGGCTCGACGATCATCTCGTGGTCGCCGATGGCGACCACGATCGTGCGCAGGGGTTCGAGGGCGCCGACGACCTTCTTGATCGATACGCCGGTGATGTTCTGCAGGTATCGGGCAACCGCCAGCGCGGCGAACACCACGGTCAAGTGCGCCTCGATGGAATCCCTGGTCCGGTGGAAGACCGGTCTGGCCTTGAGGTCGGACTTGGCCATCCGGAACGACTGCTCGACCTTCCACAGGTCGTGGTACGACGCCACCACGGCGTGGCCATCCATGATCGTCGAGTCGATATTGGTGACGTACCCCTTGTATCCGGCCGCTTGGCGAGCCCGTTCGATCGAGGCCTCGTCCAAAGTGACGTTCTGTCCGATGAGCTTGACGAACCGCTGCTTCTTCAAGGGCTCGGCCCGGTGGGCCACTCGCTGAGCACGGTCGATCTGCGCGCTGAGCGTGCGGCGATCCCGCTGGGCGCGCTCCCACTTGTAATGCCACACCACTCGGCGGTCGCGCCTGTCGCGGCCTTGCCCCATCGGGCGGGTCAGCTCCACGATCTCGCCGTCGTCGATGCGTTGCCGCGGCGACCGAAGTGCTCTTCGAGCTCCTTGGGCGCTTTGGAGGTGCGGGAGCCGACGATGAACAGTAGACCTGCGTCTTCGAGTCGTTGAGGTTGGCCGCTGAAAGCACCCCGGCGTCCGCCACGACGACCATGTCCGCGATTGCGTGCCGCTCCTGGAAGGCGGTAATCACCGGGATCAAGGTCTTGGTTTCGGCCTTGTTGCCCTCGAAAACGTGCACGTCCAGCGGGAATCCGTCCCGGGCGACCAGCAGGGCGACGCCGGGGCCGCCGGCGGCCGTGACGTGGCGCCAACAAGCGGCCGCGATGAGAGTGCGGTAGTCGCGAGCAATTACCCGACCCAGACAGTTGTAAAGCGTGTTGACGTGCGGGGGATCTAGGCCAAGGCGCCCCAGCACCCGTACCGAATCTAGTTTGCTCGTCGGCTCGACCAGACGGGCCAGTACCAGGTCGCGGAATACCGAATCCGCCACCACGCCCAACCCCAGGCGCTCGTAGCTGCCAGCCAAGCCCTGCCACAAAATTCGTGGCGACGAGCGTTTGACTACGGCTGCCGTGCTGGCGGGCAGATCGATCACCGCCGAGGCTCGATCCTCCAGCCTGAGATCGAGTTCGTGCTGGTTAGCGTTGATTCGTTGCTTAGCAATCTCGATCAATGATTAGGTCGTCGGTTCGATTCCGACAGGCGGCTCCGGCGAACAGCCCCTGACCTGCGCAAACGCAGGGCAGGGGCGGTTCGGTTCTGGTGGTCGCGCGATGCGCTGGCCTCACGGTTCTGCCCGACACCGACGTCGCTCTCCTCTGCGACGGACCCCTCGCCGGCTGAGCGCTCGGGCCGGCATCCTGCCCGTGTGCCGATAGGCCTCGCTCCGCTCGGCAACGCAGCGTGGCGTTGTGTCGCGACCTGGACGTGCGAGGTGTCAACGGTGCGTCGGCGCAGCGATCGTTGTGTGCGCAGCGAGATGCTCCATGCCGCACGCGCGGCGCGCACGAACGCAACGCCCCGGAACGCCAACGACCCGTCATCGCTGCGACGCGCAACGCGTCTCCCGTCACGGCAACGGATCGCAACCACGACCCGCCCACGGCGCCTCGCGGGACGGAGGGCAAGTTGACACAGTTGCGCTGCCATGGAACCGCGCTGGCTCTCTCGATGACCACCGGTGAAACAGTGCCGCTCCAGGCTTGCGCCTGGTGTTGCCTGGCCTCCTCGTGATCGGCCCGTCGGGGATCGTCAACGTGGTGCGGGTGTCGAGGCGGTCGGGTCCGACGGCTCGGCGGGCCCGATCGTCTCGTGCGTTGGCGGACTACGGGAGCTTGGACGCGAGGACGTCGGCCGCCAGGATCTCGGGTGCTGCGCCGAGGAGGTGCTGGTTGGCCGTCAGGGCTGCGACGATGGCGCCGTTGGCGTGGGCGTCGCGAGCGGCCTCGTCGGGGAATGCATCGAAGATCCAGAAGGTGTCGGCGTGGGTCCTGACCGCGAACCAGACAATCGTTCCTACTTCTTCGTTGGCGAGTGCGACAGCGCCGGCGAGCAGATCGGCGAGCGCGTCGTGCTGTCCATCGGCCGCGACGATCTTGGCGACGAAGGCATACGGAAGTGATGCGGGTGTGGACATGAGGGACTCTCCTAGGTGTCGAGGTTTTTTGGTGAAGCGAGTTCAGCGTATGACGAGCGAGGGCCGGTGGGGAGTGGCGTATACGGCAGTATTGCTATTGTTTACGTCATGCGTATCGGACTGATCGCGATCGACGGCTGCTTCGGTTCGGCTGTCGCGTCGGTCATCGACATCGTGCGGGTGGCCGACGGAGCCCGCGGCGATGTCGACCCGCGGATCGACCCGATCGAACTCGCCATCCTCGGACCGAAACGGCGAGTGA
>NZ_JBNQFT010000048.1:0-3515 GCF_050321925.1 Rhodococcus sp. IEGM1339
AACGGGTGTTCGGCGGTGTCCTACTCTCCCACACCCTGTCGAGTGCAGTACCATCGGCGCAGACAGGCTTAGCTTCCGGGTTCGGAATGGGACCGGGCGTTTCCCTGTCGCTATGACCGCCGTAACTCTATGAAACAATAGTCCACGCAGATTCCTCGAATCACCTGCTGCTGCAGGATTTTCGGATCTGTGTGTGTTGTTTCAGATACCGCACAGTGGACGCGTAACATCTTCGTGGTAAGTCCTCGGCCTATTAGTACCGGTCACCTCCACCCATTGCTGGGCTTCCAGTTCCGGCCTATCAACCCGGTGGTCTGCCGGGGGCCTTACCCCCTCGAGGGGGTGAGAAACCTCATCTTGGAACAGGCTTCCCGCTTAGATGCTTTCAGCGGTTATCCCTTCCGAACGTAGCCAACCAGCCATGCCCCTGGCGGGACAACTGGCACACCAGAGGTTCGTCCGTCCCGGTCCTCTCGTACTAGGGACAGCCTTCCTCAAGTTTCTAACGCGCGCGGCGGATAGAGACCGAACTGTCTCACGACGTTCTAAACCCAGCTCGCGTGCCGCTTTAATGGGCGAACAGCCCAACCCTTGGGACCTACTCCAGCCCCAGGATGCGACGAGCCGACATCGAGGTGCCAAACCATCCCGTCGATATGGACTCTTGGGGAAGATCAGCCTGTTATCCCCGGGGTACCTTTTATCCGTTGAGCGACACCGCTTCCACATGCCGGTGCCGGATCACTAGTCCCGACTTTCGTCCCTGCTCGACCTGTCAGTCTCACAGTCAAGCTCCCTTGTGCACTTGCACTCGACACCTGATTGCCAACCAGGCTGAGGGAACCTTTGGGCGCCTCCGTTACATTTTGGGAGGCAACCGCCCCAGTTAAACTACCCACCAGGCACTGTCCCTGAACCAGATCATGGTCCGAGGTTAGAGGTCCAATACGATCAGAGTGGTATTTCAACAACGACTCCACCCATACTGGCGTATGAGCTTCACAGTCTCCCACCTATCCTACACAAACCGAACCGAACACCAATACCAAGCTATAGTGAAGGTCCCGGGGTCTTTTCGTCCTGCCGCGCGTAACGAGCATCTTTACTCGTAATGCAATTTCGCCGAGTCTGTGGTCGAGACAGCAGAGAAGTCGTTACGCCATTCGTGCAGGTCGGAACTTACCCGACAAGGAATTTCGCTACCTTAGGATGGTTATAGTTACCACCGCCGTTTACTGGGGCTTAAATTCTCAGCTTCGCGGATTGCTCCGCTAACCGGTCCTCTTAACCTTCCAGCACCGGGCAGGCGTCAGTCCGTATACATCGTCTTACGACTTCGCACGGACCTGTGTTTTTAGTAAACAGTCGCTTCTCTCTGGTCTCTGCGACCACCCCCAGCTCACGGAGCAAGTCCGGTCACCGGGCGTGGTCCCCCTTCTCCCGAAGTTACGGGGGCATTTTGCCGAGTTCCTTAACCACAGTTCTCTCGATCGCCTCGGTATTCTCTACCTGACCACCTGTGTCGGTTTGGGGTACGGGCCGTGTACCAACTCACTAGAGGCTTTTCTCGGCAGCATAGGATCACTGAATTCCCCTCAACGGGTACGCATCACCTCTCAGGCTGTGTGAACGGCGGATTTGCCTACCATTCGCCCTACCGGCTTACACCAGGTACTCCATCACCTGGCCCAGCTACCTTCCTGCGTCACCCCATCGCTTGACTACTACAATCAGGGTCCCGTGCAGCCATCCCCACAGTTCCCGAAGGAACAGCGGAAACTTTTGGACGGTTAGCACAACTGATTCGCCATTGGGCGCGGATACACGGGTACGGGAATATCAACCCGTTGTCCATCGACTACGCCTGTCGGCCTCGCCTTAGGTCCCGACTCACCCTGGGCGGATTAACCTGGCCCAGGAACCCTTGGTCATCCGGCGGACGAGTTTCTCACTCGTCTTTCGCTACTCATGCCTGCATTCTCACTCGCGCAGCCTCCACACCTGGATCACTCCGGCGCTTCCACGGCTGCACGACGCTCCCCTACCCACCCACACCACTGCACACGTTCCCGCAGGAACGAATGGGTGTTGTGTGAGTGCCGCGGCTTCGGCGGTGTACTTGAGCCCCGCTACATTGTCGGCGCAGAACCACTTGACCAGTGAGCTATTACGCACTCTTTCAAGGGTGGCTGCTTCTAAGCCAACCTCCTGGTTGTCTCAGCGATCCCACATCCTTTTCCACTTAGTACACGCTTAGGGGCCTTAGCCGGCGATCTGGGCTGTTTCCCTCTCGACTACGAAGCTTATCCCCCGCAGTCTCACTGCCGCGCTCTCACTCACCGGCATTCGGAGTTTGGCTGATTTCGGTAAGCTTGTGGGCCCCCTAGACCATCCAGTAGCTCTACCTCCGGTGAGAAACACGCGACGCTGCACCTAAATGCATTTCGGGGAGAACCAGCTATCACGGAGTTTGATTGGCCTTTCACCCCTACCCACAACTCATCCCCTCAGTTTTCAACCTAAGTGGGTTCGGGCCTCCACGACGTCTTACCATCGCTTCACCCTGGCCATGGGTAGATCACTCCGCTTCGGGTCTAGAACATGCCACTACATGCGCCCTATTCGGACTCGCTTTCGCTACGACTACCCCACACGGGTTAACCTCGCGACATGCCACTAACTCGCAGGCTCATTCTTCAAAAGGCACGCCATCACCCACCACCCCGAAGGATGCGCAGGCTCTGACGGATTGTAAGCGCACGGTTTCAGGTACTATTTCACTCCCCTCCCGGGGTACTTTTCACCTTTCCCTCACGGTACTAGTCCGCTATCGGTCACCAGGGAGTATTCAGGCTTATCGGGTGGTCCCGACAGATTCACACCGGATTTCACGGGCCCGGTGCTACTCGGGTACTTCTCACGAGAGCCGGCAAGTTTTCGTCTACGGGATTCTCACCCTCTACGACAGGCCGTTCCAGACCACTTCGACTAACCAACCGGTTTCTTACTCTCGCCCGTCATGACAGTGACGGGAAGAAAAGCCCCACAACCCCACGGATGCAACGCCTGCCAGCTATCACACACCCATGGTTTAGCCTCATCCGCTTTCGCTCGCCACTACTCACGGAATCACATGTTGTTTTCTCTTCCTGTGGGTACTGAGATGTTTCACTTCCCCACGTTCCCTCCACACACCCTATATATTCAGATGCGGGTAACACGACATCACTCGTGCTGGGTTTCCCCATTCGGAAATCCTCGGATCACAGCTCGGTTGACAGCTCCCCGAGGCATATCGCAGCCTCCCACGTCCTTCATCGGCTCCTGGTGCCAAGGCATCCACCGTACGCTCATAAACACTTACAACAAAGATGCTCGCGTCCACTGTGCAGTTCTCAAACAACACACAACAACCCCTACCAACGCCGGCCACACGGCCAACCGCCTTCGTAAGTCATCGTCGCTGACAAAACACTCGCGTGTTCTCTCAGGACCCAACAGTGCACCGATATAAC
>NZ_JBNQFT010000049.1:0-5113 GCF_050321925.1 Rhodococcus sp. IEGM1339
ACCACCGCGTCACCGACGCACTGACGGACCACCTCCATCGCCTCGATCGCTGACTCGAGTCAACCACCAGGGGTTGATCCGGCGCCGAGGGCCGGATAATCGAGCGGCTCAACAAGGAAATCAAGCGTCGAGCCGACGTCGTGGAGATCTTCCCGAATCCGGCGGCGTTTCTGCGGTTGGCGACTGCGGTGGTCATCGAACAGCACGATGAGTGGCAGGTCACCCGCCGCTATGTCTCGGATGTGAGCATGGACGAGCTTCGTGCGGTGATTGCCGCGAAGGGACACGCTGCCGGGCCGGCGTTGTCGTTGACCGGATCGAACGAAACAGCATAGTATTCAGCACGACTCGTTGATCGCTACGTGTGCTGCAAAGCCGATCCGAAGTCCACCACTCCACGGGGCACTATCTCTTCGGCACCTTTGAACAGGTATGCGTGGCAAATGAACTACATCGTCGGATGGAACGGAAGACTGAAGCCCTTGTCAGCATTAGATGACATTCCGCATGGAAGTGAGAGGAGTCAGCTAGCACGGCATCCTCAGGTCAACGTCACAACTTCCCACCTCCAGAGGCCGCGCAATCGCGACCTACGGCAACCATGGTTGAACCAACTTGCCAGCGTGCCCACCAGAGCACGTCGCAGGTTGCATCACCATAGGTGCTTGGTGGACCCGTGCGGCCTGCTGATGCTTTTACCGCCTTCGATCGGTGTACCTGGACACCGAATTAGATTCGGGGCGCCATCTGTGGTGACAGCCGCGTCCCGGACTCCGCTATACGGCGCAATCGCGGGGCTTCTAGGCCCTGTTTCATAAGCAAGCGCTCCGCAACCACATATTGATCGCAGCGATACGCACCACCGCTGTGTAACGGACCGCGAGCTTGTCGTATCTCGTTGCCACAGCACGATTCTGCTTGAGCAGGTTGATCCCGCACTCGACAGCATGCCGCTGCTTGTAGAGTGCGGGATCGAACTCCGGCGGCCTACCGCCGGCCGATCCTCTGCGTCGGCGATGTTCCACCTGATCCGACTTGACCGGAATCGTCGCCCGAATCCCGCGTTTACGCAGGTGAGCGCGATTGGCAGCGCTGCTGTACGCCTTGTCCGCCAACACTCGATCCGGTCGCGTCCGAGCCCGGCCACCACCGAGGCGAGGCACCTCGATCGCAGCGAGAACCGTCGTGAACTGCGGGCTGTCCCCGTATTGACCGGCGGTAATCACGATCGACAAGGGCTTGCGGCCCTGTTCGCAGGCCAGATGCGCCTTGGTGGTCCACCCGCCCCGCGAACGACCCAAGGCGTGGTCGTCCGGTTCGGTCTCGACCCCGCCGGGTGGCTCACGCTGGAGATCACCGTCTTTGCGGGCTCCAGCGGCGTGCTGGTGGGCCCGTGCGATCGTCGAGTCGACGCTCACGTCCCACGTGATCTCACCGGCAGCGTCGGCCAGGGCCTGCAACGCGGTCAGGATCTGCGTCCACACCCCGGCGCGTTGCCACCGGCGGAACAGTCCGTAGACCGTCTGCCACGGTCCATATCGTGTCGGCATCTCCCGCCACGGTGCGCCGGTGCGGATGCGCCACCTGATTCCGTCGATGAGCTGGCGTTTCGTCCATTTCGGTGGACGGCCGGTCTTCTGTGGACAGGGCAGCAGCGGCGCCAACCGCGCCCACTGGGCGTCGGTCAGGTCCGCGCGCCGCTGGACGGCTACGCTGGGCACGAGGTCTCCGGTATTCAAGGTTTTGCTTGGTCGCTAAACCCAGATACCGGAGACTTCACTCATTCAGTTGTTGCGACACTCCTGCTGGCACCATCTCGGTTCAAGATCACTTTCGAAACACGGCCTAGAACACCACCAGGTTCGACTGAGAGGCGCCTGCATATGAACTCGGTCGGCCAGGCATCCCACGCTGGCAACAGTGAGCTGCGGTCCAGCAGGGATCCTGCCTATAGGGTGCCGCCCAATGACAGTCGTCCGGCGATAGCGCAGAATTCTTCCTGATGAGGCCGAGCTGCATCGGTCCGGGCAGTACGAGTGGACCCGCCTGCCGTGAAAGATAGCCATATACACGAACGGCGTTCCCGAGGCAATACCATAAGGCCTTCGTTTCTCTGTCGATCTTTGCTTGGCCGGCCTAACTCAGGGCATCATCCCGGGAGGGACTCTTGATCAGGACGGCTAAGGTGGGCACAGGAATCGCATCCGGAATACGAGGGGTACTAGCATGACAGTTCCTTTTGATGACTCTGAGCTCACGAGAGTCTTCGCTGACTATAATTTGATGCTACCTCCACTCGGACAAGGATCCTTCAAAGTCGCATACCGGGGAACTCGGGGCGCGGATGACATCGTAATAAAAATCCTTACCGAACCACTTCCGGTGGACTTGGAATCAATGGAATCGGTGCCCCTGCCAACGCGATTCAGTCGAGAAATTGAAGGAATGTCTATCATAGATTCGCCATATGTAGTTCGACTTGTTGAAGCACCTCGAAAGTGTGTTTTATCAAATCGTGAGCATCTATGGTATGCAGAACCGTTTTATCCTGGCGGGACGCTAGAAGAACGACTCGTCAACGAAGGTCCCAGCGAAGAGTTGGCCCGCAAAGTTCTCGTTTCCTTACTTCGAGCGGTAGAGGCAATGTGGACGGATGCCTCTATAGTGCATCGAGATATTAAACCGGGGAACATCGTTTTTGATCAGAGTGGAGATCCGATCCTGTTAGATCTTGGAATCGCATTCCATAACGACATGTCTCCATTGACCGACGCCTTCGACGCATCGCCTCGCACAAATCGTTACGCCGCGCCCGAGCAGTTCGAAATGAGAAGATTTGCAGAGATTGACTTCCGAACTGATCTGTTCCAGATCGGAATCGTGGTTTTCGAGACGCTTACGGGTAATCATCCATTTTGGCATCCATCGATAGATGCAGACGAGTACTTCAGAAAACTGAACAGCTTCGATGGATCAGTCTTCGGATCGATTCAATGCCCATCGGACCTAGAGCGCGTAATAACGCGACTACTTGCGCCTCGACCGAGTCAGCGCTTCCGAAATATTTCTATTCCTCTGCGAGCCTTGGGGGTTCTGTAATGAATTTTTTTATCCAACATGGTTACGGTAAGGGTACTAAGATATCCGATGTTTTTGACCAGGGTTCTCTTGGTGGTGTCATCCTCAGCCCAGGTGATGAAGAGCCAACGGCTTTACGGAGTACAGTTTCTGCGATTAATGACTTGGGGATAGTGCCCTTGCTCGACCCGCAAACCTACGTTTATTCAATAACGCCTCCCGGTGTTGCAAGATGTCACAGCTCTCACGGTGTTAACTTTCGGCAAGTGAAATGGTCACAAAGTGCGAGAGAGGTAGAGTCTCAGATCGAATCGATACGTGCTGCTAATGTCGCGGTGGGTATTGATGGGCCAATGATTGCACCTACCTGCGTGCAGTCCACTTTTACTGATATATGGACGCCGCTTTCGCTTCAATATGCGCGATCTGCGCTCGACTCATGGGGAAGTGAAAATACAATTGCGAGTGTAGCCATCGATGAGGGCGCCTTGACGAACTGGCATGATATCGCAGATTGGCTTGATATCGTCACCGGAATAGATGTAAGAGGTTTTTATATCGTCGTTAATCGATCGAACAAGGGCTACCCACCTGTTCCGTGGGATTCTCTCCGTTTAGGAAATTTACTCAGGTTAATGTACAACCTTTCGGTTCTAAACGAATATGAAGTCCACTGGGGATATTCGGACCTGGAGGGGGTGGCTGCGATTGCCGCAGGTGTGGGTTCCGTGTCTTCCGGCTGGCATTACACGTTGCGGCAGTTTTTTACGTCAAAATGGCAACCGTCACCCTCCGGCGGACAGCCTCCTACTCCTCGGGTATATGTTCCAGCGCTTTGGGCTTCTTTGAAGGCCGAAGAAGAACTTTCATATATTACAAGACTTCCTTATCGGGACGAAATACTACAGGCGCACATCTTGTCAAGGTTCGCGTCAGGAAATTTTTCCTCGTGGGGGCGGCCAGAGGGGCAGGTTCAGTTCATGACAGAACTTTCGAATAGAGTTTCTGATGCCGCTCGCTCGATAGACATATCAACGCGACTGGATGAATTGGATATCGACCTGCAAAACGCGGCTGATCTCTACGGCCGAATTAAGCGAGATCGAATCGTGCTGCCTCCGAGCTATGCTGGACGAGTGTCGACACTTCGCTACAGTCTTGAGGAGTTGCGCACGAAGGAGGGGATTTGATTTCTTGATGTTCGAAATGTCGGTGTAGAAGTTCAAGTAGCCAAAGCTTTTGTGCGGTACCAATTTTCTGGTACCGCGCTTTCACTGTCCATCGGAGGGTTACATCGGAAGCGGATATTAGCCCGCTATTATAAATCTTGAGCGACATTTTGTCTACGCGGGAAGCTGAGTTTTCGGGCATTAATATTGCTGTGCGGTTTGCCATTGGTCTAAATCGGGCGACCTGCCTTATAGCACGCCTCCAATCGGTCATTTTTGCCTCAATCGCTAGAGAATCGTGAACTATAGATTCTGCTTTCTTGATTTGCGCATCGTTCCAGCCATCTGTCCGCATCGATGACCGTAATTCCTTCGCGTAAGAATCGGACACTCCTACGGAGTGATTGTTATCGTCAGAAACAACCACGGCTTGGGTGAAAGTGGTAAACCGGATTGAATTTTTGAAGTATGAGTGAAGCCCACGAGGTGAGGCAGTAATGGCGATAGCATCGGGTCGGCCGCGGCCAAGTTGGGGCTCTGGAATTATATAGAGACGTCTACCCGGCCCAGGAGGCATCAGTTTGTTGGCTTGTGTGGCGAATGCTTCGGTAAGGCGTGCCTCATGTACAGGAACCCCAACTCGCCGGCGGAGGGGTGCTTCGGTGCTCTTCTGGATCATGGGTGTTCCAGTCTGCATTTACGTACCGGGTGCTTATTAGCTTGTCCGGGAAGTCTCTTAGAGCTTGCTGCGATCACCTTCTCAGCCTAGGTGTAATTCCCGGGGACGTTGTGAACGCCGACGCGGTCTATAGGTGACTGTCCACCGATCCCGGTGTGGGGCCGATGGTGATTGTAGTCATGCAGCC
>NZ_JBNQFT010000050.1:0-4277 GCF_050321925.1 Rhodococcus sp. IEGM1339
AACCAACCCGGGCACCGGCCCGGCTACCCTCGACTCAGCACACCCGGACATGGGGAATTCCATGACGGAAACCCCTGGGGAATTACGCGACGGTCGACAGTAGATCAACCCGCTGCAGGAGACGGTGCTGGAAAGAGGCTGCGCGTTGATGGAGCCCAGACACGGACCGGGGTCGAGTCGCTGTTCGGGCCGGTCGGTGTGCGCAGCGGAATCACTGGTGGCTGCGACACAGATCGCCGCATACATCTCGTTCGGGTCCCGGCCGCTGTAGCGGACCTCTGCCAGAGGAAGGACACCGTCGCAGGGACCGACCCGGTGATTGTGAAGCGAATCACTTATTTTCTGAGCGGGGGCGGTTATTCATCTGTTTCGACGGGTAGTCAGATGTCAGCCCGGAACAGTCCGGGCGACCCGGAACGAATCGGCCCGGGTTCGAATCGACACGAGGAGAAAACGATGACCGAGATCCTGAACGCTTTCATCGAAAACTTCAATGTCGTCCTGCAGACCATCTCGACCGGCAGCGCAGACTTGATCGACACCGTGGTCTGACCGGAGTCCACCGGGAAGATCGGAGGGTTCTTCCCGAAAACTCCACTGCCCCTGAGAAGATCTGCCACGGTGGAACAGCCGCCACCGTGGCAGACCTTCTTTTATTCCAGGCCACCGGACGTTATCGCCCGGCCCCCAGAAAAGCGGTGACCACCTCGTGGAATATCGACTTTCGTCTGCGCAAGATAATGAACAATGCGTGTAATGCGCATGCTTAAAGGTGTCGTGTGTGGTCTACGCGACCGGACACGTTATTGTCGCGTCTTCCGGAGGATTTACCCGATGAAATTTTCGGTAGCGCGACACCTCGGAGGACGGTCCGTGATGACGAAGAAGTCGGTTTCATTGGTCGTAGGCGGCGTACTGACGATGGCGCTTGTGTCATGTGGCACGAGTAACGGCACCGCTTCCCGGTCCCTGTCCGAGAGCTCGACATCGGCTGGCGCGACGCTGACCTCGGAAGCGACGCTGCAGAAGCGACAGCCGTGTGGCAACGACGAGGGTGAGCCCGTCGCAGCGTCGGACGGCAGTGTCGAAGACCGACTGGCGGCAGCGGGGGTGAGCGATGCGCTGGTGTGTGAACTCGGTGCCCGCGCCGACGGCGCCGGCTACGGACTCGACGGCCGCGCCACCACGTTCGCCCAGCGGCAGGATTTCGCGTTGGTGATGGCGCAAACCTGCGCGGAGGTGGCCAGCGGATACCGTAGCTGGGAACAGGTCATCGAGGACGACGTCGCCCAGGGCGCGCCGGCAGCGTCGGCGTCGAGACTGTACAGCTATCTGCGCACAGCCTTCTGTCCCCAGGTAAGCGCTTCCGAGGAGCCCGCGCCTGCCGAGCGGGCCCTGTCCTCGGGACCGGTCGACGAGAACGGGATGCGTGGTATCGCCTCGACCCTGTCCTGGTACCAGGGACGTTTCGAGGCGGTGCCGCTGTCCGAGTGCACCTCTCGACTGGGGGCGTTCACGTTTGGGCAGGGATACGCTTTGCGGGTCGACGCCGATACCGTGCTTTGCCTCGAGGATTACTCCGACCGGGGTAACCGTGCCGAACACGAGTTGTGGAGCGCTGATCTGGTGTTCGCTACGGCGGTGGCCGAGGATGCGGCTTTGGACGCCGCCCGACAACTGCTACCCGAAGATGCGGAGGAATACAGCCGCGTGGTGGGCACGAACGCGACCGGCCCCAACAGTTGCCTGAGCGTCGATTATCACTCGGAACGTCTCGAAGACCACGCTCGGGATGTGGTGTCACGACGGACGAGCGATCCGGGTTACGTCAACATCCACCTGTACTCCGAGGGTGAATCGGATCTGGGATCGTCGGCGCCGTATACCGGCACTGCGCAGCTCGCGTCGCTGAGCGCCTCCCGTAGTAACGACATCGACGACCCGGTGTGTTGAAACCCGCCCACCTAGCCTCGTGCTCGCGCTGCGTGCACGCCATGCGAGCAGTGCACCTATCGCGAGCTATGCCCGCACTGCAGGTCATGCACCCGGAACGAGGCGGTGGAGCATTGCGAGAGGTTCATGCTGAACTCACAGTTTGAGATCAGGACCGGGACCAAGCGTGCATCAGGTCTTTCCGTTCGGTCGGCGCTGGCATCACCATGGGGATGTGGTGGGTATGCCGCTCTTGTTGGATCTCGCCGGCGGAGCTAGCATCGCCGCGTCGGCATACTTGCGCTCGAAAGTCTGTGCACGCGGCCGGAATGGCCACGGGTCCCGACCTGGAATCGTCTACCAAGCCAGTGCGCCTGC
Organism: Rhodococcus sp. IEGM1339; assembly: GCF_050321925.1. Taxonomy (NCBI): domain Bacteria; kingdom Bacillati; phylum Actinomycetota; class Actinomycetes; order Mycobacteriales; family Nocardiaceae; genus Rhodococcus; species Rhodococcus sp. IEGM1339. The sequence goes on from NZ_JBNQFT010000050.1 coordinate 2,311, forward strand.
AGGCATCCTTGCCATCGGAGTCGTTATCGGAGTGGGTATGCGTGGCTAGGGGGTAGAGCGCGTACGGTTTCAGCGAGCCTCACAGTCACGACAGCGGACTACGGCCGGTCGCTCCAGGACTGCCCCGGCGTTGGTGCCGAGCTGTTCACCGTTGCCGAGCCGTTCCCACGCCCAGGGCACGTCCTGGATCTCACCCCACTCGGACAGGTCACTCTCGTCGTTGTGCGGACAGCCGGGTAGATGTGCGGTTCGGCTGGGGCTGACCAGGATCCGTGAGTGGTCGACTGCGGTCTTTCTGCCTGTGACCACGCGAGTGTGTTCGCACTGGCCGACCATCAGGTCACATCGGGGGCATCGCTGATCACTCACATCCGGGACATCGAATCGACTCCCGGAGACGTTTCGGTGCCGGTCGTGTCCGGTGGCACCTGATGCCCGCGATCGCATGCATGCCGCCCCCGGTCCTGTAACGAGCCGGTGCGGGCGAACCGACAGAGCAGACAGATACACTCCAAAGAACGGATCACTGATGACTGAACCGTCTCGGGTTTGATGCCGCCTCCTTTCTTGAGGAGGATGCACATCATGTCCAAGCGTTACCCCGCCGAACAACGTGAACGAGCGGTGAAGATGGTCCTCGACCACCTCGACGAATACTCTTCACCGTTCGCGGCATGCAAAGCCATCGCCCCGAAGCTCGGCGTCGGTGTCGAGTCGCTGCGCACCTGGACCCGCCAGGCTCTGGTCGACGCCGACAAGACACCCGGCGTGACCACTGCCGAGCAGCAGCGGATCAAAGAGCTCGAACGCGAAGTTCGAGACCTCCGTGAGGCCAACGAGATCCTGAAGTCGGCTTCGATTTTCTTCGCGAGGGAGCTCGACCCTCGCCGCCGCTGATCTGCCAGTTCATCGACCAGATGCGTGCACAAGGACACCGGGTCGAGTCGATCTGCGCCGTGCTCACCGAGCGTGGCGTCAAGGTCGCCCCACGCACGTATCGGAACTGGAAAACCGCTCCTCCGTCCCCTCGGACCGTCGCCGATGCACATCTGACGAACGCTCTGCGTGAGACCGTCGGCACCGCCGAAGGTCTCTACGGTCGCCGGAAGATGACCGTGCACCTGCGCAGACACGGCCACGACGTCGCGGCATGCACCGTCGACCGGTTGATGCGCGACGAAGGACTGTCCGGAGCGGTCCGGGGCCGTCGGCACCGCACCACCATGCCCGGCGGCTCGGACAGCCGCCGCGCCCCTGACCTGGTCGATCGTGATTTCACCGCCGAGGTTCCGAATCGGAAGTGGGTCACCGACTTCACCTATTGCCGCACCTGGGCGGGGTTCGTCTATGTCGCGTTCGTGATCGACTGCTTCTCGCGGGCGATCGTCGGCTGGCATGCCGCCACCGTCAAGGACACCGCGATGGTCACCACCGCCTTGAAGATGGCACTGTGGCGACGTGACCACACGGGCCACCCGGTCGGCTCAGGGTTGATCCACCATAGCGATGCCGGCAGCCAGTACACTTCCATCTCTTTCGCGGAAACCCTTGTGCTGGAGGGTATTGCCGCGTCGATTGGCAGCGTCGGAGACGCATACGACAACGCTCTGGCCGAGAGCACGATCGGGTTGTTCAAGACCGAAGTGATCGCCAAGGGAAACCCGTTCCATCCGGGTCCCTACAAGTCCGTCGAGGACGTCGAGTACGCCACGATGGAGTGGGTCGACTGGTTCAATCGCAGTCGCCTGCACAGCCGTCTCGGATACGTCCCGCCGGATGAATTCGAGGCGGCGTACTACGCTCACCTGTCGACTCCACAACCGGAGCCGTCACCGATATAGGAGCGGCAAGAAACCCGAGACGGTTCAGATCGACCCCGTTGCCGTGTCGGTGATTGAAAAAGGGCCCGCGCCCTTGTGAGCTGGGTGTTCTCAGGCATCCAGGACAGCAAGGAACGCGGGCATGCA
>NZ_JBNQFT010000051.1:0-3543 GCF_050321925.1 Rhodococcus sp. IEGM1339
GGCCGACACGCCCCAAGGGTGGGGAATTACGTGACAGGCGGGTGAGGAATTACGTGACGGGTCGACCCCTCAACCTGGGGAATTACATGACCGCTGACAATCTACCCGATCGGCCGGGCCGCCGAACCTCGCCGGGTCGGCAGCGGGAAGGCGTTGATCGTTACTGCCATGCTGCACGCGATCTGGGACTCGATCGAGGCCGTGACCACCCAATCCTCATCTCCGCACTAATGCTCGCGGTCGTCATCATCGCCATCAAGGTTCATGCGGCGACCCCACACCGGTTCCTGCGCGACATCCTCAAGGGGAACATGCCACTCGCACCGGAGGTGTCCGCCGGAGACTCACCTCCGCCAAGCTCGGTGCGCTCAGTGGTGCTCGCCGCACCCGTAGGGCCTTTCTCAAGACCGGACGCACCCGTGCAGAGCGCATCCCGCGCCCGGCACGTCTCCGACGCCGCCCACGACCTGACCGATGCGCCCGCCGCTGACGGGCTGCGCCGACACCGGCCGTGCCGCCTTTTACGCACCGAACTGGCCCGTATACGCGACAGCGACCCTGCTCCTTCCGGACACAGGTGACCCGGGTACGAGACGGACTGCGAACCCGATTCCGGAATTGTCGTCTTGACGAGTGGAACCAAGACCGTCTCGCGATCTGACCACTGCACCTATTAGGGTCTCGGTGTTGATACATTCAATCTGTAGGAAATGGGTCGTGTGTCTGCCAATAGAGGTAGCAACGGTCCCGTTCCTTCGCCGCATCGTCCGGATCGAACGGATCCACCGGCATTCCATCGCTGACTTCGCCGGTGGCTTTGGAGACGACTAGGGAAGACAGTAGCGGTTCGTCGCGAAGTCGGCAGTCGAACGTGATCGCGTGTTGCACCCGATACATCCCTTGGAGGCTGTAGGGGGCGTCGATGCAATTCTTCAGATCCTCGAACGTGATCCTGGACCCTGCCTGGGCAATCGCGATCAGCACGAAACGCGCCCGCATCGTCATGTTCCGCAGGGTCGCGTCGATGTTCAAGGTACGGCTGCAATGGTGTCCGTTGTCCGCCATGTCGTAGCTGTCGCCAACCCGGATCAGGGGAGATGGATTGTTATTGGCGTGGGGAACGAAAGCGTCGGTCATGACGATCCTTTCGAGCAGATAGGCCTATCCCGGGAAAGGAAGCACTTCGACATTTTGTGCCCGCTCTCTCCGCGCGCTACACCCGCTGTGCGGCACTGTGCAGCATCGGCGCTGGTCAACACGACTCGACCGGGTTGTCCGATCAGGGCGTGCCCTTCCTCTTACGGGCCGTTCTTCTGAGGTCGTCGAGGGCGCGACCGTCGGTGGTGTGCCACGCAGTCCAGCCATTGGTCGATGTACCGGATGCGGCCACCGCCGCACCGGACGGGGAGGAGTACCGCTTGCAAGGACGAGCAGACATCCGTCCCAGCCGGCCCGGCTGAAGATGCGGACACCGCGGGGATCTCCGCTGAGTAGGTGGATCGAACGGGCTCATCCCAATCGGGGGTGTAGGAGTTGGGGTCTGAAGCCGCCGGTCTCGAGCAGGCTTCGGGCGATGTAGTTGGTCAGGTAGCGGAACCCGAGTGCGGAGCCGCGCAGGTGTTCGAGCCGTCCGTTGAGCGCCTCGGTCGGCCCGTTGCTGGTGCCGGGTCGTTCGAAGTAGGCGAGCACGTCAGCGGCTCGCTTCTTCAGGGTCCGGCCCAGGGTGGTGAGCTCGGTGAGCACCTTGGGGACGCCGGCGCTGAGGTCGGTGATCAGCTTCTCCATGAGCTCGCGGCCACGTTGCCGGTCCTCGTGGCGATAGGCGGCGATCATGCGCTGGTAGACACCCCAGGTCGCCTCGACCTCGACGTGAGCGTCATCAGCGAACAGCGCGCGTAGCCTGTCGCTCTGCTTGTCGGTGAGCAGGTCCGCGCCGGTGTGCAGCGTGCGCCGCGACTTGTAGAGCGGGTCGCCCCTGAACCCACGGTGCCCGTGGATCGCGAGTTGGACCCGGCGCCGACACCTGTCGAGGGCGTCACCGGCCAGGCGCACGACGTGGAAGGGATCCATCACCGTGACCGCGTCCGGGATCTCTTCCGCAGCGGCGGTCTTGAACCCGGTGAAGCCGTCCATCGCGACCACCTCGACCGCATCACGGAAGGCGTCGTCGCGGTTGGCGAGCCAGGTCTTGAACGCCGCCTTCGACCGGCCCTCGACCATGTCCAGCAGCTTTGCTGGGCCGGCGCCATCGCGGACCGGGGTGAGGTCGATGATCACGGTGACGTACTTGTCGCCACGCCTGGTGTGGCGCCAGACGTGCTCATCGACGCCAATGACCTTCACGCCCTCAAACCGCGTGGGGTCGTTGATCAGCAGCCGCTTGCCTTCAGCCAGGACCGCGTTGTTGGCGGTGTCCCACGCGACCCCGAGTCCCTCGGCGACACGGGCGACGGTGAGGTGTGCGACCACGATCCCTTCCAGCGCCCACCGCAACCCGGTGCGCGAGAGCTTCGCGCGTGGCTCCGCCGCGGCGCTGGTGTCTTGGCGCCACACGTGTCCGCAGTCGGCACAGCGGTAGCGGCGCACTACAACTTCCAGCACGGTCGGTCGCCAGCCCAGCGGCTCGTGGGCCAACCGCCGGATCACGGTGTCACGAGCAGCGCCTTCGCTGCCGCACCGTCGGCACCACTGATCTGGTTCCACCACGCGGCACGCGAGGACCGCACGATCCGGTTCAAGTCGTTGTCCGGTCACGCTCAGACCGAGGCCGTCGAGTCGAGCGAAGGCGGTCAGGTCAGGGCGGCCGAAGCCGGCCGGCGGGGTAGCGTCGGACACGTCGAGGTCTTTCGGATGGATGGCGTAGGAACCTCCGTCGTCGGGAGACCTCGACGTCTATCTGCGGACCGACGCGCCCGGCCGACCTATACCGTCATCTGAGAAGACCCCTGAAACGTCTTCGACGACGACGGGACCGGCGAGCAGGAGGGCGCGGTGAGCTAAAGGAATGGAGCTTGCTCGGCTTCGACGCCGCCGCAAGCTCCGGTGAAACGGTCGGTACTGGTCGGTCGTCGTCGGTCACCACCGGATGGCGGCGTCCCCCACGCTCGGCGTTTGCGCAGGTCAGCGGCTCGTTCGCCCAGTGGGCGCATCAAGCGATAGACGCAAAGCCGACGTGATTAGGTCGTCGGTTCGATTCCGACAGGCGGCTCCGGCGAACAGCCCCTGACCTGCGGAAACGCAGGTCAGGGGCTGTTCGGTTCTGGTGGTCGCGCGATGCGCTGGCCTCACGGCTCTGCCCGACACCGACGTCGCTCTCCTCTGCGACGGACCCCTCGCCGGCTGAGCGCTCGCGGCCGGCATCCTGTCCGTGTGCCGATAGGCCTCGCACCGCTCGGCAACGCAGCATGGCGTTGCGTCGCGACCTGGCGGCGGCTCGGCGGGGCGCGATCGTCTCGTGCGTTGGCGGACTACGGGAGCTTGGACGCGAGGACGTCGGCCGCCAGGATCTCGGGTGCTGCGCCGAGGAGGTGCTGGTTGGCCGTC
>NZ_JBNQFT010000052.1:0-3409 GCF_050321925.1 Rhodococcus sp. IEGM1339
CGCCACCGAACCCGCCGAGGAGGTTGCACCAGCACTGACCGCATAACCACCCGAGGAATCACGCGGCGACCTCGTTACACCACGCATCTGGACTTGACCGAGGTTCGGTTTTCACGACAAGGATCTTGCGATCACAATGTCGAGGCACCGGACACAATGTCGAGGTATCGGCTCGCGGCGCCCTCGACGCGGGCACCCTCGGCGACCATTGGCCACGCGCCGTCACGACCGCCGGCAATGGCTGCGCGGGAGAGGAAGTCCTCCCAGAGCGCGGGGGACCCGAACTCGCCGCGCCACTGGAGCGCGGGCAGGGTAACCCGGTGCAGGTTGTGCTCGTGGGTGGTGCCGATCGCGCCGTGTACTTGGTGGACGTTGCGCACCGCCACGGCCAGGGCCTGCGAGACGACGCTGCGTGCGACCGCGATGCGGAACTGGGAGAGCTCGCCGTCGAGGCCATTGGTGAGGGCGTCGGCGAGAGCGGTATCCACCCCGTCGATGGCGAGGAACTCGAGCGTGAACGGATCCTTGGTGATCTGCTGAGCAAGCTCGGAGTCGGGGCGTTCGAGAGCGCGCGGAAAGTTCGACGGGGCTGCCCCCTCCCGCGCGTGCAGGTTCGTCTTGATCTGGTGAGCCAGCACGGGACGACTCCAGCCGTGTGCGACGTCCTTGGCGCTGTACCACTCGCGTAACTCGACGTCCTCGAGCTTGTCGAGCAACTCGATGACATGTCCCCACGGCAATTGGCCAACGGGTCGTTGGCCGATTGCCGCCGGGTCGGGCCAGGCCTCAGCGAACCTGCGCATGTACTTGAGGTTGGCCGGGGAGAATCCCTTCACTCCGGGAAACTCGGTGCGCAGATCCTCCGAGAGCCGGGACAGGACTTTGCTGCCCCAGGGAGCTGTCTTCTGTCGCTCGATGATCGTCGCACCGATCTGCCAGTAGAGCCGGAGCAGTTCGGTGTTCACCCGGCGCTGGGCCACGTAGCGTGCTCGATGCACGAGCCGTTTGATGCTCTCGAGCGTGTCGGCGTACTCGGACGGGACGGGAGACGACATTCCTCGACGCTAACGGACCGAACCGGCCCCCGGCCACCCACCTGGTGATCTGCTGCTCGTGAGGAACCAACTGTTCCCATGCCGCACCGTGTCCATGAGGCCGGTCGGGGCGCACGGTGTCGACGACCGCAGCGATCAACTCGTCATCGATGTCGGCTGCAGTGCCGTCCCTGTTCAGCCCGGCAGTCTGGGCGGCGTCGACGTAACGTCGGACGGTCTTGCGGTCCACCCCGGCGTGGTCTGCGATGGTGCGCAGCCCAGGCGCCGGCAGAGCGGCTGTCCCGAGCCATAGTCGCAGTACTTCTCTGATCTCGTTCACACTGATCTCCCGAAAAGCCATGTCCGTCGACCTCCGCGACCTCGCTTGAGCTGTCACAGACGATCGAACGAGCAAACGACGAGATCACCGGCAAGGCGCGCCGGTGGTCCCATAACTGGCAATCCAGGTGGTCCCATCACCCTGGCAAAATCAGCTCACACCGGCCCCATGCTCATGGCAGACGACATGTCGTTACTGACTCAGCGCCATCTCCGGCAACGGGACGGCGAGCTCGGATCACTCTGTGTTCGATCTCCTTGGAATCGACGCGAACACGTTCTCTAACTTGAGATATGAAGCCGGATCCGGGTAAGCACATCGATACGGAGCCGACGACAGCAACGTACACTTCGATGGGTATCGGTAGGACGACTCTGACCGGCGTCAGCGATTCCCGTCGTGGATGGGCCACTACGAACACCACAGCGCGCACTGCGGCGATCCGTCGCTACGTCGACATACTGCAAACAGCTCGCCGGCGAAGGGGGTGTTCTATCGAGGACGGAGAACCCTGCTTCGATCATCGCCTTTGATCACCGAAGCAGGGTCCCGGCAGCCCGAGCGCAGGCAGCAGGTGGGATCTGCCCGTGCCCAGTGGCGGAGGCACGCCGCCTCGCCCATGCCGCATACGCACCATCGGCCGACACGTGGCTTTCGGTGGATACTCATGAGACGAACCGTCAACAGGTAGCTCGCTGTTTCTGGACCGCATGACTGTCGACGGAAGATACCTGCTCAATCAATATATGTAACAGTACTGTTCACTACTGCGTGACTTTGCCACCCCATCATTTCTGGATGCTCGTTCAGCGGCTTCGGAGCGTGGAGCACAGTTCCTGCGCGAGTCTCGACTATGTGCTGGGTGGCCAAGGCTTCGCCGTGCACCATCCGCGCACATCTACTGAACACGTCCAGTTTCCGTTGGCCAGAGCCTCCTGGATCTCCCGCCCAGGTATCCCGAAAGCTTCGAGGACCCGGCGATCGCTGGGCGCGACATTCTGAAGGGCGGTGGGGGCATAGAAACCGAGTGTGGGGGCGCGGGAACAGTCGTGGCTGACTTCCGGCGTAGCGTCCACGTCAAGGATAGAGAGATCTGTTCCAAGAGTGCCGTGTCACAACGGTTTCCGTTGACACGTCGGTTGTGTGAATCGACAGTCTCACCCTGCGCTGATTGTCTCTCGAACCCGTGGATTTGGTTGGACCCGATCAAGCGAGCACTCGATCGGCCGGCTGCGTCTCCGTCTGCGCGTTCACTCCACCAGGTATCGACGGGCGCCTCAGGACGTCACGTGACGCAATTCCTGGCCCCACAATACGATCCGCGCCTTCGTCGAATGCACACACTATGCGTCCCATCGTCTGGTCCACTGCAAAAATGCTGCATGCTGTGACCAACAGAAGCTAGGCATGCCGCTTCGTCGTCAGATTCCCACGAGGGGTCCGATGACGGGCTTCCACTGGTAGATGGTCTGGTCGACGACAACGCCCTGCGTGACATAGGGGTCCTTGGCGAGCAGGGCCTGCAGGTCGTATTCGCTGTCCGCCTTGAACACGAGCAGAGCGCCGGCTCCGTCGGCCCAGGCGCCCGCTTCCTGTAGCACGCCTTTGGCAGCCGCGTCCTTGACGAAGACCAGGTGGTCGGCATGGGCGGCCTCTTTGACAGATGCGTCAGTGGTGTACGACCAGATAACAGCGAACAGGGCCATGGTCACTCCTCGGGGCATACGGTCATGAAACGACGCGCGTACTCCTCATGGAATACGTACTCGAGTACGGTAGGGCGTCGGATGCCGCAGCGAGTGTCCTATTTTGCAACATCGTCCGTGCACGACGACGAGGTACAAACGGCATCATTGCTGTCCCGAACAGAGGTGGGAAGACGTCCGCTCGGCGTGAGGAAGAGGGTGTCCCCGCAGACTCAGCGGCGAGGATGTCTCGTTATGCGACAGAGTGTTTCAGGGGTCAGGAACCGAATGTTTCGTTTTCCAGGCCCAGCGCGCGGATCTTGCGGTAGAGGGTCGAGCGGGCCACACCG
>NZ_JBNQFT010000053.1:0-3156 GCF_050321925.1 Rhodococcus sp. IEGM1339
GATCGGTTAACCGGCCCTCCCACGACACGATCATGAGTGCGGCGTGAGATCCGGGGCCGACGGTGATGCGGGGCGCATGCTGGCGGTGTCGGCTCGATCGAGAAGGGGCAGGAGATGACCGTTCGGGTGCGCACCAGCAGCGACGGCTATGCGATCGACGGCCAGTGGGAGGGATGCGCTGCGGCGAATGCGTTCCTGAAACATCTGGCCGGGCGCGGGTTCAGTGCGGCGACGGTGCGGGCGTATGCGTTCGATGTGCTCAATCTGGCCCGGTTTCTGCTCGATCACGATCTCCGATTGGCGGCGGTGACGTCGGTGACGGTGTTCGAGTGGATCGACTGGCAGGACGTGCGCCGCGAACCCCGCCCCGGCACGGCGAGAAGGAATGGTCGGGGCGCGGCGGCGTCGACGATCAATCGGCGGGTCGCGGCGGTGCGGGCGTTGTTCGAGTACCTGGTGATGAGCGGGATGCGCACTGACAATCCGGTGCCCTCACCGCGGCGCGGGCAGGGCCTGCGACCGCAGGCGCGGGGACTGCTCGGACATCTCGGACCGGGCCGACCCCGAGCTGGGGGCCGGCTGGTGCGCCAACCGCGACTGCTGCCTGAATCCCTCGACGCCGACGCGGTCGAGCAGTTCGTGGCGTCGTTGCGCACTCACCGGGATCGGGCGATGGTGTGGGCCATGCTGTTCGGGGGCCTGCGCAGCGCCGAGGTGCGATCCCTGCGGCTGGCAGACGTCGATTTCGGTCGACGTCGGTTGCGGGTGCTTGGCAAAGGCTCGAAGGAACGGGTGGTGCCGATCGATGCGGCGTTCTTCACCGAACTATCGGCCTATCTGCGCCTCGAACGGCCGCCGGGGTTGGCGACACAAGAGTGTTTCGTGGTGCTGCGTGGCCCCACCCACGGGTCGCCGGTCACCGAGGCCGGACTGCGGTCGCTGTTCCGGCGGCACCGGGAGCTCTCCGGTGCCGGTCGGGTGCGTCCGCACCGGTTGCGACATACCTACGGCACCGAACTGGCCTCTGCCGGAATTGATCTGATGGCGCTGCGGGAACTGATGGGACATGTGTCCCCGGAGACCACCGCCGGATACGTGCACCTGTCCATCGAACAACTCGCCGCCGAATACGGCGCAGCCCGGGCCAGCCTGACAGGGGCACGGCGATGATCACCGCATCGACGACTGTGGCGGCGCCGGACACGGTGCTGGCCGGCTATCTCGACCACGTCACCACCCTCGGGCTGAGCGGAGGCGCCGTCCGCGATCGCGCCCGCATCGCGGGTGCGTTTCTGGCGGAGCACCCGGATCTGCGGGACTGGATGACTCGGCCGGCAGCGGACCGGCTCACCGAACTGCGCAGCACCGGGGCGTGGCCGCTGCTGTGTCACGTCATCGGTCACGATGAGCTGCGACTGGACCTCGAGTTTGCCGCCGTCAAGAACCTCACCGGGCTCGGACGTGCCGTCGAAGCCCGCGACCCAGTCGGATTCGCCGCCGTCCGTGCCGCCGGACTGGCCTTGGGCTGGACACCGTCCTGGGTCGAGACCGTCCTGGGCGAGTGCCTGGCGGTGCTGCTCGCCTGGCACGGCGGATTCGTCAGCGGCATCACCGACAACACCATCGACGATTTCGACGCCGCATTGGCTGCCACACAATCTATTCCGCCGTCGACGCGCCGGGCCTACCGCAACCGGATCGCCGGAATGCGGCAGATACTGTTTCAGGCCCGCATCGTCGACACACCACCACGGCGCCGGCGGTGGGCCCGCAGCTACACCCAACGGTTCGCCGACGTGGCGATGGCCGACGCGATCCGCGCAACATTGCTGCGTTACGTCACCGTCCGGGCATCGGTGCTGCGCCCGAAATCCGTCGAATCGCTGATCAACGACCTGCTGCCGTTCGCGGACTACCTCACCACCGCTCATCCCGAGGTCACCTCCCTCCAAGATCTGGATCGCAGTCACATCGAGGGCTTCCTTGCCTGGAACCGCGCCCGCAGCTGGCGTGGACAACGCGCCGCCGCCGGCGCCGGACGCACCATCTCCAAGGCCGTGATCCAATCGACCGTGCTGAGCCTGCGCAACCTGCTCGATGATCTCACCGAATGGGGCTGGGAGCAGGCACCGACCCGCCGGCTCGTCTTCGCCGCCGACGTCCCGAAACTCGATCAACCGCTTCCGCGGGCCCTGCCACCCGATATCGATGCCGCAGTAATGAATGCGGTTGGCCAGTTGCATGATTCGTTCGCTCGCATCGGGCTGACGGTGCTGCGCGGAGCCGGTCTGCGGGTCGGGGAACTACTCGCCCTCGAACTCGGCAGCGTCATCGATTACGGACCGGCCGGGACCTGGCTCAAGGTTCCGTTGGGCAAACTCGCCACCGAACGCATGGTTCCGCTCTCGGCCACCACCCTCACGGCGTTGTATGAGTGGACCGGCGGGCGCGGTGTCTGCCGACCATTGCCGCATCCCCGCACCGGAGCGTTGACCGATTTCCTGTTCGTCGCGCACGGTCGTCGTCTCGGTCAGACCCGGTTGCGCAACGGACTCCTCGCTGCCGTCGAGTCCTGCGGACTGCGCGGGACCGGCGGCGCACCGTTGGTCGTGACCCCGCATCAGCTACGCCACACCTGGGCCACCGAACTCGCCAATGCCGGGATGAGCCTGCAAGCGTTGATGGCGCTGCTCGGGCACGTCACTCCCCAGATGACTCTGCGTTACGCCACCCTGGCCTCGCCGACGCTGCGCGACGCCTACGACCAGGCTATGGGCAAGATGCGCCGCCGGTTCACCCTCACCCCGGTCGGCAAACCCATCGTCCCCGACACCGTCAGCTGGCTCGGCAGCGAGATGCTCAAAACTCGTGTCGCTCACGGCTACTGCTCCCGCCACGAAGCGGCCGGCGCCTGCCCCTACGCCAACATCTGCGAAACCTGCGACAACTTCGTCACCGGACCGGAATTCCGCGGCGCGCTCGAGGCGCAACGCACCGACATCCAGGCCCTCGAGGCCGACGCCCGCGACCGTGGTTGGCTCGACGAAGCCGCCCGCCACCACCGCGTCACCGACGCACTGACGGACCACCTCCATCGCCTCGATCGCTGACTCGAGTCAACCACCAGGGGTTGATCCGGCGCCGAGGGCCGGATAA
>NZ_JBNQFT010000054.1:0-2660 GCF_050321925.1 Rhodococcus sp. IEGM1339
TGTCAGCGGTCATGTAATTCCCCAGGTTGAGGGGTCGACCCGTCACGTAATTCCTCACCCGCCTGTCACGTAATTCCCCACCCTTGGGGCGTGTCGGCCGGGGTGTGGGTGCTGCTGCAGGTTCGCTTCTTCCCAAGGTCCACCGAGGGCCTGGGAAGGGGCCCGACGGTGGCAAGGAGAACGTGGACGATGACCGATCTGATGGAGTTGTTCCGGCATTGGCATGCCGGCCGCTCCCAGGTGCAGATCTCGACGGCCCTGGGACTCGACCGCAAAACCATCCGCAAGTACTTGGCGCCGGCGCTGGCGGCGGGGTTGAGCCCGGGCGACGGCGGGAAGTTCGACGAGAACCTGTGGCGCGAGTTGATCACGTCCTGGTTCCCGGAAGTGGTGGACCCGACGGCGCGGGCGGTGACCTGGCCGGCGATCGCCGCCCACCACGCCTGGATCGAGGGCCAACTCGACGAGTCGGTGACCGTGGCGACGATCGCTCAACGCCTGCGCGACGATCGCGGTGTTCCCATTTCGGAATCGACCGTGCGGCGGTATATCGCAACACGATTCGCCGATCGTGTCGCGGCGTCGAAGGCAACCTTTCCTCGCGGTCCGGTCTCGCCGGGCGACGAGGGTCAGGTCGACTACGGCAAGTTGGGGATGTGGCGCGATCCGGCCACGGATCGGCGGGTGGCGGTGTGGGCGTTCGCGATGATCCTGGCGTGTTCACGGATGCTGTTCGTCCAACCGGTGCTGCGGATGGAGCAAACCTCTTGGTGCGCTTCGCATGTGGCCGCGTTCGAGTTCTTCGGTGGCGTCCCGGCGCGGATGGTGTGCGACAACCTCAAAACCGGGGTGGACCGTCCCGATCTCTACGATCCGCAGATCAACCGGGCCTATGCCGAACTCGCCGACTTCTATCAGGTGCTCATCGATCCGGCCAGGGCCGGCAAACCCAAGGACAAACCACGCATCGAACGCCCGATGCCCTATATCCGGGACTCGTTCTTCCGGGGCCGCGAGTTCACCTCGCTGACGCAGATGCAGGCCGCCGCACTGGCATGGTGCACCGACGTCTACGGCCGGCATCAGCATCGCGGTCTCGGTGGTGCGCACCCGGCGGTGGTGTTCGACGCCGTCGAAAAGCACACCCTGACGCCGTTGCCGCCCAGGAGGTTCGAGCCGGTGGTCTACTCCACCGGCAAACTCGCCCCGGACTGTCACGTCAAGGCCGGCAAGGCGTTGTATTCGGCGCCGTGGCAGCTGATCGGCCGACGATTGCTGGTGCGCACCGCCGGGGATGTGGTGCAGATCTTCCACGACGAGCAGGTCGTGGCCACCCATGTGCGCCGCCTGTCCGGGAGAGCGACCAATCCCGAGCATTATCCGCCGGAGAAGACCGCGTTCACGTTGCAGACGGTGGTGTGGTGCCGGGTCCAGGCCGAGCAGATCGGACCCGGCGCGGTCGCGATCGTCGACGAGTTGTCCCAGGTCAACGCGATCCATCGACTGCGATCGATCCAGGGCATCATCCGGCTGCGGTCGCGTTACGACGATGCCCGCATCGATGCGGCCTGCGCCCGTGCCCTCGAGGTCGGTGATCCGCGTTATCGCACGGTCAAGGGCATCCTCGTCGCCGGCACCGAACACGACGGCCAGGACGTCGCCGATGCCGGGGTCACCGCGCCGGCGTTGTTGCGCGGGCCGGCCGCGTTCGACACCGAACGATCCGCTTGATCCGTTCATATCGCCAGAAATATTGAACTGCAATTACTTTCACTAGATGCTGTGAGGACACCTGTCATGACCATCCATGATCCCAGCCTGCGGGCTGCGTTGAAAACCTTGAAGCTGACCGGCATGCTCGACACCCTCGACGCGCGCCTGGCGCAAACCCGCGACGGGCAGCTCGGGCACCTCGAGTTCCTGCAGGTGCTCTGCGAGGACGAGATCGCCCGCCGCGAAACCGCCGCCTTGGCCCGGCGGGTGCGCCGGGCCAAGTTCGAGCAGCAGGCCACCTTCGAGGACTTCGACTTCACCGCCAACCCGAAGCTCCCGGCCGCGATGCTGCGGGATCTCGCTGCGCTGCGGTGGCTCGACGCCGGCGAGTCGGTGATCCTCTACGGACCCGTCGGCGTCGGCAAAACCCATGTGGCACAAGCGCTAGGGCATCATGTGGCCCGACGCGGCGGGGACGTGCGGTTCGTCAAGTGTTCCCGGATGCTCGCCGATCTGGCCGGTGGACACGCCGACCGCACCATCGGCCAACGGATGCGCGAATACACCCGGCCGCTGGTGTTGATCATCGACGACTTCGCGATGCGCGAGCACACCACCACCCAGTCCGATGATCTCTACGATCTGGTATCCGACCGGGCGATCGCCGGCAAGCCGTTGGTTCTGACGAGCAACCGGGCCCCGAAAGACTGGTATCCGCTGTTCCCGAATCCGGTCGTGGCCGAGTCCCTGCTCGATCGGTTGATCAACACCAGCCACCAGATCCTGATGGACGGCCCGTCCTACCGGCCACGCAAACGCCCCGGGAACCGCACCGCGGCCGCGAACTGAACCAACCCGGGCACCGGCCCGGCTACCCTCGACTCAGCACACCCGGACATGGGGAATTCCATGACGGAAACCCCTGGGGAATTACGCGACGGTCGACA
>NZ_JBNQFT010000055.1:0-1554 GCF_050321925.1 Rhodococcus sp. IEGM1339
AATTCGTTGGTTGCCAGGATGGTCGTGAGACACATTCAGGGACGGACGCGGGGAAACGGAAGCATCATGATCGACGTCGAAGTCGGCCGAACACCGACAGGCATGCGTTCGTTCTCGATGGCCTACCGCTCGGAGTTCCTCCGGCAATGGGACGCGGCCATCGAACGCGGCAGCCGTGCCAAACTGCTGCGTGAAAACAACCTCGCCTACGGAACGGTCCACCGTTGGATCGCCGCCCGGGACCGCGGAGAATGGACCGCATCGATGAGGGCGGCCGCAGAGAAACCGGGTAGACGCATGGACAGTCGTGAGCGCGCGGAGCTGGCACAGCTGCGCAAGGAAAACCAGCAACTGCGTCAGAAGGTCGAGCAGGCCGAAGCTGCCCAGCAGATCCTGGGAAAAGCATTCGAGCTCTTGGAGCACGTGACCAAGAGCTCGGCGCCGGAGACACCTGCGATCCCACCGGCGCTGATGAGCGTGGCCGAGTACGAACAATGGCTCGAGGGGTACAGGCTGTCCTGACCGCCACGGTCACCACATTGCACCAGGACGCGGCGATGCCGGTGACCCGGGCCTGCACCCTGCTCGGACTGCCTCGGGCCAGTTACTACCGGCACAGTCGCGGCTATACGCATTACCGGCCGGCCGGGGATCCGCTGCCGCAGGCGAAGCGTCGGCAGCCGGCCGCGCTCAGCGAGAGCGAACGTGACACGATCTGCGATGTGCTGTGCTCCGGCGAGTACGCGGATTTGTCTGTGGCTCAGGTTTATTGGCGTGCATTCGATGCAGGGGTTCTGGCGTGCAGTGAGCGGACGTTCTATCGGGTCGCCGGCGCGGCGAGCTTGGTCGGGGACCGGCGTGGCCGCCGCGGCGGCGGGGGCGGCGGCCCTGTCCGGGCCCGGCCGGTGGTCGGGGCCGGGGCGGTCGGGGATCTGTGGTCGTGGGACATCACCGAGTTGAAGGGGCCCGGGAAGAAGGACCGGTACCTGTTGTATCTGGTGATCGATGTGTTCTCGCGGTATCCGGTCGCGTGGTGCATCGAGTTCCATGAGAGCGGCGAGCGTGCGGTGAAGTTGTTCACCGAGGCGATCGCCGAGCACGGGTGCCCGTCAGTGTTGCATGCGGACAACGGGGCGTCGATGCGGTCGACGGTGTTGCTCGATCTGCTCGAGGAGCGGGGGGTGATCGCGTCGTTTTCCCGTCCTCGGGTCAGTGACGACAATCCGTTTTCGGAGTCGTTGTTCAAGACCGTCAAGTACGACCTGACCTGCCCGCCGGTGTTCGATTCGATCGATCATGCCAGGGAGTGGACCGCGGGTTTTCTGCATCGGTATGCCACCGAGCATCGGCACAGTGGGCTCGGTCGGCATACTCCGGCGTCGGTGTTCGACGGTTCTGCTGTTGCGGTTCGGCGGTTGCGTCAGCAGATGCTCGATGAGTATGCAGCGGAGTTTCCCGAGCGGTTCCGGCGTGCGCCTCGTGCGCCGGAACTGCCCGGGTCTACAGGGATCAACATCCACCACCTGTCTCAGACAGGTTGACAACTACCGAATT
>NZ_JBNQFT010000056.1:0-1512 GCF_050321925.1 Rhodococcus sp. IEGM1339
CACCACATCCGACAACCGCCGATCCGAGACCGGCTTCACCCATCCACTCCGAGGCACACCTCATCGTAACGCAAACCCCCCTAACTGAACGGTATTGGGGTTAACTGACAACGCGGTGAAGAAAGCGCGGAGAAGGGCTGGGGTCCGTACGAGCAAGAACGGTTTCAGCAAGGGGTGGGTTTGGACTATCGAACCTCTGTCGGTCCAAGATGCCAGCGAAGGTACCAAGATGCGTTCATTTGCGAACGGGAATCTTCGGCGGGTAAGTCCCGGGGAGTGGTGGGAATCGGCTGAGGACATCCGGCCAGGTCCGCGGCGTGTCGCTCCCTCGGTGAGGGTGGGCCATCGCGTAGTGATCAACGAGTTACCTCTCACAGTGACTCACAGAAAGCAGCTACGCGATGACCCACGACCATTCTGCACTGCTCGCCCAACTCGACGCACTCGAGGGCGCCGACAGCACCAGCGTGTTCGCCGAACTGATCCGCACCGGACTGCAAGCTCTGATCGAAGCCGAAGCCACCGACAAACTCGGCGCCGGCCGCTACGAACGCACCGAGCAGCGCACCACCCATCGCAACGGGCATCGCACCAAGACGGTGTCGACCACCAGCGGTGATGTGGACGTCAAGATTCCCAAGCTGCGGTCCGGGTCGTTCTTCCCATCCTTGCTCGAACGGCGTCGGCGGATCGACAAGGCGCTGTATGCGGTGGTGATGGAAGCGTATGTGCACGGCGTCTCCACCCGCAGCGTCGATGACCTGGTCGGTGCGTTGGGGGTCGAATCCGGGATCTCGAAGTCGGAGGTCTCGCGGATCTGCGCCGGCCTCGATACCGAGATCGCCCGGTTCCGCGAACGGACGCTGACGCACACGAGCTTTCCGTACGTCTTCCTCGACGCGACGTTCTGCAAGGTCCGGGTCGGTGCGCACGTGGTCTCGCAGGCGCTGGTGGTCGCGACCGGGGTATCGATCGACGGTAGCCGCGAGGTTCTGGGCACCGCGGTCGGCGACAGTGAATCCTTCGAATTCTGGCGTGAGTTCCTCACCAGCCTCAAAGCCCGTGGTCTGTCGGGGGTGCATCTGGTGATCTCCGACGCCCACAGTGGGCTCAAAGCTGCGGTGATGCAGCAGTTCGCGGGCTCGTCGTGGCAGCGGTGCCGGGTGCATTTCATGCGCAACATCCGAGCCGCGGTGACCTCGAAGCATGTGCCGCCGGTGATGGCGGCGGTCAAGACGATCTTCGCGCACACCGACCCGGTCGAGGTGGCCGCGCAGTGGGACCAGGTCACCGACACCTTCTCCGGGTCGTTTCCGAAGGTCGCGGCGTTGATGGAAGCCGCCAAACACGACGTGCTCGCGTTCACCGCGTTCCCGAAAGCACACTGGCAGAAGATCTGGTCCAACAACCCGAGATCGGTTAACCGGCCCTCCCACGACACGATCATGAGTGCGGCGTGAGATCCGGGGCCGACGGTGATGCGGGGCGCATGCTGGCGGTGTCGGCTCGATC
>NZ_JBNQFT010000057.1:0-1452 GCF_050321925.1 Rhodococcus sp. IEGM1339
CAATACCGTTCAGTTAGGGGGGTTTGCGTTACGATGAGGTGTGCCTCGGAGTGGATGGGTGAAGCCGGTCTCGGATCGGCGGTTGTCGGATGTGGTGTCGGTGGGGTTGTTGACCAGGGCGTTTCCCGCGTCCTTGGTCGATGAGGTGATCGCGGAATGCGGTCGCAGGGAGCAGCGCAGTCGGTCGTTGACCGCTCGCGTGACGGCGTACTTCTCGATCGGGATGGCATTGAATTCGCAAGGCTCCTACGAGGAGGTCTTCGAGCAGCTCACCGACGGTTTGTCGTGGTCGTCGGGATGGTCGCAGTCCTGGTCGCCGCCGACCAAATCGGCGATCTTCCAGGCCCGGTCCCGTCTGGGATACGAACCGGTGCGGGAGCTGTTCCGCCGTGTCGCGCGACCGCTCGCCGACGCGGAGACACCCGGATCCTGGCTGGCGGGGCGCCGGTTGGTGGCCCTCGACGGGACCTGCCTCGACCTTCCCGATACCCCGGCCAACGCCGAGCATTTCGGGCGGCCGGCATCGAGCCGGGGCGAGCAGTCCGCGTTCCCGCAGGCGCGGCTGGTGGCCCTCGCCGAATGCGGCACCCACGCGGTATTCGACGCCGCGATCGGATCGTGTCGCACCTCCGAGCGGGAGCTGTCGCACGATCTGATGGACACCCTCGCACCGGGGATGCTGCTGCTCGCCGACCGGGGAATCTACGGATTCGACATGTGGACCCGCGCCGCCGCTACCGGCGCCGACCTGCTGTGGAGGGTCAAATCGACGCTCTCGCCCCGCCATGTCGAGACCCTCGACGACGGATCCTGGCTGGCACAGATCATCCCCACCTCCGGAAAGAATCGGCAGCAGCGAACACCGCTGACGGTGCGCGTCATCGACTACACCCTCGACGACGGCCGGGAGAACCCCGAGCAGTACCGGCTGCTGACCACGATCCTCGACCCCTCCGACGCCACCGCGGAAGAACTCGCCCTCGCCTACGCCCAACGCTGGGAAATCGAGAACACCTTCGACGAACTGAAAACCCACCAACGCGGACCACGAGCGGTCCTGCGGTCGAAATCCCCACCACTGGTCCTGCAGGAAATCTGGGGGCACCTGTGCTGCCACTACGCCATCCGCACCCTGATGCGCGACGCCGCGACCGCCGGCGGTCACGACCCGGACCGGATGTCCTTCGTCGCGGCCCTGCGGATAACCCGACGATCCCTGTCCCACAGCTCTTTTTCCCCCTCATAACCACCAGGCCGCCACCCGACTGTGGGATCAGGGCATCGCCAAACTCCTGCGCCGTATCAACCCGGTACGCCGACACCGCGCCAACCCCCGCGTCGTCAAACGCAAGGTCCTCAAATGGGCCGCGAAACGCGCGCACCACCAACACCATCCACAACCCACCCAGTCACCGATATGCACCATAGTGAGTCACTAACTTAACGGTATTG
>NZ_JBNQFT010000058.1:0-1418 GCF_050321925.1 Rhodococcus sp. IEGM1339
CCCGGGTCCATCAGCGAGACAGGAAGATTGGTGACATATCCCTTCAGCCCGACGAGCATCCGGGCTCGTTCGAGCGACGCAGTATCCAGTCGCCGGCCTTTCGCAGTTGTCTTCACGAATCGCGTCGACTTCGGTGCGGTGTCCCCGTCGACCACGGCCCGGGCGCGGGCTTCCTGCGCGTTGAGTGTCTTCTCGTCCCGGGCGGCGCGGCTGCGCGAGTACTGCCACACCGCCCGCCACGCATTCGGATGCGCCGCCCGATCCCATACCGGTTCGGCGCGCTTGCGAGAGTTGTTGACCACCGAGCGGCCGTGCCGTGGCGTGATCGTGTCGATGATCTGCCCATCGGTGAAAACATTGCCGTTCCAATGAAAGTGGGAGGCGAGATCACCAGGCGCTTTCGTGGCGCGGGATCCGACGATGAACTTGAGTCCGGCCTCGTCCAGTGCTGCGAGATTGGACGCGGACAACATCCCGGCGTCGGCGGCGACGACCATCTCGACCCCGTCGAGGTCATGGCGGGCCTGGAACTGCCGCACGATCGGCACGATCGTGTGGGTCTCGGCCGAATTGCCCTCGTAGCATCCGATCTCGAGGGGGAAACCGGTGCGATCGACGAGCAACCCGACGACGATCTGCGGGTCGACCCGACGCTCCTTCGAGTATCCGACTTTCCGCAGGTCATCTTCCTTTTCGGCCTCGAAATACAAGGTCGTCACGTCGTACAACAACAGGCTCAAGCCACCGGTTTCGGCGGCATGGGCGAAACATTTCTCGGCGATGCGGTCCCGGTACTTTCCGGTGATGACCTGACCCAAGTGACGTTTGATCGTCGCGTAGCTCGGCGGGTCCGCCCCGAGGTCCTGCAGGACCCGGCCGGCGTCGAGCTTCGAGCCGGGTTCGACGATGCGAGCGATCACCAGGTCGCGGAACACCGCATCGTCGACGATCCCGAAGCCGAGCTGGTCGTACACCTCGGCCAGCACCTGCCGCAGCAGCACCGACCCGGTCGATTCGGTACGTCCCGGCACGTCAACCTGCACAGGTTCAGCTTCCGGTTCGAGCAGTGCGCTCTGCCCGGTGACCAGCGGCTTTTCCACGGGAATCTGAGGCGTGACGCCCAGATCGAGGGCCTGCTGGTCGGGTTCGAGCCAGGCGCGAGCGCGTTCGAGGAGCATGCCGAGTTCGACGTCGGTGTGGGCGGAACCGATGTGTTTGACGATCTCCTGCCGGCCGCCCACATATCGGGCGACCTGCACGGCCGTGGCCCCGGACTTGGTGCGCACCTTCCTGATAAACGCCACCCGCTGAGCCTAAAACCCGGGCTGTTAGTGCGTGAAATCAGCTCGATCACGGCGAGAACCAGCAGGTCACAGACGTGAGCCGTCGTTCATGCCGAATACGTGAGCCAACTCAGG
>NZ_JBNQFT010000059.1:0-1390 GCF_050321925.1 Rhodococcus sp. IEGM1339
GGCTCTTCACTATGGATCTCGTGGACCGGTTGGTCTGACTCCTTGATGGGCGTGACGGTCTCGGCTCGGTGGGCGCAGGATGGGTCTGGTGGGCGGGTCTGGCTCACGGCTCTTCTGACGCCACTGCAGGTTGGTGGCTGTCCTGTCTGCGACGTGTCGACCGGCTCGGCTCACTCGTTTGAGTGCAGCCCGGCGGGCCGTCATGTCCTGATAGGAGTCTGGCGAGATCCCCGATAGTGAACTGACTGACGCCCGGCCGGACTGCGCACCCGACAAGATGGAAGGGCGCAGTCCCATGGTGAATCAGGATCACCTCGAGGTCTACGGCGGAATCGATACCCACGCCGACACCCACCACGTCGCAGCGATCGATGCCACCGGACGACGACTGGCAGATGTACAGGTCCCAGCGACCGCGGCCGGCTACCAGGCGGCGTTGCGGTTCCTGCGGTCCTGGCCTGGGCTGGTGAAGGTAGGCATCGAGTGCACCGGCTCGTACGGGGCTGGGGTCAGTCGTGCGATGCAGGTCGCGGGCATCGCGGTCAGTGAGGTCAACCGCCCCAACCGGTTCGATCGCCGGATTCGCGGCAAGAGCGATCCCTTCGACGCCTATTCGGCCGCTGAGGCGGTGCTGTCGGGTCGAGCCAGCGCCGCACCCAAGGGTGGCGATGGGTTGGTGGAGTCGCTCCGGGTGCTGCGCACCTCGAGGTCGTCTGCACTGACCGCCAGGACAGCGACGATCAACCAGATCAAGGGCATGCTGATCACGGCGCCAGAGGAGCTGCGTTCGCGTTACCGGGGCCTGTCGAACACCAAGTTGATCGCTGCGCTGGCGGCGTCACGACCGACACCTGCGCCGGTGACCGCAGCCGAGGCCACGGCCTACAGCCTGCGGCTGCTGGCGCGGCGCTGGCAAGCACTGACCGAGCAGATCGAGGACTTGTCCGGGCACCTGCAACGGCTACTCGAAGACCATGCCCCGGACCTGATGAGCGTCTTCGGCTGCGGCCGAGACACCGTGGCGCAGCTGCTGATCACCGCCGGCGACAACCCTGACAGGCTACGCTCGGAAGCCGCGTTCGCGGCACTGGCCGGAGCCTGTCCGATACCGGCGTCGTCGGGCAAGACCAACCGTCACCGACTCAACCGCGCAGGCGACCGGCAGGCGAACTCAGCGCTCTACCACATCGTGCTCGTGCGGCTGCGCTACGACCAGCAGACCCGTAACTACGCGACACGACGGATCGCGGAAGGCAAGACGAAGATGGAAATCATCCGCTGCCTGAAACGGTATCTCGTTCGGCAGCTCTATCCACTCATCGTCCAGACGCTGCAGCCTCGACGCCAAACGACCGCCGCTTGACAGCAAGTCAATAGGAGTGTCGCAGTT
>NZ_JBNQFT010000060.1:0-1267 GCF_050321925.1 Rhodococcus sp. IEGM1339
GGGACTGCTGCACGATCCGGTGACAGATTCGGTCACGCAGCCTGTGTGGCTGGTGTGGTCATGATGGTCTCGAACTCGACAGGCGTCAATCTGCCGAGCCGGAGCTGACGTCGCCGGCGGTGATAGGTCCGCTCGATCCAAGTCACGATCGCGATGCGCAACTGCTCGCGTGTGGCCCATCTCTGCCGGTCGAGGACGTTCTTCTGGAGCAGCGCAAAGAACGATTCCATCGCGGCATTGTCGCCGGCCGCACCCACCCGACCCATCGATCCGACCAGGTCGTGGCGGGCGAGGGCGCGGACAAATTTCCGGCTGCGAAATTGCGATCCACGGTCGGAATGAACCACACATCCGGCAACCGAGTCCCGCCGTGCCACTGCCGATTCGAGGGCCGTGACAGCCAGACGGGATTTCATCCGATCGCTGATCGAGTAGCCGACGATCCGGTTCGAGTACACGTCCTTGACCGCACACAGGTAGAGCTTGCCTTCCTCGGTTCTGTGTTCGGTGATATCGGTGAGCCACAAAGTGTTTGGAGCATCCGCGGTGAAGACGCGGCCGACGAGATCATCGTGCACCGGCGGCCCGGAGCGGCCCTTCTTCGAGCCACGTTTCTTGCCGAACACACTCCACCACCTGTTGGTCGAACAGATCCGCCACGCCGTGCGGTCCGACATCGACTCGCCCGCATCGCGGGCTTCGTCGGCGAGGAACCGGTAGCCGAACTCCGGGTCCTCGCGGTGGGCGTCGAACAGGGCGTTCGCCCGGTACGCCTCCTCGAGTTCGGCGTCGGTGACCGGGTCGGCGAGCCACCGGTAGTACGGCTGGCGCGCGATCCCCAGAACCCGGCACGTCACCGCGACGGGAATCCCGCCGGCGGCCAGCTCGCGGACGAGCGGGTACATCATTTTCCCGGAAGATTCGCCTGTGATAGATACGCCGCGGCCCGCCGCAGCACTTCGTTCTCCTGCTCAAGCAACCGGATCCGCTTTCTCAGCTCGCGGTTCTCTCTGGACTCCTCGTTCGTCGTCCCTGGCTTGGTGCCGTCCTCGACGTCGGCATTCCTGAGCCAGTTGGTCAGGCAGGATTCGCTGATGCCGAAGTCGGCGGCGATCTGCCGCAGGTGCTGACCTGGTTCGCGGTTGCGGGCCACGCGGACGACGTCGTCGCGGAACTCTTTCGGATAGGGCTTGGGCACGGGGTCCATCCTTCCAGCAGTGCCTCACGGCACCACAGTTCAGATGTCACCTATCCGTGCAGCAGTCCC
>NZ_JBNQFT010000061.1:0-1257 GCF_050321925.1 Rhodococcus sp. IEGM1339
AACCGTTCGTTTGGAAGGCCACCGCCGAGTCGATCATCGAGAAGGCCCGTCGCGGACGCGAAGCCCTTAACCAGATCAAATCGCAGACAGACCACTAGCAACTCGGAACAGCAGGGGCGAGGTTCCAAGCACGGAGAACAGAATGTTGAAACAAGGCCCCGCCCTCCCCGATAGGGCGACTCGCTCCAACACCAAAAGACTAGCGAAAAACTCGCCGTAACAGCAAATTACATGGCTCTTCATCCGTTCCGATACCGCAACACCGGAGCACCCGCCCACGAGCACCGGTGACATCCTGTCCCCTTCCCATCTCCCGACAGGCCGCATCTTTTTGCCAACGCCGCCGGCGAACGACTCCGCCCCCTGAGTCCGGCGCCGAGTACACTCCCACAACAGTGGGTTCCGGTCGGACAGATACGGACGAGTTCCGAACGCCCGGATCAATGCCACACGGCCGACTCCACTGTCCCCGGAACCCTGCCCGGCCACGAAACCCACTGGTAGCTACGCACCTCGTGGTCACGCGCAGGAACCCTGTGATATACACATACAGTTCACGGAGCATTGATGGTAGACAGTAGGGGTCACACTGCCAACCAACAGCTTTCGTGACGCACCAGCGTCGTTCCAGGGGAACACGGTGCGAACGGACGCGCGCAGACGCACGGCCTCGCCGACAATGCCAACGCACACCTCCCCGCTGTTCACTTCCGCCGACTCCGCCGGACCGATCGGCCGGAATGGCATCGGCCGAAACGGCCCTGGTCCTGCAGAGGAGATGGAACACTGCACGACGAATAGCATCGTGTTCCGCCACCGTGCGGATCGACAGGCCATCAAGACGCCGGTGAACACACTGGACAAGGTGCGCCCGCACCGAAGACAAGTCCAGAAACTCCCGGTGTAGCGTTCTGGGACACTCCGAACCGGTGTCACCTCGTTTGCATAGAGTCCGTTCTCGCCGTGAGGTCTTCGGAGGTGGATGTGTGGTAACCGACCGGTTCCGTGAGCAAGCAGAAGAACACGGTTCCGATAGCTGTGAGAATCCCATACCGAAAGTACGGCCGGAGATCGAGCAGTCCTGGCGCCGCTGCCTCGCACTGGGAGTGACACCCGACAGTTCTCCACTGCGCTATATCGACGACGCACCCACCGATCCGAAGCTTGTGCGTGCGGCGCGGCCGGTCCTGGATCGGTTGGCCGATCAACTCGCCGATGCGCCGGTGACGATCTTGCTCGCCTCGCAGGATGCGACCA
>NZ_JBNQFT010000062.1:0-1193 GCF_050321925.1 Rhodococcus sp. IEGM1339
ACTGCGCCGCACATGGGTCTGCACCTGATGCCGCAGATCGTCGGGGGTGCTCGAGGTGGCGGTGGCGATCACCGGTGCACCCAGCTCGACGGCAGCGTCGAGCAACCGCCGGGTAGAAGCCACAGCGTCGTCGGGGACCTCGTCGAGGTGCTCGATGATGCACGCGAAACTGCCGGACAGACGCGCCCGCAACTCGGCCACCGCCGAGGGGGTCAACGTCGACGCATCGACGCTCGGGACCGGGTCGTGCCGGCCCCAGCGGTGCTGGATCTGCCGCGCCAGACGGGTTTTGCCGACACCGGACTCACCGACGATCAGCATCGGCGCGACGGTCGCGGTGATCTCGTCGACCCGGTCCTGGAGTCGGTGCGCGGCCAGGCTGCGGCCGGCGATACGCGTCGCCGGCGCCGCACCGGCGGGCGCGGCGGGGGCCAGGCGGGCGCGCGGTCGCGGCGGAGCCGGGGAGGCCAGCGGGCGCAGTTCGAGGATCGCGCTGAGCGGATCGGTGGACTCACCGACCCGGCGGGCATGGACCCGCACGTCGATCCCGTCGGCGAAACGCAGCGGTCCTTCCCATTCGTCCTTGGCGGCCAGATGGGTGCTGATCCAGTCCCAGATCATCATCTGATCGGTCGAGTCCATCAACCGTGACACCGTCGGGGTCGCGATCACCGTGTCCCGGCTCATCGCCACCACCGCGGCGTGGCCGCGGCGTTTGCTGCGCATGTATTCGCGCAGCAGGTTCTGCTCGCTGCGGGCGGACAGGGCGAACAATCGCTCTTCGATATCGCGTACCGCCGAGAGCACCAGCGGTGCCATCAGCTCGTTGACATCGCCGATCTCGCAGGTGATGTCGACGATGCCGGTCACCGCGCGTGAGACCGGATCGACGATCGGGGAGCCGACACAGGCCAGCGGATGCAACGCCTCGAGCAGGTGCTCTTCCCCGCGGACCCGGAACGCTTTGCGTTCTTCGAGGGCGGTGCCGATCCCGTTGGTTCCGGCGCATTCCTCGGCGAAGATGAACCCCGGGGCGACCTGGGCACGGTCGAGACGGCCGAGCAGTGACCGCTGCCCGGCACGCCGATCGACGATGGTCGCATCCTGCGAGGCGAGCAAGATCGTCACCGGCGCATCGGCGAGTTGATCGGCCAACCGATCCAGGACCGGCCGCGCCGCACGCACAAGCTTCG
>NZ_JBNQFT010000063.1:0-1149 GCF_050321925.1 Rhodococcus sp. IEGM1339
CTAGTGGTCTGTCTGCGAAATAATACGGTAGATTGTAGTATGCCTGTCATGACTGCGGCGGCCATGCCTGCAACCGATACCCAGCGTGTGGAACTGGCGCGGATGGCCGCATCGACATCGCTGCCGCATCGGCAGGTCCTCCAAGCGCGGGGTTTGCTGCTGGCCTGCGACGGTGTCGCCAATGAGGAGATCGCTCGTCGGTGCGGAGTGGACTCAGACACCGTGCGCCGCTGGCGGAAACGGTTCGCCGACAAGGGCGTCGATGGTGTCGGGGTGATCGCGAAGGGTCGGGGCCGCAAGCCGGGTTTGCCGCCGGGGACGGTCGAGGAGGTCCTGCGGATCACCCACACGGAACGACCTGCCGACGGTTCGACGCACTGGAGTACCCGCACCCTCGCCGCCCGATTGGGGATCGGCAAGGATTCGGTGGCCAGGATCTGGGCCGATCACGGTCTGGCCCCGTGGCGGGTGGAGACGTTCAAGGTGAGCAATGATCCGCACTTCGAGGACAAACTCGTCGACGTCGTGGGTTTGTACCTGAATCCGCCGGCGCGGGCGGTGGTGTTCTGCTTCGACGAGAAGACCCAGTGTCAGGCTCTCGACCGCACGCAGCCGTCGTTGCCGATGAAGAAGGGCCGCGCCGGCACGATGACACATGACTACAAACGCAACGGCACCATCGACCTGTTCGCGGCGATGAACATCGCCACCGGTGAGGTGCTCACCGATCTGCGGAAAGGACACGCCGGTGCCGACGTGCTGCGGTTCTTCAAGCAGATAGATGCCACCGTCCCACGTGGGCTGGGAGTGCATGTCGTCCTCGATAATCTCTCGACACACAAGACACCGGAGATTCAGAAATGGTTGGCCCACAAGGACCGTCGACGCTGGCACCTGCACTTCACGCCGACGTCGAGTTCGTGGCTGAATCTGGTCGAACGTTGGTTCAAGGAACTGACCGACAAACGTCTGCGTCGGGGCAGTTTCTCCAACGTCGCCGAGCTCACCGACGCCATCACCGTGTGGGCTACCCATTGGAACCTCGATCCACAACCGTTCGTTTGGAAGGCCACCGCCGAGTCGATCATCGAGAAGGCCCGTCGCGGACGCGAAGCCCTTAACCAGATCAAATCGCAGACAGACCACTAG
>NZ_JBNQFT010000064.1:0-1089 GCF_050321925.1 Rhodococcus sp. IEGM1339
GAGATCGGCCCGGGCGCCGTCGAGGTGGTCGGCAACCCTCGGGAGCTTCTCGGCGAGGGCTTCGATGATCCGATCATATTGTGCGTGAACAGATTCCGAGTCAGGCTGATCGTAGACCGAGTGCAACAGCGTGCGCACCCACGGCCACGACGTCTTCGGGGTGACCGCCATCAGATTCGTCGCGTAATGCGTGCGGCAACGCTGCCACGATGCACCGGGCAAGGTGGCGCCGATCGCCGCGACCAGACCGGCATGGGCATCGGAGGTCACCAACCTCACCCCGGATAACCCGCGGGCGACCAGTCCGCGGAAGAACGTGAGCCAGCCGGCGCCGTCCTCGGCGGAGGTGACATCGATGCCCAGGATTTCGCGGTAGCCGTCGGCGTTGACCCCGACCGCGACCAGGGCGTGAACGTTGACCACCCGGCCGTTCTCGCGGACCTTGAGCACGAGGGCGTCGGCGGCGACGAACGTGTACGGGCCGGCGTCGAGGGGCCGGCTGCGGAACGCCTCGACCTGCTCGTCGAGCTCCTTCGCCATGACGCTGACCTGGGACTTCGACAACGAGGTGATACCCAACGTCTCGACCAGTTTCTCCATCCGGCGGGTCGACACCCCGAGCAGATAGCAGGTGGCGACCACCGTGGTCAGGGCACGCTCGGCACGCTTGCGGCGCTCGAGCAGCCAATCCGGGAAGTAGCTGCCGGACCTCAGTTTCGGGATGGCGACATCGAGGGTTCCGACCCGGGTGTCGAAGTCACGGTGCCGATACCCGTTGCGGGAGTTGACGCGGTCGTCGGTGCGTTGCCCGTAGCCGGCGCCGCACAGGACGTCGGCCTCGGCGCCCATCAGGGCGTGGATGAACAGCGTCAGCAGCTCCCGCAGCAGATCGGGGCTGGCGCCGGTGAGTCGGTCTTCGACGAGCTGGTGCAGGTCGATATTGTGGGCAGTGGTCATCGTGTGGTCCTGTCTCGAGTCGACTTGGTAGGTCTCTCGAAGAATCACGCGGTGACCGTCTTTCGTTCGGCTACGACACGCCGGCCATCTCATTCGGATCCAGCTCGTACACCATCCTCATGGACGTAACCC